>NZ_CP062973.1:1669642-2003571 GCF_017311165.1 Psychroflexus sp. ALD_RP9 | reverse complement strand
GGAGATTATAAAAAAATCGGGAAATAGAATTTGTGCAAGACTAACACATTCTCAATTGAATTCGCCATTATTAAATTCACAGAATAATTTTGATTTAAATTTTCCAAAATCTAAAGTAGCTGCAGGATTGATACTTGCAACTTCATTAACTATTGGACAAACTTCACACGCTGAAAATTCAATGGTAAAAACAGAATTTGTTCAAAATTCAAACTCAAAATTGGAAACAAAAGAACTAAAATCTAATACAAAACCAAATGAACCCAAATTAGAAGATACAATTATATTTAATGGGCAAATAACTTCCAAGGATCTAAAAAAACCTGTTAAAAATGCAAAAATAACACTTGTAACTTCACAAAAAATATTGAACGCTTATACATCAACAGACGGAACGTTTTCAATTGAAATACCTGCAAGCTTAATTGATAATGATAATGTAATTAGAGTTTCATACTATGACGTCGAGGAAAAAAGAGAAAACGAAACATTTTTTGGATATGAAACAAAAGATTACATATTGACTAAAGAGGAATTAAAAACAAACTTTTCAATAAAAGCCGAGCCTGAAGTATTATATCTTGGAGGAATTGGAGCCTACTCTGAGAAAAGAAAACCAATTGTTTTAAGTAATGGAGTTGAAATTAAGTATCGTGAATTTGTTAAGGCTCAAATGGGTGAAAAAAGTAGTTGTAGTCTGGAAAATAAAGACTTTATGTATTTTGATTCAAAATTTGCGATAGCGATTTATGGAAAAAAAGCAGAAGATGGACTTTATATATTAACCAATAAAACAGACGAATAAAAACGAAATGCCAACAATGGCTATAAGTAATAGCTTGTTCTCATCTACTTTTGAAAATCCTCGCGGATTTTCAGTTTGGTGTATACTTGCAAAATTAAGTGCTAAATCACGCAACTACTCATAGCCGAGACCGTTGTAGCCAATTTAAACAACCACTTTCCAAAATGAATAAAGAAGAAATATTAAAGAAGTTTAACATTACCAAAAATGATGTCGAAAATTTTGATTTAGACTTTCTTTCAACATATTTAAAATTTCATCACAAAAAAGAGTATGGAAAATCTTCAATACTTTTTTGGGGTTTTGATAAAAAAGAAGTTCAAAGATTAAATGAAATCGCTATTAGTTCAGCTTTGGATATCAAGAAAAGGTATTCTGAAAATATAACTTTCATCTGTGTAAATAAGGATTTTAACGACGATGCTAAATTAGCAAAAGCAAAAAAAGGCAATAGTATTGTTTTGGATTTGAGTGAGTTTGAATTTATTTTTAAGAACAGAGAATATAATTTATTAGAAAACACTGATTTTTTCCCAAAAAAAGAAATTTCAGAAATTAGAATACCAATACCACTAAGTAATTTTAATTATGAAATTGAAACAGAAAGCTACTCAGCCGAAAGTGATAAAACCTATAAGTATAACCTTTATAAACAACAATGTGAGTGTAAAGAGTTTAAAGAAAACTCAGATTACGAAAAAGGCGATTTAAGAAGACTTTGTAAACACTTATTGTACGAGTATAAAAACAGTTTTAAACCAATTAATTTAAATTATTTCACCTTATTTTTAATATCAAACGATATTTCATTAAAGCGATATCTTGAGTATTTCAGTATAGGAGAATTAGAATTTCCTGTTTACGTAAGTTATAGCAATTTATACGATTGGGTTAATATTTTCTTTCCTAACGAAAACGGTAAGTATAAAGTTTATGGTTATAATAAACTTGAAAAAAGATTTTCATATAATGACAAGCCTATTGGTTATGTTCCTGAACTAAGAAGTAAATTAAATCAAATATTTGAATCAAAAAGAAACAAAACTAATAAAACGAAATCTCTTAATAATAAGGGAAAAACTGGTTGTGGTACATCTATTTTGATTCTGATAATTATTGTTTCATTAATTAGCTTCTTGTGAAAAAAAACTGGCTACAACAGCGCATAACAAAAATGGCGAATTTATTGCTTGAATGAGAGTTTTGTATATTTTTATAAAAGTAAAAGTTTAACCGAAAAACTTGCGCATTTTAAGTCGCCACTTTCGTTATGCGCGAGACGTTAGCACCAATTTGAAAAAAAACTGAACTTTGTTAAAAGCAATAGATGAAAATAATAAACGTATTTCGCCAGAAAAAGGAAGAATTGGATTTTGTCAATTATGTAAGAAAAAAGTTCGTGCTTACTGTGGAGAAATAATTATAGACCATTGGCGTCACATTAAAATTCAGAATTGTGATTCCTGGAGCGAAGGAGAAACAGAATGGCATCGTGAATGGAAAAAAGAATTTCCAGATGATTGGCAAGAAGTAATTATAGAAAAAGATTCTGAAATACACATTGCCGACATACTAACTTCCAGCAATTTAGTTCTTGAATTACAAAATTCTTCTATTTCGAGTACTACTATAAAAATCAGAGAAAAATTTTATGGTAAAATGATTTGGCTAATTAATGCTAACAAGTTCAAAGATAATTTTAGTATTAGTAGTGTAGTTAAAACTCAATTGAGACATTTGGATGACAATTATAGAGACTTTTTAAATTATGAACCGAGTGAAAGTTATGAACTTACGACAGCTAAAGAAGAGTTAGAAGATTTTGAAAACAAATTATATAATATTGATTATAAAATTTCTAATCTCAAAAATAAACTTAATGATTTAGATGAATTTTTAGGAGACTTTAAGGAAACATCTGAAAAATTTATTAGCTCTAATTATTACAATTCGCGTATAATGTATGACCTTGAAATATTGGAGCAAAAAGAACTTAAAGAAATCAATAACATTAGAGCACAACTTAAAGATGAGCTTGAAGCTAAAAAAAAATTACTTCGTATTATAGACAGTTTAGAAAGTTGTAAAATAGACAATTACTTAAATTATAAATTCATTGAGCCTAATCAAATAAGTTCATCCTCATTTGAAAAATGTGCTTTAATAGAAAAGGAAACAGAAACATCTTTGTTTCCAACTATAATAAAATTCAAATCAAAAATTGAATTCGAGAGAACAGCTAAAAATCAAAAATATCGATTGATAGTAAATCCAATAAGTAAAATTGAAAAAACCAACGAAGAAATTGCTGACTTAGAAAACAAAATTGAAAAATTAAAGGAAAAAAAAGCAGAGACTAAAAAGAAAATAAAAAAACAACTAAAGTCTTTCCTAAAAAAGAAAAGGAAGAAAATCAAGCACAAGCTAAAATTAAAAGAAACGAAAAAAGCAAAGATAAAAACTGCATTATCATTAAAGGAAGAAGACATTGAGTCAATTAAAAATATTGATTCTCAAAATAGAGCAAGGGAATATAACTCAATTACAGAAAGCCACGAAAAAGAAAGGTTTAAAGTGATGAAAAGATATAAAGGTCTGTATAACTATTATTGGAAATACAAAAGGAAAAGTTGGGACTATTCAGAAAAGAAAATTTATTTAGATTTTGAAAATGCTATATTTGAAATATTAAGCAATAATACTTTAAGAAAGCATAGTAAATCTGACTTTATAAAAATAGTAAAAAACTGGTGCTAACAACGTATATAGCTCATAGCTAAAAAGTTGATTAATCGAAGTTAAGGCGTATTTGGAAAGTCGCCAAATTTTTAAATTTGACGATTTCCAATAAAAAAGATAAATAGTAAAATTTAAAAATCTGGCTTGTGCTTAATCCGAAAATAATCGCTAATTTACACGCTACGAGCCATATACAAAACCGTTGGGCATAATATTGAGACGAATTCAACAAATGATTAGATTTAAAGTTTTATTTATTAGTATATTAATAATGCAACTGAATTCTTCTTGTTCTGAAAAGTTTGCGACAACTGAAATGGAAAATAATTTCACTTCTGAGCAAATTAGTGACCTTAAGGAAATAAGAGATTTCTTTGAAAAACAAATTTGTGATAAAAACAAAATTGATTTTGGCGAATGTTTTAGAAAAATACCACACGATTCCCTTTACGCATATGGAGATCCTTTTTGGAAGCAGATTGACTTCGGAAAACAAAAAGACTTATATGAGAATATTTCAGAATCAACTTTTAATGAAATCTGGGAATTTTGTAAAACGACTTATTTAGAAACTGGAAAAGTCACCAAATCAGTTTGTTCTAGCAATGGTAAGTATCAAAAATATTTGACTGAACTTGGAAAAAAGAATCCAAAAATTAAAAAATATGCTGAAAGATTACTTTCGGCTGGAGATTGGAGTAGTGGAAATATTCATTATCAAGTGTTTTCTGATGAAAAGAATTTTGACTTGAATAATCCTGATATTCAACTAATACTTTCAATTCATTATTTGACCTTTAATGACCAAGAAAAACGAAATGAGAAGTGGAACTCTGAATAAAATACTATGCCCAACATCGCATAACCGCAATTACGGCTGATTCGACTATAAGCCGAATCAACTCGTATTTGCTCACTTGGGTTTTGTAATTGAAATTCATTACTGTTAAGTCCGTAAAAACTGCGGTTATACAAAAACGTTACCTGCAAGCTGAACCCAACCGCACAAACAGCACATTTGGTTTTTCCCGACACATAATCCAACGCTAAAAAACCAAAAGAGCTGTTTCTTGCCTTTGCGCTTGAAAAAACACTGAATGAAAAAAATTGTGAATAAAAACATAGAAACCATTCAATCCAAAACAGTAAACTTTATTATCTTGTGCTGATTAATAATTCAAAATGCTTAAAGAAAGGATTGAAATAGAAAATATTGGTGGACAGCTATTTGAAATAAAAATAGTAGACCCAGATAATTCTAAACCAGCTTCATTTACACATTATTTGCATAATCATCAAAATGGAGTTTCTCAATTTTATAAAAAAGATGCACTTTCTTACGTAAAAGAAATTCTTGAAAAAGAATATCCCAAAGAAAAAATCACAAATAAAGTTGCTGAAGAAGCGCTTCAATATTTGATTTTTGACCTCAATAAATCTGTTCCTTTTCCAGCACCAGAAAAACCGAAATTTAAATTTATTGACCTTTTTGCAGGAATTGGTGGATTCCGTTTAGCTCTTCAAAATCTAAAAGGAAAATGTGTTTTCACTAGTGAATGGGATAAATACTCAAAACAAACTTATAAAGCCAATTTTGGAGAAATTCCTTTTGGAGATATAACAAAACCTGAAACAAAAAATTATATACCTGACAATTTTGATGTGCTTTGTGCGGGTTTCCCTTGTCAAGCGTTTTCGATTGCAGGAAGACGTGGCGGATTTGAAGACACAAGAGGAACACTATTTTTTGACGTAGCAGAAATCATCAAGGAAAAACAACCAAAAGCAATTTTCCTTGAAAATGTAAAAGGTTTAAGAAATCACGACAAAGGAAAAACTTTGTCAACTATCTTAAATGTACTTCGAGAAGATTTAGGGTATTATGTTCCAGAACCTCAAATTATTAATGCAAAAGAATTTGGAGTTCCTCAAAATCGAGAGCGAATTTTTATTGTTGGGTTTCATAAAGACACTGGTATTACAGATTTTGAATACCCAAAACCAACCAATAAGGAAACTGTTTTAGAAGATGTTTTAGAACAAAATGAAGTTTCAGTTAAGTATTATCTTTCAACAACTTACATAGATACATTAAGAAAACACAAAGCAAGACACGAAAGTAAAGGAAACGGATTCGGCTATGAAATAATACCAAAAGATGGAACTGCAAATGCTGTTGTTTGTGGTGGAATGGGAAGAGAAAGAAATTTAGTGTTTGATGATAGATTAACAAATTTCAAACCTATAACTAATATTTCTGGAGAAGTAAACCGAGAGGGAATTAGAAAAATGACACCTCGAGAGTGGGCAAGATTACAGGGATTTCCGGACAATTTTAAAATAGTAGTTTCAGATGCACAAGCATACAAACAATTCGGAAATTCAGTTGCAGTTCCAGCAATTCAAGCAACTGCCGAAAAAATAATGGAAAAACTTAACTACAAATGATAACAGGAAATAAAGGAGAATGGAGCGAAATTTATGCCCTTTTTAAATTATTAGGCGACAAACAATTATTTCTTGGAAACAAAGACATTGAAAAGTTAGAAGGTTTAGTTTATCCAATTATCAAAATACTTCGCACCGAAAACAACGGTAATTTTGAATACTCAATTCAAGATGAGATTATTTTAATTTCAGGTGGTGAGGGAATTTTGAAAATTCCAATTTCAGAATTTAAAGACAAAGCTCTTTTTCTCTTAAATACAATCAAGAAAAACAAAGAAAGAACTTTTTCTGTTCCAGAAATTGAGGAATTTATGCAATCGATAAATTGTATTTCCTTAAAAGCAAGTTCTACAGCAAAAACTGACATTACGATTGTTGTTCACGACCAAAGAACGAATCAACAACCAACATTGGGATTTAGCATAAAATCTCAACTTGGAAGCCCTTCTACTCTTTTAAATGCAGGTAAAACAACAAACTTTATTTATAAAATAAACGGAGCGAAACTTACAGAAGATAAAATTCAGGAAATCAATTCAATCGCATCCAGAAGTAAAATAATGGATAGAATTGTTGAAGTTCATAAAAATGGCGGACAATTTGATTTTATAAAAACAGAACGACAAATATTTTCAAATAACCTTGTTCTAATAGACAGTTTACTTCCAGAGATTTTATCGCAAATAGTTTTTGACTTTTATTCAAGTGAGTTTTCTCACTTGACTGATTTAGTAAACAAAACGGCTGAAAAAAACCCATTGAACTTTGACATTGAAAACGAACATAAATTTTACGAATATAAAATAAAACGCTTCTTGACAGATGTTGCATTAGGGATGATGCCTTCAAAAGTTTGGACAGGAAAATATGATGCTACAGGTGGATATTTAATTGTAAAAGAAAATGGAGACGTGTTATGTTATCACATTTACAACAGGAATGAATTTGAAGATTATTTATTAAATAATACCAAACTCGACACCGCAAGTTCTTCACGACACGGATTTGGAGAAATTTACGAGGAAAACGAAGAATTATATTTCAAACTGAATTTGCAAATTAGATTTACGAAATAGCCACCGCTAAAAGTCATACACATTTGCAATTCGCTACAGCCGATACACAAGCCAAAAATTGCAAAAGAGTATGTCTTTGCCAACGCTAGCAAGTTTGCGGAATAAAAGCCAGCAGGTAACAACGTATATAAAAAATAGCGGCTTAAGTGTTTAATCGAAAGAAAATGAATAAATTAGTAGTCAATTTTAACCGAAAAATTAGTGCTTAAAACCCGCTACTTTTCATATACAAAACCGTTGGCATTCATTTAAAACTGACTCAGATTTTTAATAGCGAAACAAAATATGGATGAAATAGCTGTTCTGACTATATTTGAAATCATTTTTAATTTTATTGGAGCCAGTTTCCGATGGATTTTTGGAAATCTATGGAGAACTATGACAAATAAGCCTAAATATGCTTTCAAAGAATATTTAAATGGTGCAAAAAAATCAACAGAATATTACGATAAATTACTACACGGAACTAGTAATGTTATAGTTGGAGTTGTTGTTACTCTTCTAATTATCTTAATGGTAATAATGTTATAAATTGAATTTGATTGATTTTTATGAAAATGAGCGAATTGAATAGACAGACATTGAAATACAGTTTTTATAATGGAATTTTCTTTGCAATTGGAATGGCTTTATTTGATTATTTTGGACAAGATGATTTCAATATTTGGAAATTCATTTTTAATCTAGTGTTTTTTGGATTTTTTATGGGTTTAGTTTTTAGACCAACCTTTAGAAATAAACTGAATAAAGAAAATAATGGAGTGGAAAATAAGAAACCTGAATTGAATAATGACACTGAAAACAAAAAACGAAATGCCAACAGCGCATAACAAAAATGGCGAGATTTGTGCTGAAACGAAAGTTTTGTGTATTTTTATAAACGTAGAATCTTAACCGAAAAACTTGCACATTTTAAGTCGCCACTTATGTTATGCACGAACCGTTGGCAATAATATGAAAATCAGCAGATATCTATTACTTTTATTTATTTTAATATTAGTTTCTTGTAATAGAAATCATAATATTTTGATTGATGACAAAATTTCAACTTTAGATAATTTAAAAAAATTAGACTCAACTGATATTTATAGAATCAATGAATATTATAATTATCCTCCTCCAAAATATAAAAAGTTTAAAAGCGATAAACTTACAATAGTAATCACGAAAAAATACGAACAAAAATTACAGCAAAAAAGACTGAAAAAATTAAATGATTATATACTAAAAGCTCTAAGAGGAGAAGATATTTTATTTAATTTAAATGGAGTAATTGTCCCTAATGAAAAAGTCAGAAAACTATTAGAATTAAAAAATGAAAATTTAAGAATAGTAAGTGTCGAAAAACCTAATGCTGTTTTAAAAATATGGGAAGTAAAGCCTAAAAAGATTAATATTCTAATTAATACTTATGACTTTAAAACAGAATTAATAGAATAAAATAATTTTTTTAAGGTAATTTAAATATGGAGATTATTTTTGAGACAATAATAATTTTAATTTTCAGATATCCTGGAGCTGGAATACGTTGGCTATTTTCAAGAATGTGGAAATCAAAGAAAAGCTTTAAAGAATTTTTAAAAGATGATTCTTATATAAATGGAATTATCGGATTGTTATTTTTAGCTTTAATTATAATTTCAATTACCTATCTCGTTCCACAAAAATAAAAATACTATTGCCAAGAACGTATACCAGCAATTGCGGCTATGTGTCCTGTGGACACAACCGCGCAAGCATAAAAGTCAGGATTTTTTTCTATCTTAGTTTTATAAATCCCGCAACTGACGGGTATACAAGACCGTTGGCAACAATATTGAAACCGAAATGAATAAAAAAATTTACATTGTAATTATTGTTTTGTTCGGATTTTTGCTTAAATCTTGCGACCCGACTTATCCAGTTTCAATATCAAATCAAACTGATTCTGAGGTTACTATTCAAGCGAAAAAAACTTTGAGGTTTTGGAATGATAGCATAAAATTAAAAGAACTTTCAGATGAAAATTGGATTGAATTTAATTTAAAACCAAAACAATCAATTGAATGTGGAATGACAATCGGTGGATTGAGAAATGACTTACCTTTTTCTGAACTTAAAATTTTAAAACCACAAGACACAATTATCGCTAAAAATGAAAATCAAGTAATGGAATTATTTGCTAAATCATTTTTTGGTAATTTAAACACACCCTATAAACTAACTATAAAATAACACTATGGATTACGGATACAAATTTGAGAAATTAATAAATAGATACATCGGAACACCTGATTACGTAACTTATGCTAATAATTGGAACGATAAAAATGAAAGAACTGCATTACTTTTTACAGCTTGCATAAAAGAATACGATAAAAACAGTACTGGCGATATTGGAGAAAAATTACAATACTTTATGGAAGAGCTCTTTAAAGATGATAATGAAGAAAGAAAAACAAGTAAAGAGTGTATGGAATTTTTAAACGGATTAAAATAAAAACACTGTTGCCAACAATGGCTATAAGTAATTGCTTGTCCTCGAATACTTCTGAAAATCCTCGCGGATTTTCAGTTTGGTGTGTACTTGCAAAGTTTCGTGCTAACCCACGCAACTACTCATAGCCGAAACCGTTACATGCAAGCTAAGACGAAAAAAATTGCTAAATCATAAAGTAGTTTCTGATGATTTTATCAGCAATACGTGAAATATGAAAATTGGAATTTTAAGGTCAAAATGATAATTTAAATCTTAATAGAATCAAACGATTATTTTACTCAAAATCTAAATATGAATCTTTGAAAACAAATGACTAAAATCGTGTTCTGAATATTTGATTTGAAACTCTAATATCTGAACTGCTTTACTCATTCGTTGAATAAATTAGGTTGAGCGTGAAGTCGCTAAATGGAAATGATAGGTTTATTGGAATTTTCTGAATTTTATCACTCAAACTCGGAATTTTTTCTTTCTTGAAAACAAATGGAAACCATCAGCGCTGAAAAAATGACTAAATTAACATCGAAAAAAATAATAGCAAATCGAATAAAACCAGCATGTAACAACGGCTATAATGCATTGCGGTTTGAAATTTTCTATGGAAAATTCCAGTTAAAAGTGTAATTTCGTTTTCAAGCGGAATAATCCTAACGGATGATTCCGCAACGACATCATAGCCAAGACCGTTACATGCAAGCTAAAACGAAGAAAATTGCTAAATCATAAAGTAGTTTCTGATGATTTTAACAGCAATACGTGAAATATGAAAATTGGAATTTTAAGATCAAAATGATAATTTAAATCTTAATAGAATCAAACGATTATTTTACTCCAAATCTAAAAATGACTAAACTCGTGTTCTGTATATTTGATTTGAAACTCTAATATCTGAACTGGTTTACTCATTCGTTGAATAATTAGGTTGAGCGTGAAGTCGATAAATGGAAATGATAGGTTTATTGGAATTTTCTGAAATTTATCACTCAGACTCTGGATTTTCTCTTTCTTGAAAACAAATGGAAACCATTAGCGCTGAAAAAATGACTAAATTGGCATCGGAAAAATTAATAGCAAATCGAATAAAGCCAGCATGTAACAACGGCTATAATGCATTGCGGTTTGGAATTTTCTATGGAAAATTCCAGTTTAAAGTGTATTTTCGTTTTCAAGCGGAATAATCCTGCGGATGATTCCGCAACGACATCATAGCCAAGACCGTTGGCAGTAATGTAAAAAAACAATTAAACCAAGTTTAGTAAAATTTGATTAAATTTGATTAAATTTTTAAAAACTAATGAAAGTATTAAATCTAACCTATCAAGATAAAGCTCTAAAATGGAGTTTAAAAAGTGCTGACTTTGACAATCTAACACTATTGGTAGGAGCTTCTGGAGTTGGAAAAACTCAGATTTTAAAATCCATTATGCGTTTGAAATCTATAGCAAACGGAAAATCGATAAGCGGTATTAAATGGAATATTATTTTTGAAACGCTTGATAATTTAAAATTCGAATGGAGTGGAGAGTTTGAAAACAAAGGCGATATTGATTTTACTGATGATGATGACGATGAATTAAAAAGAAATAAACCTTCAATAATCAAAGAAAAACTTTTGTTTAATGATAAACTTATCGTTGATAGGACAAGAGATTCGATAATTTTTAACAATGCTAAAACAGTAAAGTTACCTAATCAACAAAGTGTTATCCATCTTCTAAAAGAAGAAGAAATTATTAAACCTGCTTTTGAAGGTTTTGGTAAAATTATTTATAGCGATCAAACAGATTCTACTAGAGAAGCTTTTAGAATCAAATTCTCTGATACTCAGAAATTATTAAAGACTCATAAATCTTTAAAATCAATTCAAGAAAGTACAGAAGATATCAGGATAAAACTCTTTTTAGCTTATAAAAATTCACCAAAAACGTTCAATACAATAAAAGAGCGATATATCGATATTTTTCCTCAAGTTGAGGATGTTAAAGTTGAGCCATTAGATTATGAATCAGATGATGATATTCCTTTTTTCTTTAAAGAATATCCTTTTATTCAAATAAAAGAGATTGGAGTTGACAAATGGATAAAGCAAGAAAATATTTCTTCCGGAATGTTTAGAAGTTTAATTCACATTAGTGAGATATATTTATGTAGCGAGGGAAGTATATTTTTAATTGATGAATTTGAGAATAGTTTAGGAATAAATTGCATCAATGAATTAACAAATGATATTCTCTCATCTAAAAGACAAATTCAATTCATATTAACAAGTCATCATCCATACATAATAAATAACATTGGTTATTCAAACTGGAAATTAGTAACTCGTACCAAAGGAATTGTTAATACGCATAATCCAGAAGAATATAATATAGGAAAATCAAAACACGATGCCTTTATGCAATTAATCCAATTAGACCAATATCAAACTGGATTAGAAATATGAATTTATACATAATTGTAGAAGGACGTAGGACAGAAAAAAAAGTTTATCCTGCTTGGTTATCACATCTTATTCCAAGATTAAGTCCTGTAAACTGGGCTTATCAAGTAGATAATAATAATTATTTTTTATTTAATGGAAACGGTTTCCCTGCTTTACTTCACAATCATCTAAAAAATTCTATTGAAGAAGTAAACGAATTAAAAAAATTCAATTATTTAGTTCTTGTTCTTGATGTGGATGAATCAACTGTAGATGGCAGAATTAACGAAGTAAATGAGTTTTTAGCAGAAAATAACCTTGAATTAAATCCTAATACGGAATTAGTAATTATTCCCCAAAACAGATGCATAGAAAGTTGGTTTTTGGGAAATCAGAAAGTTTTTAAACAGAACCCTCAAAATTCTGATCTTGTTAAGTATATTCAATTTTATAATGTAAAAACAAGTGACCCAGAAGAAATGGGCGTTTATCCAAACTTTAATACTCATTCTCAATTTCACGCAGATTATTGTACAGAATTTTTGAGAGAAAGAAATATTCGTTATTCGAAAAATAGACCTAATGGTGTTGTTGATAAAGATTATTTAGAAAGTTTAATTATCAGAAATCAAGAAACAAGTCACATAGAATCGTTTAAACTTTTCCTTGACTTTTGTGAGAAAATAAATTCGGAAATATAAACACTACTGCCAACAATGGCTATAAGTAATTGCTTGTTCTCGCCTACTTCTGAAAATCCTCGCGAATTTTCAGTTTGGTGTGTACTTGCAAAGTTTAGCGCTAACCCACGCAACTACTCATAGCCGAGACCGTTGTGCGTCATTTAAAACCTGAATGGAAACAAATTTTGAAATAGAAGAAAACTATGCAGTTCAATTAAACGGAACACACATTGACCTTCACAATAATTTTGACTTCATCGGAATTACAAAAAATAGAAATAACATTACACTTGACTTCAAAAAGACAAAAGGTGATTGGGTGAAAAATGATGAGTTTGAAAATATAAACTTTGAATTTAAAAATATATCATACGAATACTATGAAGAAGGAGACTCAAAAGCACAGAAAGAAGATAGCGAACGACTTGGAGAAATCACATTTTTCCCATCCAATTCGAGAGAAATGAACGATGGAATTATTCCACAATCGAAACCGAAAAAAGATGATGACTTAATAATGTTTTTTGAAGATGGAAAAGTAATTCGGATTGGTTGTGATGAAATTGAACTAACAGTTGAAAAATAAAAACGAACGCACAACATCGGCTATAGTTCATTGCTTCTGACTTTCCTCTCGGAAAGTCCTCGCAAATTTGCTATCTTTGGGTCACGGCGGAAAATCCTCTCGGATTTTCACGCAACGAAACCATAGCCAAAACCGTTGTAACCAATTTGAGAAAAATTTCGAAATTGAAATGATAAGAAGTTTAAACATTTTGCATTATAGCCTATATTTGATTGAAAAAAAATTACATTCTCTTTTTAATAAAATTAATCCTGCATTACTACTCTTTAAAATACCATCGGTTAAAAAACGAATGAAAGACAAAGAAGGAATTGAAAACCCGACTGAATGGTATAATGGTTTTTGGACTGATAAAAAAAATGGATTTAGTTTATGGTTTATCGGTGGTTGGCTCATTGGAATTACTTCTCTAATTTTTATTGGATTAGGAATTACAATAACTAAAATATTATTCCCTGAATTAGTTTTGAGTAAATATTTTTTTATTTCATCTGGTATTATTTCATATTTGATTTGTTAATTTTCAGTATTTAAAAATGACCAATATTTAAAATATTTTAAGGAATTTGAAAATTGGAATACAAATGAAAAAAGAATAAAAACATTAACCAGCATCGCATTTATATTGAGTGTAATTGTTTTATTCTTTTCAAGTCTTATATATTTTAATTAAAACTGTTCTAATATGATATATTTAATGATAGGTTTAAAAGAATGTTTAAGAACTTCATCAAAAAAAAGATATTAATGGAAAATGACTAAGAAATCAACTGAAAAAAACTGGTTACAACAGCGCATATAATTTATGGCGAAAATCTTGCTAGAACGATAATTTTAGTATTTTTAGAAACTAAGAGTTAAACCGAAAGGCGAGCAGTTTTTAACTTCGCCACAAACCATATGCGCGAGACGTTGGCAATAATATAAAAATGAAAAAAATCGATGATATTATTTCAGTTCAATTAGAGTTAATACGAAAGAAAATAACAAAAGAGAACTTTGAATTACTTTGTGAATTTGACCTAAATGAACTTGATGAACTAAAAGAGAAATCAGAAAAATTAAAAAAAATTAAAGGGATTTATTTATTCGAAATTTACAATATGAACTCTATCATATTTGATGAATGGATTAAAGATTTTACTCTTAAATTTAGAGGTATAGAAAATAAGTATCTACAAAAATGGACTCCAAATATTGTCAATTTAAGAACCGAAAAGCATCTAGGAAAAAAAGCTGAATGGATTCCTTTATACATTGGGAAATCTAAAAATATTGCAAATAGAATAGATAAACATATAAATTCGACACTAGGAAAACCTCCTTCCGCTTTAAAATTGATGGAAAGGGGAAACTTAAATAACCATAAATTTAGAATTAAATATATCGATTTTAATTATATAAAAAATTACGAAGCAATAGTTGGTGAAATTGAAAAAAAATTAAGAAACGAAATTAATCCAATCGCTGGAAAATAAATACTATTGCCAACAATGTATAACCGCAATTACGGCGGATTCGACTACGTCCGAATCCACTCGGAATTGCTAACGCCAGTGCTTAACCGAAAATTATTAACTTTAAATCCGTAACTGACGGTTATACGAGACCGTTGGCAACAATTAGAAATGAAAAGATACATTCCCATAACCTTACCTTGCGAACCATCAATTATTGGTGTTAAAAATGGAATTTATCAATGTGAAATCAAACCAAAAAAATTCAAAAATCTAACTGAATACAACAATCTCTCTAATTTCTACGATAACTATGAGTTTGAGTCTAAAGAGAATAGAAAAATAGACAACATCTCTGAAATTGAATATTGTCAGCTCTTAAAAAAAGCATACTTAACAAATATTTTAAGTTTTAGCCCTCATCTATTTGGTTGCCACTTTGTATTTGATGAAAAAACTCGTTCTATTTTTAAAAAATTCAATTTTGGAGAATACTCGAAATTTATTCCTTTAAGGATTTTTGATAATAAGGGAAAACTTGTAAGAGAAAGATATTATTTATTATTTCAGGATTTAATTTTAAACTCTTGGATTGATTTTAAGAATAGTGTGTTTTATAAAGGTCACTCATTTACTAACGACAAAGAAAATATCAGTTTCAATAGCCCAATGGATTACAAAAACGAATTATTTGTAAATACCGAAGACATAGTTTTGAATGATAATTTTGACTCTAGTTTAGATTTTTTCAAAACACGGATTGATACTAATTACTTTGTTTCGGAAAAATTACTAACAGAAATAGAAAAAAACGGACTGACTGGAATAATAAAAAGTGAAAGAATAAATAAAATAACTGTTGCCAACAATGTATAACCGCAATTACGGCGGATTCGACTACGTCCGAATCCACTCGGAATTGCTAAGGCTTGTGCTAAACCGAAAATTAACGCATATAAACCCGTAACTGACGGTTATACGAGACCGTTACTTTCAATTGCGCCGAAAAAATTACGTTGATAGATTTGCTTAAAAATTTTAGTTTTAGCATCGCATCAACTGAATGAAATGCGAAACGCTGAAAATCTGAAATCATTTTTGCCCAAAGCTGTTGATTAAATGAAAATTTGAGCTATCCAAAATTTTTATTGACTGAGAAAAAATCACAATGAATTTAAAGTGGATTTTGAAAAAAGCATTTGATTAAATTTTAATACATTTTACAATCCCAGATTTCAGCTGAATTAAATTCATGGCGTTGAATTTGATACTGAATAAAATGATTTGACTAAAATTAGATGAAATCTTATCAATCAAATTTTTGAAAAAAATACACTGAAATCAATACTGGAAAAGTGTTTCGTTTTTACTCAGACGTGGCGCAAAAGAAAAGTAACAATGCATATAATTTATGGCGATTGAAATGGTTAACTAGAACATTTTAGTATTTTTAGAAAATAATAAGTTTAGCCGATAAGCGAGCGGTTTTTAACTTCGCCACAAATCATATGCTAAACCGTTGGCCTTAATTTGAAATGAACACGACCCAAATAATAACACTTCTCTTTTCTAGCTCCTTGTTAGCAGCGATATTGACATTGTTTGGAAATCGCTGGTTGAACAGAGAAAAATATAAAACGGACTTTTACAAGAAAGTAATTGAAAAAAGACTGATTGCTTACGAACTACTAGAGATTCTAATTAACCGGATTCAAGGACTGTCGCAACTAGAAGATGGACTTGCTCCCATGTTCATGTGTCTTGGTAAAGATTATTTCTACAAGACCTATTTTGAAATAATTGAAGTAATCAACTATTCTATTTGGCTTTCTCCTGAAACTTCAAATAAAGTAACCGAACTTAATGTTTACTTAATTAACGAAATTGAAAACAAACTATCAGAATCAGACAACGTAGACGCAGAGTTAGCACATCTAGGCCTACAACATCGTGACAGAATAAAACAGTTTAGACAAGAACTTCAAGCGTTGGTCATCAAGGACTTTAAGAATTTGCACAAAGTAAAATCTTTCATTGGAAACAAGGAAAAAGACCGAGAGGAGAACGATCATATTTTATACAAAAATAAAAACTAAGGCCAACAACAAATAAACGCAAGTCGGCTTTAACCCCGCTCCGGTTGGGCATTTACGGTGGACAAAGAAACCTTTCGTTTCTTTACAGCACCACGGACGAAGCCGCCCTGCGTTTATTAAGAACGTTACCAATAAGTTGATTTCAAAGATTTTTTAGAGATAAAATTCATATTTAGATAATTCTAAGAAACGGAATTGACTCTGATAATATTGAAAAAATTTGATTAATCTTTAAAAATTAGATGTTATCACTCAGACGCTGAAAACTGAATTGGTTTGAAAACAAATGGAATTGATTTTTGGTTGAGCCTTTAGCAGCTATCTGGATTTGAAAACCAAAATGCGGAATAACAAAACGCGGAAAATCAACACAGCGGAATTTATAGCAAGCTTGAAAACAAATGAATTTACTCTTGAAAACAGATTTTTAAATCGAGATTAATATAGAATAACTTCTGCTCTACTCGACGGAATTGAATAGCAGAACGAAAAAATTTACTCAAACTCAATATAAAACCTATTGGTAACAACGGCTATAATGCATTGCGGTTTGGAATTTTCTGTTGAAAATTCCAGTTAAAAGTGTAATTTCGTTTCCAAGCGGAATAATCCTAACGGATGATTCCGCAACGACATCATAGCCAAGACCGTTGTGGTGCATTAAAAGAGAACCGAAATCGAGAATTGGAAAGAATATATTGACCAAAAATTTCAACCTACTGAAGACTTTGAAATAAAAGGACAACAGGACTCACCGACATTGGACTTAAAACACATTCGGACAGGAACAATTGTGAGTTTTATTTGGCCAGATGACGAATGGAAAAAAGTATCCGACATTCAATATTGGAATAAAAAGACAGAAGGTTGGTCAGGCGAGTTTGGAGACGTTGAATTCAACGATGAGAATAAAGAGAAAGTTGACAAATTTCTGGACTCTGTATTCGAAACGGGTTGGTCAAGCAAGGATATTTATCTGTTTGGAAAACATTATAAATCCATTGTTTTCGACCGACCAAATCTCAAAGGACATAAATTCACCTATTGGAGTTCGAATTACGGATGTTTAGCATTGATATTATTTCCAATTTTTCTGATAATCGGACTTTTAATAAGGATTGGAATTTTAGGACGAATTGAAACAATAGAAATTGAAGCAATAAATAAAAAAACGACACCACAACAACGCATATAGCTTATGGCGGGTAAACGGCTGCCAGCAAGGCTTTCGCTCCGTAGCCAGGTTTAGTTTCGGTGGACAGGAAAGTGCTTCGAAACCGCCACAAGCCATATGCAGACCGTTGTGCGTCATTTCGAAAACCTCAATACTTTGAACAAAAAGACATTAATAATAATCGGAATTCTAATCATCGGACTTTTAATAGTTCTGAAACTGAATAATGATTTTTTGATGTTATGGAATTCTAACATTGTTAGTGTGGAAACCGAAAGTCCACTGACCAAAGAAAAAGTGAAAATTGAATTCGGAATTAGCGCAAAATCAATCTTCACAACAAATGAAGTTGAAATATTTGCTAACAAAAAGAATTACACTGAAATCTTTAACGGAAAAAAGCAAAGCGACATTATTAATGAATATGGAGAAAATGATTTTCTTGTTACATATAACAACAAATACTATTTAACATTCCGACAATTTAAGACAAGCAGAAGACATCAACACAGATACAATTTCAAATTTGAACAAAAAGGTGATGATATAATCTTAAGAGTAAAAATTAAAGGAATTGACAATATGGTGTTTGAAAAAAAAATGAAAAAAATAAAAACGAACGCACAACAACGTGTATAGTTCATTGCGGCTGAATTCCTAATCGGAATTCATTGCAATTTGCTATCTTTCGGTTACGGCGGAAAATCATAGCTGATTTTCCGCAACGAGCCCATACACAAAACCGTTAGCAGCAATTATTTGACAAAGTTAGTTTCTTGTTATTAACTTTGATAAACTTCTAAATTAAAGATTATCAGATATTAATAAATTGCGAAAGTTTGATAATTATATTCTCACATAAATAATAATATAATGATAGATCCGGAATCATCTAAAGAAATAATTTCAGAAGCAAAAGCGATAACTCCTGAAATTTATAAAGACATAGCAAAACCAGCAGCTCAAGAAGTTGGAAGTGTAGCAGGAAGAACCGTTAAAGCTCTCCTTTCACCAATTAGAGGTATGTTATGGGGTTGGGAACAAATTGAGAAAATGATTGAAGAAGGAGTTCAGAAAAGATTAGAAAATATACCTGAAAAAAATAGAAAATCACCAGAACCAGAAATTGCCGTTCCAGCAATTGAAGCCTTGCGATATACTGCGCAAAATGAAACATTAAGAGAAATGTATTTGAATTTGCTGGGCAATTCAATGGACGACAGAAAAAAGAATATGGTGCATCCATCTTTTGTAGAATTAATTAAACAAATGAATTCTTTAGATGCTAAAGTGTTTGATAAAGTTGCACAAGGTGGTAGTAACTATCAGAAAATATTAAATCCCAGAATTGCGATCAAAGGACAAGGTAAGTTTTTCTCAAATGCTTTACCAGAATGGTACGCAGGATGGAAAATTGAAAATTACTCAGAATCAGATGTATCAGCAAGCTTTATAAGACTAAGCAAATTCGGTTTGATTGAGTTAATGTATGATAGAACTGCTGGAAAAGATGGTTATGATCAAATAAGAAATTCCCCATTTTTGCAAAATACCCTCAACCTATGGAAAAGTATGCATCAAAACCAGGAATTAGAATTAGGCGGAACAGAAAGTATTTTCTACGTCAACGAATACGGCAGACAATTTAAATCCGCGTGCAAATAAAAGCTGCTAACAACGGTTCATCGCCAATAAGCGGCACCGTTAGTAAGAAAATAATTAACTTGACCAACGAACCAATACTAAGCCGACAATTCCGCGTCCCCTACTCCGCCAACTGGCGATAACCGAGACCGTTACCAATAAGTTGATTTCAAAGATTTTTTAGAGATAAAATTCATATTTAGATAATTCTAAGAATTGGAATTGACTCTGATAATATTGAAAAAATTAATTAATCTTTAAAAATTGGATGTTATCACTCAAACTCTGAAAACTGAATTGGTTTGAAAACAAATGGAATTGATTTTTTTGGTTGAGCTTTGAGCAGCTATCTGAATTTGAAAATCAAAACGCGGAATAACAAAACGCGGAAAATCAACACAGCGGAATTTTAGCAAGCTTGAAAACGGATGAATTCACTCTTAAAAACAGATTTTTTGATTATAGATTTATATAGCAAAACTTCTGCTCTACTCGACTGAATTGAATAGCAGAACGAAAAAATGAACTCAAACTCAATATAAAACCTATTGGTAACAACGGCTATAATGCATTGCGGTTTGGAATTTTCTGCTGAAAATTCCAGTTAAAAGTGTAATTTCGTTTCCAAGCGGAATAATCCTAACGGATGATTCCGCAACGACATCATAGCCAAGACCGTTGCCAGTAATACCGAAATGAACATAGAATACGAGAACCTACAATCTACTATTAAGAGAAAATACAGCTTCAAATACAAGCCTGAATACTCTGAATCGTTCAAAACAGAAATTGAAGACAATCAAATAATTCCTTTAACTATCGAAGTCTTTGAAAAACTGGAATGGCCAATTGTTTATCGTGACAAAAAATCTGTTGAAGCAAAAAGAAAAGGAGATATGAATAAACTAACCGGAAAAATAACAGTTACGAAAAGTGCATCTGGACGAATAGAAGTACATAGCAAAACAATAGAGGGAAATTTCATTGATTTTGGAAAAAACTCTAAAAGAACAGGCTTATTTATTGCGCTTTTTCAAAAGTTAGCGACAGAATATCAGCAAAGTGGAAAACTAAAAGAGTTAGAATCTGAATACGAAAAAGAAAATAGTTGGGCAGATTATGAAATTCCATCAGAATTGCCGAAACCAAAAGCAACTGGAAATCCCAATTTGGCACTTTCAATAATTGGAGGTCTTGTAATTGCAATTTTGTTTGGAGCAATCATTGCCTTTCTTACTGTTAATTTTACATATTTCATCGGTGTTTATGAACTCGGAATTGGTTTTGGAATTGGTTATCTATTCAGTCAAGTTATAAAAGCAACAAACTTTATAGAATTTCGTCCAATTCAACTTATGGTCGGCGGAATAATGGTTGTAATGTTTTTCACGAGTCAATTTACTCAATACCAACTAATCATTTCGGAAAACAATATTTCTGACCTTGGATTTTTTGAGTTTATGAAAATCCGAATTGAAAATGGTTTAACAATTAAGAGTTTAAATACAGGTTGGATTGGTCTAATCCTAAGTTGGATTTTTCAAATCGTGTTTCCATATTTTTTAGCAATTAGTAAAGTGGCAATTTCTTCCGCAAAAAATATCATTGAAAAAATTCCAGACAAAGTACTTGAGTACACAATTTACCTTTTCGAAATGGAAAAATCGGAAAGCGAAGTTAGAGCTGAATTAACTCAAAAAGGTTGGAATAAAAAGTCTGACCAAGATGATGTTTTCCAAGCTATTGCGGAAATTAGTGGATTTAATCAAGCAAGACGTGAATAAAAAAGTACTACTGGCAACAACGTGTATAGCTCATTGCGGCTGAATTCCTTAATCGGAATTCATTGCAATTTGCTATCTTTCGGTTACGGCGGAAAATCATAGCTGATTTCCCGCAACGAGCCATACACAAGACCGTTGTGTGCAAGATTGAATTAAAATTAGAGATTTGAAATAGTATCAAATTGCGAGATTTCAACAAGCTGAATAACAAAAATTCAACTGAGTAGAAAAAATTGCGTGGAATTAAAATCTGAAAGTAGGAGCCAAGCCCAAGTTTTGGCTTTTAATCGAAAATCTCGCTAAATACCGAAATTGAAATAACCAAATAAATTCTGAACTGATTGATTGAATTTTGGTGACCAATCGAAAATTTCGCTCAAATTCAATTTTTGGTTTAATAATAGAAAATAGTTGATTGAAAATTGTTGCGTTGAATTGACTCTTCCGATAAAAACACACGACAGAATATAAAATAAACTTCACCGCTTGGGCTTGTCTCAACGTCCTTTGTATTTTTGAGTGGCTTCCAAGGAAACACTACCCTTATTTTTTCAATCGTAAAGTAGAAAATAATTTCTAAACTTTTAGTTTTATCTCCTGAACCACGCCATTAGAGATACATATTGTTGCAATTTCGTTGTTTTGTAAATATGATTTTAACAACCATTAATATATGTCTAAGTATTTCTGTTTATTTAATTCATGATAAGTTAATATCTGAATTCAATAAAAAATAATCTTAAAATGTCTCCATTTTTTTTTAAAAATCTTTATTTTTCTAGTTATTGTACTCAAGTCATGTCTTAAAATCTATTATCAATCATTAAATATAAAATTATGAAATTTAAAAATTTTTTACTGTACATATCATTAATTTTTTTGACATTCTCTTGTACTGAAAATGATGAATTAAATGAAGTAGATTTCAACAACTTAGAAAAAAATAGATATGATGATTTAGAAGTTACTGATTTTCCAGTGGATGTTTATCAAAGTGAAGAGTTGAAAAACTCTATGGTTGATTTTGTAAGTAAAATTGAACTATACTATGAAAAAGATATGTCTTTTAAAGATTTAAAAGATGAATTAGATCCTGAAAACGGATTAAAAAATATGAAGCCTGAAGGTGAGACATTGTTGAGACAAGCATATAATTACATCATTAGCAATGCAAGCAATAATGATATTGAAGGAAAAGCTCTTGTTGATGCTCTTATTGCAGCATTTGCTTATGATAATGCTATCAATAACAAAAAGATTACTAATATAACTTCAAGTGATTTAGAAACAATTTCCAAAAATTTATTTGGTCTTGAGAATGATTATGATGATAATTTTAATTTCAAGGGTGGTTGTAAATGGTATCAAGTAGGATGCCACCTAAATTGGTTAGTAGATACAATCGCAGAATGGTGGAATACAGAAGCACCAGGCGATGGTGGTGCAACTAATGGAGAAATTGTTATAGGAGTTGCGACAACATTATCAGCCATTGTAGGAATAATTGTATTACTTTAATATAATCGAAGTCTTGTTGTCTTCAATTTAATTATTGAAAGCACAAGACTTTTTTAAATTAATCAAATCATGAAATATTTATTTACATTTTTTTTATTTTTTATGTCATTTTTGTTATTTAGTCAAAATTCTAAAGATATTAAGAATCTTAATAAAGAAAATAAACTATCAATAGGTATCAGTGGTGGTAATTACACACAAATGCTTGAACTTAATGGAAATCATTTAGCTAATTTAAATTCTTATTCAGCATATATTTCATTAGATTATTTCATATCTGATAAATCGTATATTAAAATTGGGTACCAAGGAATTTCAACAATATCCCTTTCTGAAATCTCTTATGATTCTTTTAAAGTACCCTTTTTATTAGGATATAATATTTATTCAGGTAATAAATATGATTCTAACATTAGCTTACAAGGTGAAATTGGTCCTTATTTGAGAAGTATTACAAATTTCAGTAATAGTAGTTCCATTAATTATAGCGATAATTCTGTGATAGGCGTTCACTTCTCATTAAATATAAAATATGATTTATCTAAAAATTTGTTTGCCATAATGAGTTTAACTACTAATAGAGATCTTGATGATATTATTACATCTCAAGATAATACAATTAGCATAGAAGGTAGTTACGCACTTAGACTAGGTTTTGGATTTAAATTCTGAAAATAAGATCTTATTTATTATTAAAAACAGGTATATCTACTAATTTAAGTGATATTTAATTTACAAAACACTCTATTGGTTAACAATGAATGGTAACAATGGAAATTCGAAAATGAGAAATCTAAGTCTAATTTAAACGGAATAAAGCAATTTTTTAAATAAACTTACCGGTTTTAAACAATATTTGCAAAAAAACATAGTGGAAAATCCTGCACACAACAGCGCATAACAAAAATGGCGAGATTTGTGATTGAATCGAAAATTTTGGTATTTTTAGAAACTTAAAGTTAAACCGAAAAGTTTGCGCATTTTAAGTCGCCACTTTCGTTATGCGCGAGACGTTGTAGCACATTTATGAAATGAAAAAATTTACTTTAATTATAATTCTGCTGATTAAAAATAGTTTAATTGCTCAATCCGAAAAGCTGAGTAGATTTTATGATTTCGGAATTGAAATTGACTACAGTCACTCACTACAAGATGATGATTATAAGATTATTTTTCCGAATGGTTTTAATTACGGAAATCTAAATAAAAATTCACTTTACAAAATTAGATATTCGTATGATGAGAATAAAAACAGAATTCCAATTGATACTCTAAAAATAGAACTAGAAAAAAAGGAAATTGACAGAATGTTCGTTCTTACGAAAAAACAATTTGACATAAAGTATGGTGAAAATTTATCTAAATCCATGAAACCTCCAGCACCTTATCTATATGATGATTTGGTAGTAAGTTTGACTTTTGAATTAAAATTTTGGGATGATAAATACATAAAGGAAATTGGAATTCCATTTAAGAATGAAACCTTTAATAAACTTAATGACTACATCGAATTGCTAATAAAAAAACATACAACGGAATAAAAAAACGTGCTACAACAACGGCTATAATTCATTGCGGCTGAATTCCTTATCGGAATTCAACGCAATTTTGCTATCTCTCGGCTACGGCGGAAAGAATCCTGCGGATTTTTCCGCAACGAAATCATAGCCAAAACCGTTGTACGCAATTTAAACCCAACCAAATGGCAGTAATATCATCAAATACATTATTTCATTTCACAAATTCTGCTGAAAGAATTATAAATATTATTAAAAATGGATTTGCACCTAAATTCTGTTTAGAAGAACTAGGTCCTGACCTTTTTTTTAAAACAGAAAGTAAAAACGAATCCGCTATTCCAATGTCTTGTTTTTGTGATTTACCTCTTTCACAAATAGACAAACATCTAGAATTCTACGGTTCATATGGAATTGGGCTATCTAAAGAATGGGGTAAACAAAATGGATTAACGCCTTTAACATATATACACGATAATTCTACTCAAGTTAAATATTTAAAACAATTAGGATATTTAATTGGAAATGTTTTCTCTAAAATTAGCGATGAAGAATTGGACAAATTACCTATGGAATTAAACCCAATGATTGCTCTTTTTGAACTGTCTGCATTTTACAAACCATATAATGGACAAATGTGGCGGATTAACAAATATGTTGATAAAAGGTTTTATGATGAACGTGAATGGAGATATGTTCCTTTTGTAAATCTTAAAAAGGAAACAGATTATAGATTATCTAAAGACGAGTTCTTAAACGATATTAAAAGAGCTTCAGCTAATGATACAATCTCCAAAACTTTTTTATTGAATTTTAAATGCGAAGATGTTAAATATATAATTGTAAGTAAAGAGACCGAAATGATTGCTCTTTTTGACGCAATTGACTCAATGACGGAAAAATTTTCCGAAGACGAAAGAAAAGTATTAAAAACCAAAATAATTTCAACAGAACAAATAACCGAAGATTTTTAAAAAACTGCGTACAACAGCGCATAACAAAAATGGCGAGATTTGTGCTGAAACGAAAGGTTTTTGTACTTTTAGGAACTGAATTTTAAACCGAAAAGTTAGTGCATTTTGAGTCGCCACTTATGTTATGCGCGAACCGTTACCAATAAGTTGATTTCAAAGATTTTTAGAGATAAAATTCATATTTAGATAATTCTAAAAAACAGAATTGACTCTGATAAAATTAAAAAGTAGAATGAGCTTTAAAATTTGATGTTATCACTCAGACGCTGAAAACTGAATTGATTTGAAAACAAATGGAATTGATTTTTGGTTGAGCTTTAAGCAACAATCTGAATTTGAAAATCAAAACGTGGAAAATCAACACAGCGGAATTTTAGCAAGCTTGAAAACAGATGAATTCACTCTTGAAAACAGATTTTTTGATTATAGATTTATATAGCAAATCTTCTGCTCTACTCGACGGAATTGAATAGCAAAGTGAAAAAAAATGAACTCAAACTCAATATAAAACCTATTGGTAACAACGGCTATAATGCATTGCGGTTTGGAATTTTCTGTGGAAAATTCCAGTTAAAAGTGTAATTTCGTTTACCAGCGGAATAATCCTGCGGATGATTCCGCAACGACATCATAGCCAAGACCGTTGTACACCATTTACCAGAACACGAATGAACTTAGACGAATTTTTAAAAAATCCCGAAAAAGAAGAACATTCTTTGAACATTGGACTTGCTATAATCCGAATTTTACAGTTGAGTAATTGGAACAAGGTTTATTTAGAGAAAATTCTAAAAAATCAATTAGAATTAAAGGAATTGCTAAAGGGAAAAACAGAATCAGAATATGACGAATTAGTCGAGAAGAAACTCGACGAAATTGAATCGGAAATAAAAGAAATAGCCGACAAAGACTATTTCGAAATTTTGAGTGGTGTTTTAAATCAAGAGAAATAAATATGAGTTGGGACATTGTACTTTTTAATTCTAAACAGAAAATACAATCAGTTGCTGAATTGGACGAAACCCTGCTTGAACCGACTGACTTTAGCGGAATTTTGGAAAGCTCATTCGAACGAATTAACAAAAAAGAAACTCATAGAGAAATAGTCGGAACTAACTTTACGATTGACTTTTTTGCCAACAATGAGCATTCAAGCAATTTTATGCTTTCTCTGTACGGAGAAAATGCAATGTTTGAATTGATAGAATTGGCAAAAAAACATAATTGGCAGATTTACGACTCTGGAATTGATGGAATGGTTGACTTGGAAAACCCTGAAAAAAATGGATTTGTCAATCATAGAAAATATGTTGAACAAATATTAAAACAAAAATAAAAACGGTGTACAACAACGGCTATAGTTCATTACGGCTGAAATTCCTAATCGGAATTTCAAGCCTTTTTGCTAAATTTATGGTTACGGCGGAATGATACTCGCGTACCATTCCGTAACGAAACCATAGCCAAAACCGTTACACACAAACACTCCGAAAAAACTCGGGTCGGATAAATGACAGTTGAGAATCTAAATTTATCTAGTATCACCTCAAATGAATCGAAAACTGTTTTTTAAAGTCGAAATTTACGTTTCAAACGAAAATTGGTTTATGAATCTGAATAAATAAAACGATATTCTAAAAAAAATTGACTTTATGCGAATGTTGAGCATTGAGCAGTTATCTGAATTTGAATAGCAAAACGCGGAAAAGCAACGCAGTGGAATTTTAGCAAGTTTGAAAACAGATGAATTTACTCTTGAAAACAAATTTTTTTGATTTAGATTTTATAGCAAAACTTCTGCTCTACTCGACGGAATTTAATAGCTGCGTGAAAAATCTGAAACGTGAAAATTGCTTCGTTCTAATCTGTGCGTGTCGTGTCAGTGTGTAACAACGGCTATAATGCATTGCGGTTTGGAATTTTCTATGGAAAATTCCAGTTAAAAGTGTAATTTCATTTACCAGCGGAATAATCCTGCGGATGATTCCGCAACGACATCATAGCCAAGACCGTTGGTAGCAATTTAACAAACATCGTAACAATTTGAGAATATTAATAGATACTAACATTCTAATTGAACTTGAAGACAATCGAGTTATTACAGAAAATTTCGCCAAGTTTTATAGAATTGCAATCACTAATGAATGTGAAATTCTTTACCACCCTAAAGCTATTCCAGTCGATGTTAGTAGAGACAAAAATACGGAGAGAAAAAAGATAATAATATCTAAACTTAATAAGTATCAGTCGTTACAAGATTACGCAAAACCAACAGTTGAATTTACTTCCAATTTCAAAAATCAAAAAATAAATGACGAAATTGACAATAAACAGCTTTTCCAACTAAAAAAGGGATTTGTAGATTATTTTGTTACTCAGGACAACGGAATTCATAAAAACGCAATAAAATTAAATTTAAAAAATAAAGTTCTAACTATTGAACAAGCATTAATACTTCTTGAAGAACAATTTACTTTCAAAATTCCATCTCATCCGATACTTCGTGAACATAGTATTCGAGAGATAGAAACAAAGTTCAATAGTTCCTTTTTTGATAGTTTAAGAGAAGATTATGGAGAAGTTGAATTTAATAATTGGCTACAAAAATGTGTTACAAAAAATAGAAAGTGTTATTCTCTAATAGTTGAGAATAATTTACAAGCTATTTTGATATATAATATAGAAAAAGTAGAAGATCATCAATTACCTAAAATATTTGAAAAAGCTCTAAAAATTTGCACCTTAAAAGTAGATGACACAGCTTTTGGGATAAAGTTGGGAGAATTGTTTTTAAATAAAATGTTTGAACTGTGTATTAACAGAAAAATAAACTTTTTATATTTAACTGTTTACGAAAAGCAAGAACATTTAATTAAGTTATTAGAAACATTTGGCTTTTATCGTAATGAATTTAAAAACAGTCAAGGTTTAATAGAAATTCAAATGATAAAATGTTTAGATAAGAGCAAAATTGCTATCTCAAAAAATATAATTTCTGCACATCCATTTTATTTAAACGGTTCAGACATAAAAAAATATGTAATTCCAATTCGTCCAGATTTTTACGGTTCATTATTTAAAGATGGTAAATTAAGACCACCAACTTTATTTGACAAAGCACCTGATAGTATAAATGAAATTCAAGGAAATACAATTATAAAAGCATATATATCAAATTCAAAGAATCAAAAACCAACAAAAGGAGACATTTTATTTTTTTACTCATCAAAAGTTAATCAAGTTATTGAACCATTTGGTATTTTAGAAAGTATTGAAATCGTAAATAATTTTGATAGGCTATGGAACATTGTGCGAAAAAAAACGGTCTTTACAGAAGCAGAATTAAGAAATTGGTTAGAAGAAAAAAAAGAATTACACGTTATTACATTTAGACTAATTGCGTATTTGAAAAAAAATATTAGCTTACAAAAAATTAAAGAAATAGATAGTTTTAAGAATAAAATACAAACAATAACAGAACTAAAAGAAACTGATTACATCAAATTAAAGAATGAAGGATACTTTGACAAGCGTTATATTATCAATTAAACCTATTTATGCACAAGCAATTATGTCAGGAACTAAAAAGGTTGAGTTTAGAAAGAAAATCTTTAAAAGACCTGTTGACAAAATTTTTGTTTATTCTTCTTCACCTGAAAAGAAAATTATAGGCTTTTTTACAATAAAAGAAATAGTTGAGAATAGTCCAGAAAAACTTTGGAGTGAATTTAATGAAGTTGGCGGAATTGAAAAAAATGATTTTTTTAATTATTATCAAGGTTCTGAAACTGGTTTTTCAATTAAAATTTCCGAAGTCGAAAAATTTGAAAACGGAATTGACCCAGCTGATTTTTTTGAAAATTTTTGCGCACCTCAATCATTCATTTATTTAGAGGAAAAAACTGCTCTAAATATGGAAGAAAAAACTGCTACCAACAATGTATAACCGCAATTACGGCGGATTCGACTACGTCCGAATCCACTCGGAATTGCTAACGTCAGTACCAAACCGAAAAATATTATCTTTAATCCCGTAACTGACGGTTATACAAGACCGTTGTAATGCATAATGACAAAACGCAGTCCTGAATGAAAAACTTAACATTTTTAATAATTACTTTTCTTGCTTTTGGATGTCACGGACAAAATAAAATGTTCGAGAAAGAAGAGAAAAATGCAAAGGAATTTATGGAATCCAAAATATCGGAAATCTATAATGACCAATTCAAAACGGAATTTATTGGAACTTGGCACGAGTTTGGAAAAATTTATGGGTTTAAGTTTTACATAATTGAAAATAACGACTATCCAATAGCAGTTGAATATAATCTTGGAAATCAAGAGCCTTTTGAATTTGACAAACAAGGATTTGAAAAAGAATATGAGGCAATTAAAGTGAAAATCAAAGCGTCTGAACAGCTTGAAAAAGACATACAAGTTTATTACCCAAACGCAAGAGCAATTGCAAATCGAATTGAAAATCGTGATGGAACTTATCGTTGGGTAAACAATATTTATACTGCTCAACCATTAGATAAGGAAAAAGAAAAGACATTTACGGAATTAAATGCACTATGTAATTCATTGACAAATAAGTTAAGTGAGGAAAAAGCATTTTACAACTTCTATTTCCCAAATGAAATAGATAGAACCGAATATACTGACAATCGATTTTCTTTCTTCGAATTTGACAATTTTAGTCAAAAGCACATACACCATTATCGAGTTGACTTCATAAAAAATGGAGAAGAATTCGAAATGACAAATCAAAAGCTTTACGATAATCTAGATGAGGAGCAATCTGAAAAACTAACAGAATCAATTGAGAAGTGGAAAAATGAAAACGGATTTGAAACTTGGGAAATATCATTACTCACAGAAAGTAGTATTGACAGAGACCTTGATTTTAAGAAGTTTATGTTGAGTTCGAATGGAGAAAAAAAATTCGGATTTATAAACCTTGAAACGAAAGAATTAAAATTTGTTGAATAAAAATTACGCATTACAACAACGGCTATAGTTCATTACGGCTGAAATTCCTAATCGGAATTTCAAGCCTTTTTGCTAAATTTATGGTTACGGCGGAATGATACTCGCGTACCATTCCGTAACGAAACCATAGCCAAAACCGTTGTGCCTAATTAAAAAATCCGTTTCGATTTAAATTCATCAATAAATGATTGTATCTTTGGTAATATCAAATGATAGTATCAAAATGAATCCTCCTTACGAAATAACTCCAGAAATTTTAAAACTAATAACTTCAATCTCAGAAAAAATTGGAGAAATTAATGCTACATATCTTAACAAACCTTCTCCTAAGTTAAGAAAGCAGAACAAAATAAAAACAATTCATTCTTCATTAAAAATAGAAGGAAACAGTTTGACAGAAGAACAAATAACTGCTCTTCTTGAAAAGAAAAGAGTTATCGGACCAAAAAAAGATGTTCTAGAAGTTTTAAACGCAATAGAAATCTATGAAAATTTAAATCAGTATAATCCAAATAGTGAAAAATCATTTTTAAAAGCACATCAACATTTGATGAAAAACTTAATTGATGATGCCGGAAAATACAGAAAACGAGGAGTTGGAATTGTAAAAGGCTCAAAAGTAGAACATTTAGCTCCACCATTTGAAAACGTAGCTTTTCTAATGAAAGATCTTTTCAAATATTTAAAAAATTCAGAAGAAATCGAATTAATTAAAAGTTGCGTCTTTCATTATGAGATGGAGTTTATTCATCCATTTTTAGATGGTAATGGCAGGATGGGAAGATTATGGCAGACTTTAATTTTAAGGGAAAAATATCCAATCTTTGAGTTTTTACCATTTGAAACGATGATCAGTAATGACCAAGAAAAGTATTATAAAGCATTAGCTCAAAGTGATAAATCGGGAAAATCAACTAAATTTATAGAATATATGCTAAACGTTATTGATGCCTCAATCAATAAATTATTAGACTTTAATAATCGAACCTTAACTGAAAATGATAGACTGGAATATTTTATTTCATTAAATAAAAATGAGTTTTCTAGAAAAGACTATATGGATATCTTTAAAGATATTTCTTCCTCTACTGCAAGTAGGGATTTAAAAAGAGGATTAGAATTAAACTTTTTCGAGAAACTCGGAGAAAAAAATAAAACGAAGTACAAAATAATAACTGGGCACAACAATGTATAACAACAATTGCGGCTCTTTTTACTGTGGACACTACCGCACAGACATAAAAGTCGGTAATTTTAGCTATCTTAGTTTCTAAACAATCCGCAACTGATTGTTATACAAAACCGTTGCAAGTAAGTTGATTTCAATGAATTTTTAGAGATAATATTCATATTTCGATAATCCTAAGAATTGGAAATGATTCTGACAAAATTGAAAAGTGGAATAAACTTTAAAAATTGGATATTATCACTCAAACTCTGAATACTGAATTGATTTGAAAACAAATAGAGTTGATTTTTGGTTGAGCTTTGAGCAGTAATCTGAATTTGAAAATCAAAACGCTGAATAACAATACGCGGAAAATCAACACAGCGGAATTTTAGCAAGCTTGAAAATAAATGAATTCACTCTTGAAAACAGAATTTTAAATCGAGATTAATGTAGAATAACTTCTGCTCTACTCGACGGAATTGAATAGCTGCACGAAAAAAACGAATTAATTACTCTCTAAAAAAACCTACTTGCAACACCGCATAACCGCAATTACGGCTGATTCGACTAAAAGCCGAATCAACTCGTATTTGCTCACTTGGGTTTTGTAATTGAAAATCACTAATTTTAAATCCGTAATAACTGCGGTTATACGGACCGTTGCATACAAGTACTCGGAAAAAACTCAGGTCGGATAAATGACAGTTTGAAATCTGAATTTATTCAACATCACCTCAAATTAATCGAAAACTGCTTTTTAAAGTCGAAATTTCTGTTTCAAACGAAAATTGGTTTTTGAATCTAAACGAATAAAACAGAATTCTGAAAAAATTCGACTTTAATCGAGTGTTGAGCATTGAGCAGTTATCTGAATTTGAATAGCAAAACTTGAAAAAGCAACACAGCGGAATTTTTAGCCGCCTTGAAAACAAATGATTTCACTCTTGAAAACAGATTTTAAAATCTAGATTTATATAGAATGACTTCTGCTCTACTTGACTGAATTAAATAGCTGTGTAAAAAAACGGAAACGTGAAAATTGTTTCGTTCTAATCAGTGTGTGTCGTACCAGTATGCAACAACGGCTATAATGCATTGCGGTTTGGAATTTTCTGTTGAAAATTCCAGTTAAAAGTGTATTTTCGTTTACCAGCGGAATAATTCTGCGAATGATTCCGCAACGACATCATAGCCAAGACCGTTGCCTGTAATTAAAAAATGACAAGAATTCTAACCATATTAATGATTCTAATTTCTGCAAGTACGTTTGCGCAAGAGTTCAAATATTGTGATGCAGAATGGTGTAGCCTTGCGAAAAATCATGAAGCGCATTTTGACCCATACTACAATGGACACCTTTGTGAGAACTTTGATTCTAAGCAAGCTGATTTTAGTGCAGAGTATTTAAGACTTCAAACAGACAGATTATCAAAAATAGCAATCGATAAAACTGAACAATTAGTCAAGTATAACTTTGATACAGACTCATTATTTAACACAGGTGAATTTCAACAAAATGGAATCATAGGTTTAGATTACAAAAGAATTAGATTCCATATTTCTGACACCAAACAAAAAGAAGGTGTATTAGAATTCATAATCAGCGGTAAATCAAATGTTTCAGGAAATATCTGTGACTTTAAGGGCTCTTTAAAAGTTCTCAAAGTGTATGAGCTTACAGAAAATTATGATTTTCCAGGACAAGCTACACTTTTTGCAGAGTATGAATTCTTTGAAGACAGCACTCAAAATCATGTTGGAATATTCAAAGGAACATTTGAATGTTCAATTTTGATTGACCACGAAACAAAAGAAATTAAACTTGACGAAAGTTTTGCAATCGCGGACGGCTATTATAACCGCACTTATGTAGGTACTTGGGAAAGTTATAATTCCGTAAAAAGAAAAAAATGCATTTGGGGTGACTATCGTTTACCATTCACATTCGACTTTGACGGTGGAGATGGCGAAATGATGGTCAATTTAAAGTATGTGAAAAATGGATGGGAAACATTTGGAGATGGTTCAGAATATGAATACACGACAGGTAAACCCAGACTAAAAAAACAATGGTGGAAATAAAAAAACTACAGGCAACACTGTATATAGCAAATAGGGCGTTCGGTGGTTAACGAAAGTTCAGTGCTATTTACCAACACCGCCAAATCGTTGATTTGGCTTTTAAGAATGAATAAACTAAAAACAAAATACAACGCTTTGGCTCAGCGCAAACTCGAAAGTTTATTGCTTTCTACTGCCCTACTTGCCATATACTAAACGTTGTGGGTAATTTGCTCAAATGATTATACTAAAAAAATGAAAAAAGATATTTTATTATTAAAGATCCTTTTAAGCATTCTAACTGTTTTACAAATAACTGCACTTTATATATTGTTTAGTAACTCCGCAATGTCACTGAAACTAAATGAGGATTTCCATTTAAACATAATTCTTACCACTTATTCCTGGACTCTTACTGCTGTTTTCATATGGTATAATTGGAAAAAATTACCCATTGACAAAAAGAAAAAAAAGGACAAAACTTGGATGTTAGCTTTGTTAGGAATAGCCGGTTTGGGAATAATTGGAATGTGGCTGTGGCTGCCAAATAAAAAAGAATTAGATAGCTATTTAAAATAAAAAACTAACCACAACAATGAACAGACTAACATTGTCTCTTCCATCACTATTTTTCTGACAAGTTGTTCTATAATTAAAACGACTGACCCAGAATAGATATACAAGTATTGGTCAGTTTTAAAAGCTCCTAAAGACCTTGAAATATTAAAAAGGACAATATTGGGTATCTGCACATTGTAAAAGAAAATACATAATGTTTTTGAAATTCAAATCGACTGAAAAATGATAGATAGGATTCCTTGACCAAAATCAACTGCAATAGACAATGAATGAATCAGACCAACTGACACACTAGAATGGTTTAGTCCAACTGACAAATCAGTAATGTTTAGTAGTGGAAATGATTTTGACCAAGGATCAAGATATTTCAAACACCTTGACGAATGAATATAAAATTTATGAAATTCAAATTTGAAAAAAAGAAAAATAAAAACTACCCACAACACAGCATAACCGCAATTACGGCTGATTCGACTAAAAGCCGAATCAACTCGTATTTGCTCACTTGGGTTTTGTAATTGAAAATCACTAATTTTAAATCCGTAATAACTGCGGTTATACAAAAACGTTGCCCACAATTTGAGAAAACGTGATGACGAAAAAACATAATCAAATGAAAAAAATACTAATCCTTCTATTTTCAGTCTTTCTGACCTCAATTACATTCGGACAAGAGAAAAGAGTTGTATCGAAAATTGATTCAACAAAAACACCTGAATTAGTTCTAATCCAAGAACTAACTGTAAAAGCACCAATAGATTCTGTTTGGAATGCATATACCACTAAAAAAGGTTGGGAAAATTGGGCTGTACCACTTGCGGAAGTTGACCTAAAAGTTGGTGGATATATCAAAACGAATTATAATGAACAAGGTGAAATTGGAGATAGCACTACGATTGTTACTCACATCATAAATTACGTACCAAAAAGACTTCTGACTTTACAAGCAGAAATAACCGATAATTTCCCCGAATTTATGAAAGATGATGCAAAAGATTTTTTCAATGTCATTTATTTTGACGAGTTAGAAAACGGAGATACCAATATTAAATCATTCGGAATTGGATATAAAAACAATCCGAAATACCTTTCATTAATGAATTATTTTATTCCAGCCAATGAAAAGACCTTAATGAAACTAATCGCTTACTTGGAAAAAAAGAACTGAAAATAAAAAACTGTGGGCAACACCGGCTATAGTTCATTGCTTCTGACTTTCCTTTCGGAAAGTCCTCGCAAATTTGCTATCTTCGGTTTACGGCGGAAAATCCTCGCGGATTTTCACGCAACAAAACCATAGCTAAACACGTTGCCAGTAATTTGAAAAAAACGAAAATCAACATATTAATTCTTCTTCTAATCTCGACATTCGTGTCCTGTAATTATTATATGAATAGAGAAAAAGAAATTTCAAAAGAAGAAGTTTTAAAAAGCATAGAAGCACTTAAAAAGGCTGGATTCTTTAAAATTACAATAATCTATCAGCTGAAAAAACTTTTGACACAATTTACGAATTGAGAAAAAAAGAATACAGCGAAATTTTTGAAAGCGATTATGACCCAAAAATGAATTTGGAGCCGATTGAAATTGCGGAATATGATAAAAGTAAATTATTGTTTCTCGACTTAGAAGCTGACGTTTTTAATGGTAACGAAGTTTATAAATTCGTAATAAATAGGTTTTCAGAATTATGAGATGGAAAATTTAGACCGACCGAATTGAAAGAAGTCTGGGAAAGTAACGGTGGACCAATAAAGGTGTCTTTTGTTTCTGACAATCAATTAACCGAATTTGAACCAGAATATAATAACGATTGGCTTTACGAAAGTGTATTTAATATTTGTCAAAAAAAGATAGCAGACAAGAATGTGCGCTTGGTTTATTGTTTAGACAATGATGGCTATGGTTATGGACAAGCTATTGCAATAATGAGGCTGACTGAATCTGAACAAAAAGTACTTGAAAACGAATTGAATTGGAAATTTGAAACTGAATAAAGCCAACATGTAACAACGGCTATTATGCATAGCGGTTTGGAATTTTCTGTTGAAAATTCCAGTTAAAAGTGTAATTTCGTTTTCAAGCGGAATAATCCTAACGGATGATTCTGCAACGACATCATAACCAAGACCGTTGTAGGTTATTAAAAATCAGAACTAATGGAAAAATATGTTAATAATTTTGAATTTACTATTTCAAATAATTCTGAAACAAAAGAAAAGTTAAAATCTTATTTTAAGTCTTATGATTTTGAACAAATAAAAGACGAAAATGAGAATCTTCTTTTTGTAAAGAAATGGTATATATTAAATGGTTGGAAATTTAATCCTTTGAATTGGGAAGCAAAAATTGACATAAAACTCACTAAAAAAAATAAAGTTATTATCAATCATATTGTGCATAGTAATGGATTTTTGACACCGATTGCGTTTAAATCTTTATTTGAAAAATTCTTATTAAATCTTGAACAGTTTGTGGAATTTGATATAAAAACATAAGCCTAATAATATTAAAGAAATAAAATTAGCAAAAGAAAAAGTATTTAAATATAACGGCATATTGATTCTCGGAATTGTAGCTGGATTATTTTTAGGAATTATAATAAGTAATGCAACTGGAATTAAATTATTAGGAACTGTAGGAATTATAGTTGGAGCTATTGCAACTGAAAAAATAATGAATAAATATTTGGAAAATAATAACAACCCACAACATCGCATATAATTTATTGCTAGTTCTAGCCTACTTACGAAAGTTCTCGCGGACTTTCTATTCAGTTTTTATTTGCTAAATTAAGTACTTAAACCACGCAACGAACCATATACAATCCCGTGGCATACAAGTACTCGGAAAAAACTCGGATCGGATAAATGACAGTGGAAATCTGAATTTATTCAACATCACCTCAAATGAATCGAAAACTGTTTTTTTAAGTCGAAATTTCTGTTTCAAACGAAAATTGGTTTTTGAATCTAAACGAATAAAACAGAATTCTGAAGAAATTTGACTTTATACGAATGTTGAGCATTGAGCAGTAATCTGAATTTGAAAATCAAAACGTTGAATAACAAAACGCAGAAAAATCAACAAAACGGAATTTTTAGCACGTTTGAAAACAGATGAGTTCACTCTTGAAAACAGATTTTTAAATCGAGATTAATATAGAATAACTTCTGCTCTACTTGACGGAATTGAATAGCTGAACGAAAAAAATGAACTCAAACTCAATATAAAACCTATTGGTAACAACGGCTATAATGCGTTGCGGTTTGGAGTTTTCTATGGAAAATTCCAGTTTAAAGTTGTACTTTCGTTTTCAATCAAAATAATCGTGGAGATTTTTCCAAAAAAAATCAAAACCAAGCCCTAATAACACCTGATGATAATATTCAATAGACATATGATTCTATAATTTAATTAACAGCAACTATGCTTATCTCAAGAAAATGTCCTATTTACATCATATTTTTATTTCTTAGCACTTCAGTTATTGCACAAGACTGGATTCAAAGAAACCCATTAAAAAATATTTCCGATATCACCGAAATACAAGTTTCAAGTGATCAAACCATATTTGCCTTAGATGCTTCTACTACACTTAAGAATATATTAATTAGTACTGATAATGGTTTAAGTTATAAAAATGCACCTAGTCTAGAAGCTAAAGACATTCATATGCTCACTGATGATTTAGGCTTTTTAGTTGCAAACAACAAATTAATTAAAACTTCAAATAAGTTCGAAACTATAGAGCAATTTACTTTGAATAATTACGGTTTTTCTAACGTATTTTTTCTAAATGAAAATATAGGTTTTGTGTCTGGAGGATCTGGAAGAATACACAAGACTATAGATGGAGGTTTATCTTGGCAAGAATTACCAACAAATACAACAGAACCTATAAGAGATGTATTTTTCATAAATGAAAATATTGGGTTTGCTTGTGGAGAAGAACGTACTTTTATTAGTACAACAGATGGTGGAAACACTTGGAACGAAATTGTTTTACCAATTGAAAGCTATTGGAATTTAAATAAAATCTTATTTATCAACTCGATACAAGGTATTATTGTTGGCTCAGGAGGACACGTATTTAACACCAATGATGGAGGTGTTACTTGGACAGAAGCTGTAAGTGGAACGACAAAGCACATCAATGATGTAAAATATAATAATGGTAAGTATGTAGCAGTATGTGATTATGGAATAGTTTTACAATCAACAGACATGGGAATCAATTGGTCAAACTACGAAATCAACTATTGGAAAGATTTATTGTCTGTTGCATTTTCTAATGACAAAATCTACATTGGTTCTGAAGGTGAAGTTTTTCAATCAATAGATAATGGTAACACTTGGACAACACATTTAGATGGTGTAACTATGAGTGATTTAGAAGGGGTTTCGTTTGCAAATGAAAATGATGGATTAATTGTTGGCATTTATTCAGCAAATAGTGCTGTTTATGATCATTTATTATTTAGAACTACAGATGGTGGTATTAATTGGGAAGAAGTAAATATACCATCTAATGCTTGCTGTTATGTAGTACACTTTTTATCAAATGGTAAAGCGATTACTACAAATCAATTAATTAACAAAGTAGCTTATAGCTCTGATTATGGAGACACATGGAGTACCATAAACGGAGCAAATATAACAGAGCAATTTATACCAAAAGCAGCTTGGTTAAAATCTGAAAATGATTTTTTTGTTGGTGGTGGCTTTGGTTGGGGTGATACTGGATTATATCGCTATCAAAATAGTATTGGATGGACATTTAATTCTAATTTTAGTAGTGTGGAGTCCATACAATTTTTAGATAATGAGTTTGGAGTGTTAGGAACTGTTAGTGGGTTTTACAAAACTAATGATGGTGGAGACACATGGACAGAAATAAACTATAATGGAGGCAGCTACTCTTCAATTAATTTAATTGACGCAAATACATTTTATATTGGCCAATATATAACAACTGATGGTGGAAATACCTTTAGTTTAAATCAATTTCCGGGCTATGTATTTTATTATAAGTTTTTTGACGCTAATTATGCTCTAGGACTTTCTAGTTCTGGTAGTGTTTATAGAACTCTTGATGCAGGAAATTCTTGGCAACTTATAAACGACAATACTATTGAAGATCTTAACTGCTGCAATAATTTTTATATTTCGGAGAACACTTTAGTAGCTGTGAGTCACAGATCAGATATTTTCACCTTGGATATTGAAGCAACTTTAAGCAATGAAAATTTTGAAAGTACTGAAAATAAGTTTTTTGTTTATCCTAATCCAACTAGTGATATACTACACTTAAAAGAAATAAATACCAAGGCATCCAAGGTAATTATCTATAACCCAAATGGACAAATCGTTAAGTCTTTTTCAATTTACGAAAATCGAGATTATATTAATATTAATGACTTAGCAAATGGGGTTTATTTTTTGCATATAGAATCTGATTCACAACTTATATCTGTACATCGCATTGTAAAGAAATAAGAAGATTAGTAAACTCTTTTAGATTTAATAATTTAATATTAGTCTTTTACAAATGTTTGAAGTAAAGCATAATTTGTGGTCGGATTTTTATTAAAACATCATCATAACCCCCTTAAAACAAATAGTACAATATAAAAAGGTCTAAAAAAGCCTAAAAGGCTAATAAATACAAGGGTTTAGAAATATAAGTCTAAAAAAGGTCAAAAAAACAAAAGGTGCAATTTCTACCATTAGCTACCATTTAAGGTTAATTTAAAAAGTAATTAAACACCACTCTAAGACCGTGTCTATCATTTAAACGACAGTAACACTACAAAACTACCATTACAGCCTTAAACATTACGTTTAGGGCTTTTTTTATGCCGTAAACTTAGGCATTATTTACATCATTTTCCTGACCTCGGGAAGATGCTATTTAGTCTTCTGTTAAAACTCAAAATTTAGATTTGGTGTCGCAATTGGTGGCGTAATTGGTAGCGTAAAAGACTATACAAATTTGTATATTGAAATATACATAAGTCCATCAATGAGGGATTAAAACATCTAAAAATAAATATTAATAGGGGGATAATACCCTAAAAAATAAGATTGAATTTTAATTAAATCAATGATATACAATAAGTTAGGTTAAAAATCTACTCAAGACGTATCACACCAACCACTAAAGCAATATTTCTAATGTCATCCTTGGGCAGCTCAAACGGGTCATAATCCTTGTTATCAGACTTACAAATTACATTTTCAGGATGCTCACTTTTTTTCAGTCGCTTCATAATAACACCTTGGCTAATGGTATCAATCACATAAACCTTATTCCATTGTATGTAAAGCAATTCATCTACTTGCCTACATGCCACCACGTCGCCAGAACTATATTTAGGATACATAGACGAGCCTCTAACCGGAAGCATAAAGTCTATTTTAATACCTTCAAACAACGGCACAACATACCGCTCCTCTATAGTATCAAAATCAACACCATCTACAGCCGTATCGCCAAGACCAGCAAAAGCATCTAAAGGAAGTAGCGGAATACCGGTTTTATCAACAGTAGGTTCAGCCTTAGAAGTTTTAAGCATAGATCCTTCACCAGTAAGTAGCCAAGTAGGATTCACCTCTTTATAATAGTCAAGAAATCTCAACGTATTATCTTCACTCATTCCATTATTTTGTACTAATATGCCTCTAGTTATACCAGTTTCTTTATGAAATTTATATTGTGTAATACCCTTAAAATCAAGGTATTTTAAAATATTTTTCTTTATAATCGAATTTTCTTGCATATTTATTTGTTTTAATCAAGATAACTTGCATATATTTGTATTTCACATAATACAAATAATACAAATGAGTAAAACTAAGCAAAAAAATCAAAATCCAAGATATGATTTGGACGTTATCGAAAAACTCCACGAAACTTATAGTTATACCCGCGATTATATAAGAAAGTCTATTCGTGGTGATCGAGTTGGCATCATGCCGGAACGCATCAAGAAGGAATACTACCAAATGGTAAACGCTGCCAAAAAGGCAAAAGAAGAAAAGTTCAACCAAATTTTAAATGATTAAGCTATGGCTTTTAATAAAACAGGACATTTAATTATCAATCAATATGTTGATATGCCACGACAAAAGCGATTAACTGTAATTATAGACTCAGATAAAGGTGAGATATATAAAGAAGAATCCTATATCGGTATAAAATCCAATAGCCATGTATCAAGGTTTGTTGACGAGCTACTTTGGGACAAACAATCCTGCAACTGTTGCCAAATTAGAAAGGACAGAACTAAAAAATCAACTACTGTAACTCAAAATCAAATCGATTTAAAGAATAAAAAGAAGAATGTAGCTTCAGAATTGACTCAGCAATTTGTATCAGATTGTAAACTTCATAAAGTTTGGTTGACTCATGCTCAATTGTTAAGCCTAAGGCGGCTTGTTGCAGAAATAGTTGACTCGAATCGTCATCCTGTATTGCCTCAGAAACTTGAACACTCTGAAAGCCTATCAGAGGAAAAATCCTTTCATAAAAATATAGATAATTGTTGTAGTCCTCATTGTCTTCGGCTTCTTGAGGGTGTACGTCAAAGACTAGGAAAGCCTCAATCTTTAAGATCATAAAAATGCATTTTGATTAGACACCGTAAATGTAGTAAAAACCTGCCAAAGCATTGAACCGCTTGGCAGGAACTAATGCCACACCGCTCAGGGTAAACAAGAGCCAACAGGCACTTAAACCATAAGTATAAAATCGTGACCGCTGGCAAAGACCAGCTTTTTATAAAACAAGAATTTATGTTTGAATATTACCAACATACACTTTGCGTTGAAGCCAAATGGCTTTATGAAGTTGCCAATATTATGAGTTTATACAACTACAAAGCTTTGCTAAGGCGCAACAAAATGAAGCGTTTATGCACAGGCGGCAATGGCCGTAGAGCTTTAGTGGCTTACGAAAGCATTCCCGATCGTTTCAAATCAAAAATACGTCAAGCGCTCAAGGGCAAAGATCCTTACGATTTAGTAAAATACATCAATTTTCGAGACTACATAAAGCCCGATTATAAGGCCGAAAAATACTACAGAGATACTTACGAGTTAGACAACGGCGACGCACTCCCAGAAGATAAATAGCTTGAATACACACATACGGCAATGATTCTCAATACTTGCCACGAAATCACAACAAACGTTGTAACCTGCAGAAAGTTTGGGGGTAAAATTAGAGCTTGGAAAGAAATTGCAAAAGCAGTCAGCAACTTACCAGATCATACCTACAAACATAAATTACCCTCTAACTGGAGACGCTTAAAAAGCAAATACAATCAGTATAAAAAAGAAGGTTACGAAAGCCTAATTCATGGCAATTTCTTAAACACATCTGCCCAAAAACTTAACGGCGATGCTTGCAAATGGGCGCTAGCGCGTTGGTCTAATCAAGTCAACAAGTGTGCTAACTTGGCACAGCTTCACGCAGAATACAATAAAGAAGCCGATAAACAAGGCTGGAAGCATATCAAAGAAGAAAAGACCTTTTACAACTTCATTTACGACGAAGAGGTTATGCCGCTTTGGTATGGCCACCGTTATGGCGAATTAGCGGCAAAAGAAAAATTTGGCTACCAGTTTAAAACCAAAATGCCTGCCTTTAGAGATAGCCTTTGGTTCTCAGATGGTACCAAGCTTAACTATTTCTACTTAAATGAAGATGGCGAAGTTAAAACCGTACAAGTTTATGAAGTGATGGACGCTTACAGCGAAGTCTTTTTAGGCTATCACATCAGTAAAACAGAAGATTATCAGGCGCAGTATTCAGCTTATAAAATGGCTATTCAAACCGCAGGTTATCGCCCTTATCAAATTAAATATGACAACCAAGGCGGTCACGGTAAGCTGAAATCTGGCGATTTCTTAAGCAAAATTGCCCGTATTCAGACCGCGACACAGCCTTATAACGGTAAATCGAAGACCATAGAAAGCGCATTTAGCCGCTTTCAGCAACAATATTTAAAGCGTGATTGGTTCTTTACGGGCCAAAATATTACCGCTAAAAAGCAAGAGAGCAAGGCTAATATGGAGTTTATACTGGCCAATAAAGCCAATTTACCAAGCCTTGAGGACATTAAGAAGGTTTACGAAGCGCGCCGTAAAGAGTGGAACTCAGCACCACACCACAAAACAGGAAAACCGCGTATTGACATGTATTTAGAAAGCCAAAATCCAGACACCAAAGCGGTTGAAATCTGGGATATGGTTAATATGTTCTGGGTTACGCGCAAAAAACCAATCACGGTTAACGCTTCAGGACTTTCATTTAAAGAGCAAAAGGCAGAATACCATTATATGGTTTACACCGAAGACGGTATGCCAGATTTAAACTGGCTCAAAAAGTCTATCGGTAAAAAATTCGTCGTGAAGTTTGATCCTGAAGACATGAGCGAAATCAGACTCTTTGAAGATACCAATTTAGGACTTCGATTTGTAACCGCGGCAACTACTAAACTAGAAGTTTCTAGAGGTATGCAGGGACAAGAAGAATTTGAAGCTAGCCACATCAAGAAAGTTACAGATCAGGTTAAAAAAGTACGTCGATCTGCACGTGACGAAATGGAAGACATTCTTTTTGAGCATGGTATGACGGCAGAACAGCAAGGCCTTAATAAACCAAACCTAAAAGGTATAGAGCGAAGCAAAAAAGGACGCAAAAAGAAAGCCCAAGGCGAAATTGGCCAGTACACCAAGGCCATAAGCAACCAAGATTGGGATGATGAAGTAGACCTCAATCAAGAAGTAGAAGTCAACCTATCAGAAAAAATAGTATAAACAAAAAAAGCCCCGAAGGGCTAACATGCAAAAACCAAAGATATGAACAATTCACAGAAGCAACAAATTGAAAATGCATTACGCCAATATTGCGAGCGCGTTGGCGGACAAAACAAAGCCGCCAACCGACTTAAAGGCGTGAGTTCTGCGCTTATCAGTCAAGTCTTAAACAACAACTGGGAGAACATCGCCGATACCAAATGGCGAACCATTGCCCGACAGATAGATTTTAGACCAAACGCTTGGCAAGTGATTGAAACGGTAGATTATAAGCTTTTAAACAGTCTTTTAATCGATGCTCAAATGAACAATCAAGTCTATGCGGTGGTTTCACCTGCTGGAAGTGGTAAAACTGAAACTTTCAAACAGTACGAGCGCAGCAATCAAAATGCTTATATGGTGCAATGTAACGAGTTCTGGAATCGTAAAGCTTTCCTTCAGGAGTTATTGAGCGCCATGGGTCGAGATTATACAGGCTTAACCATCAATGATATGATGATGGAAGTCGTAAGAAATCTAAAACAGCAAGAAGATCCAATTCTACTTTTAGATGAATTCGACAAAGTGACCGACCAAGTGCTTTACTTTTTTATCACGCTTTACAATCAACTAGAAGATGACTGCGCCATCGTGATGTGCGCCACAGATCACCTAGAAAAACGCATACGTCGCGGATTGAAGCTGAACAAAAAAGGCTACAAAGAAATTTTTAGCCGTATTGGTCGAAAGTTCGTAGAGCTCAACGGCCTCACCCAGCAAGATGTCATGCAAATCTGCCACGTCAACGGCGTGACTGAAAAGGAAGATATGAAGCAAGTCTGGAAAGACTGCGAAGGCGACTTAAGACGTGTTAAACGAAAAATACACGCTATCAAAATAAATCAAGCATAATATGAAGCGAGCGTACAGCGTCAGCAATGTTTTAAACAAAAAATTTCAAACCATGCCTTTTAAAGACGAATGGAACGACACATTCGGATGCCCATCTAAAGAGTTTAGCGCAATAATTTGGGGCGATTCAGGCAACGGCAAAACCGATATGATGATACAATTTGCTAAATACTTGTGCAACTTTGGTCGTGTGGCCTACAACTCTATGGAAGAAGGCGTTTCACACACCTTTCAAATGGCTATGCAACGCCATTACATGAACGCTGTAGAAAAAGAATTTATCCTCTTAGATCGAGAACCTTGGGATGATATGCTCCAGCGCATGAAAAAACACAAAAGCCCAGACTTTTTAATTGTTGACTCGGTACAATATACTGGTGTTGACCGCCGAAAGTACAAACAGCTCAAGGAGCTGATGAAAAAAAAGGGCAAAGGATTGCTATTCCTTTCACATGCCCAGGGCAAAAACCCAAAAGGCGCTTTAGCAGATTTTATACGCTATGATGTAGACCTCAAGATATTTGTCGAAGGCTTTAAAGCTTTCCCAGGCGGCAGATTAAATGGCGGTGGCCAACCCTTTACCATTTGGCAAGAAGGAGCTGCTAAATACTGGAGTAAAGTTCAATAAACACCCAAAATCCTAAACCCATGACAATTTCAAACCTATTAAAGTACAGCCCTGAAGCTTATGAAGGCATTTTATTTGAAACTTGGTTCACCTATGCAGACATTATTTCTGTTAACGAACAAGACCTTCAAAAAATACTAGCCAATGCCGCTTATTTCAATTGGTTTTTACAAGAATACAGAAGGCTTGAAGCCGAATTTTTACAAGAAATACAGCCTTATATCGGTAAAATAGATACCAAAACAACGCGTGATTTCTACGACGAAAAAATTTGCCTTATCGCCAATCACTACCCAAAATCACTTTTAAAAAATGCCCGAAAAATTAAAATCATCAACTAAAACCAGCATTTATGAATAATGAAAGCCAAGCTAAGATGCTAATTAGAAAGCTTAAAGATGCCATAAAAAACGAACAAAAAGAGCGCATTACAGCACTGTTTGATGTGGCAGAGCTTATTGATTGGCACGAGGTTCACGACAGTGTATTTACGCAATATGATGCGCTTTTAGACCCAGCAAACGAAGTATTATTAACCACTTAAATTGATATTAAAATGAACACAGAAAACCCAACATTAGATTTATCTACACTTTCTGAAAAGGATCTGCAGGAAGAAATTAAACGCCGTAAAGAGGCTAAAAAACAAGCTGAAATCAAAGCCAAAAAAGAATATGAAGCCGATAAAGAAAACTATTTGGCACACTCAGCTAGTAAGTTTAAACAGCTTCATAATGAGTTACAAGCACTTAAAGCTTATAGCATTACTGAAGCTAATAAACTCTACCAACGCATGTACGAAATCAACGGTAAAGAACCGAAAACCGTTAACAGCTTCACACTAAAAAATGAAGCAGATAATATCAAGGTAACCGTTGATCGGCAAGAGCGATTTGAATTTACCGATGAAGCTATGGTGCACATTAATGCCATTAGAGACATTTTCAAATCAAAGTTTGCAGAACGCAACAAAGGTCTTTATAACATCTTGGACGGCTTACTGATCAAAAATTCTAAAATGGAATATGACCCGAAGCTTTTAGCCAAAGCACGCCGTCAAGTGCGCGAACTGGGTGACGATAACCTTATAAGCGAGTTTGATAAACTAGACGAATGCCAAAAAGTAACTGGTTCTAGCATGTATTGCCGACTTCACGTGCGTGATGATCAAGGCAAATGGCAAGATGTTTCACTTCAATTTTCAAGTCTTTAGTTATGGAGTTTGCAAAAATATTTAAGGTGGATAAAAACCACCAAGTATTGGTAACTGAAATATTACCTGAAGAAAACGACACCTACGGTATTAACGTAGAAACTAGAATAAATGGCGTTAAAATGGCCACTAAATTAGAGCATGAAATCGAAAATTTAGCAGAAAGCGCATTTGAAAATTTTAATCAGCGTCATGCAGATATATTTTTTGAAAATCTAAAAAAAACAATGGAAGAATAGTTATGGCAAAAAAAAGAAAATAAGCGTTGATTTTGATTTATGGACATTAGATGAAGTCAAAAACACCTGTAATAGACAACTATTAGACGCTAGAGAACAACAAAAGTACAAGCGTACCTCTAAAAGCAAACGGCTAAACAAAGGCGTTATCAATTTCTTTTCTAGCCTAGCCTATTATCTAAATAATCTTTCACAAAACGAAACCGATGACCATACAAATTGAACAATTAGACGACAGCCGTTACACCGTAGATGGTCATGAAGTGATCAAGGATCAAAACGGTAACTGGGTTGCTAAGGCTGAACTAAGTACACAGCAAATAGCAACATTTCAAAAGCATATACAAGCTGTTGAGGCTTATAATATTAAACCTAAAGCCACATATCAACTATGAAAACACTAACGCAAACATCAGCAAAACAAAGACGCTTAATACATCAGCTTTGTCATTATGATGCAGATTTAAAACAAGAGTTGGTCTATCAATTTACCAAAGGTAGAACCACCACCAGTTTAGAGCTCAAGCAAGACGAGGCACAAGCCTTAATATCAAGCTTGCAGATTAATTGGGCTACTTTTAATAAAAACAACCAGCAACACCGCTATATATTGTCTTTGTTGCGGCAAATTGGTTGGACAAAACAGCACTCAAGACACGGCCAAGTGGCCGATCTTGAGCGCTTAAGTAACTTTTTAAAAAGTGCTAAAAGCCCAGTAAAAAAACCTTTACAAAGTATGAGCGTGCAAGAGCTTAACACCATAATTAATTGCCTAGAATCTATGCTAGGTAAAAAAATGGGCGCCAAATGAAAACTATTAAATCCCAAATTTTAGAGAAAATCGAAAGCATTGAAAACAATGAAGTTTATAAACTTCCTGACGCCAATGTAGAAGTTAACGCTCCTAGAGCTTTAGTTCAAGTAGCACTTAAAAATCAAAGGCAAGCTTATTTAGATGTCTTAAAGATGCTTGAAAAATAAAAAATCCTGCGCCATACCAGATGAAACAGGATTAGAGAATTAGACCACTCTAACAAAAGTAATAAAAAATTGGTATGGCGTATAATAAAATTAACTATTACAAGCGAATTATTGAAATACAAGAACTAACACTCAAGTTACATAATTTCAAAAACATGTATTATAAAGAAATCTACTGGCAGCATATAGAGCCTAAGTACCATATCAGTTATCGCACATTTCACGAATATTTAGGCATTCCCGCAGCACGAGAGCTCAAAAAATTAAACGCCAAAAAGCCTCAAGCCCCAAGTTTTTTTGATGATTGTAAGCACGAGCATACACACAAAAAAAGTATAAGCAGCCATACCAACTGCGAGACCACCGCTATATTTTGCCTTGATTGTGGCCGCCAACTCTCTCAACCTAAAACCGATTGTTAAAATGAAAATTAAACTACAACTAAAGCCCGATACTATTATTGCGCTAGATCGTCTCTTAGAGATGCTTTGGGACTTACCTGTAAGCTTAGACAAACGCGAAAACGTTTATAAATCTATTGGTTATGATTTAGCCGAAAAATTCAGTTCTAAGGCTAAAAGCATCATTAAAAAAGCCAATTTATTCGAAACTAAAACCAAAGCCATCAGCTTAAAGTATCACGAAGCTTGGGCACTCGAAATTATCATAAACGAATTATTAGAACACTTCCCTGATAAAAACGAATACCGTAAAAGCTTACTGACAAGCTTGAGCAATAATCTTAATCAAAAACTAGCATAAAATGGCAGAAATAACATTTGAAGAAACCGTAAAACGTGTAAACCGTATTAATAGCAGACTTAGATCACGTCATTTTACACCAGCTGAAATTGATGCGTTCTGGTCTAAGCTTATACACCTTATACCAAAAATAAAAGAAAACAAAGACAGCCTTAAAATATGTACAGGCTGCGGAAAATTAAATATTGAAGAGATACCTAAACAATACATAGGCTGTTGTCCAGATAGCACTTACATAGATGTAGAACCTAAAAAAATCAAGTCTTAAAATGGAAACCATCTACACCGTAACAGGTAAAGAAACCGACATTGCTTTTGAATTTAAATACAATTTAAACGGCGATATAACAGCCTTTAAAATTATTCGCGGGCGATTAAACCCACAACAAGCCAAATGGTTATTTTCTGGAAGGTTTCCCGCATTTGAAGCGATGATGACAGGCGTATGGCTTAACGAACCAGACTTTAAAAAGCGATTTAAAATAGAACGCGGTGCTGTAGATTTAAGCTTTGAAACTTTTTACAAAGCCTACAACCACAAAATTAAAAAGCTAAAAGCTGAGGCCGCTTGGAACAAACTCAACAAGGCAGACAAGCTAGAAGCTATAAAAGGCATATCTGCCTACAATGGCTATTTAAAACGCACACGTGTGGCCAAAGCCAACCCAGAAGCTTACTTAAACCAGCGCCGTTGGGAAGATGATTTTAACTCAATACATTAATGTCACACTGAGCGGAGTCGAAGTGCAAAAACCAAATAACAATGCCAACAATAACTAGAAGAACGTATTATGAAGTTTCAGCAAGAGAAATAGTGGATTCTTGCACCACCGAAGAATTGATTGAACTACAGATCGAGATTAACCGAAGAGTTGTGCATGAAGAGAATCTATATAAGCATCCAGAAGCCAAAAAGATTTTAATGGAATGGAAAGCTCAAAATAAACCAGAGTAAAAACCCAATTCTTGCAGTATTAAAAAAAGCCGCTATTTAAAGCGGCTTAGTGTCCAAGTTTAATTAAGGAGCAATAAAACTGCCCAACGTTGTAAAGTTAAATATAGTAAATTAAATATAATTTGTATATTTGCTTCTGACAACACGGTTCAAGAGAAATCTTGAAACATTTTTTTTAACGATAGAAGCCCCGTTAAGGTTCACTCAAACGAAAGTAGAGTAATCCGACTCTTGAGTCGTGTTGTCAAACCTAAGGCGGGGCTTCGCCTTTTAATAAACTTTCGATATGACAACAGAAAGTAAAAGACCAGTTCAGTCTATAAATGAGCCTATGGCATTTCAATTTAGTGCCACAAAAGATGAAGTAAGAAGCGTTCTTATTTCAGGAGAACCTTTTTTTATTGCTAAAGACATTTGTGAAGCTCTCGATCTTAAAAATTCGAGAAAAGCAACATCAAATTTAGATAGTGATGAAAAAGCTGATGTAACTATTAGTTACACCAGCTCTAATGGAACAACTCAAAAAAGAAAAATGAAAGCCATTAATGAAAGTGGTTTGTATAATCTCATTTTTCAGAGTAGAAAACCCGAAGCCAAAGCATTCCGTAAATGGGTAACCAGTGAAGTTTTACCTGCTATTCGTAAAAAAGGCTATTACAACTCAGGCAATAAGCAAGCAGATTTTATAGATGCTAGAGATGTGGTTCCTAATTATTACAAGCTAAATGATTATATGGTCACTACCATTTGTGTAGAGGAAGGTAAGTTGTGGTATAATATTAATGATATACACAGAGCTATCCGTACTACAACAGATGCTAGCCAATCTGCTAAGAAGCTTAATGCAAAACAACAATTAGCTATTAAGATACACGTCTATGGTGGTACGCATCCTTCTTGGTTTACCAATGCTAAAGGCTTACAGCTTATTATAAACGGTAGTAGAAATTTAAAGCAGTCTAACCAATTAAATCTACCACTATGAGAGCAACCAAATATTTCAGAAACGCCACAGATATGGCGCAGTATGCCAAAGAGTGGGCTCAAAAGTCGCCTTTACATTGGTATTTACGCACCAACTTACGTTGTGACCATGTACACCACGAAAAGCGCAAATCTATTGTGTTGATAGAACGTGAAACGCTAGTACGAAAGCTAATTACTTGCAGCGTTTGTAACAATCACGGCAATAGTTTAGAAATAGAAAAAGAAGTAGAACGTTTAAAAGCTCAAGACAATGCAAGATAGAACTGTAATAGGCTTTAAAAAAGACAGCTCAAGCCAAAACAATACTGAACAGCATTTAGACCAAATGCGGCTCAAGATGCACGAACTGCGTGGCTGGAAGATAGCTCAAGAAATTTTATTAGATTTTCTCAACCCTAAAACATATCCAGCCTTAAGCGGTGAAGCTCGAAAAAAAATGTTTATAGAAAAACTAGATAAAGTAAAAATACGCTATTTCGACCCAATTTAATGTTTAACTACACCCGCCAAAATTTGGCGGGTTTTTTTATATTGCACTATGCATCAAATTAAAGTAAACAATATAATTTATAAGTATACAGTTAAAAAAGACGGCTGTTTTTACGTTGCTACTGTGGTAGGTTTAAATATTTCAACCTATAGTAAGATTAAGCTTGAGCTTTCAGAATTACTACATGAAGCGATTTTAATTTATATTAACGATATTCAAATTTCGGCATAGCTTTTGTTTTACTATAAACATGAAATCATTATTATACATACTACTTATACTCTTACCTATGCTCAGTATTGGGCAAACATCGCCTAATAAAACCCGTGGTGAAGTCTTTAGGGCATATAATAACCATCCTGGCCAAGATACCAGAGAAACTACCATAGAGGTGTACAGAAGCTTATACGGGCTTAGGTTTAAAGATGAGTCTATACCAGAAGTTTATAAAAAAGCTGTAGAAACCTTTTTTAAAGAAAGTTTTAAAAACAAATATGACAAGATGGGAAAACACGTCTTAAAAGTAGAGCGTAAACGTGGCTACCTGTTTATAGAAGGTAGAAAAGTTAGAGAAGATCCTGAAACCGATTAACTTTATTTGTTTTGGCCTTTAAATGGCTATTAAGTATTACATCGTTAATATTTCCTTCTTGTAGTTCTCGTATTCTGGTTTTCTCATTAGCATAATATAAAGCTTCGTAATTAAGTAAATACACATCGGTTACCGTAGGCTCTACTTCTAAGCCTTCACTTACCAAATGCAAAGCGCCCATTTCTTTTATATTCAATTCTTTCAATAAAGCATCTACTAAACAGGCGGTATCAAAAAAGGCTAAGGCTTTTTCTTTATTAAGACTCAAGTTAGAGGTATCTCTTAAGTTTTCATAAACCAGTCTAAATTCTAAAACAGCCGTTGGCTTTTCTGGATTATTATCGTAGTTAATGTTCCACGAGAAAAATAATGCAGGAAAAAAGAGGTTATTAAAGTTTTCGGGGTCTTGGTCTTGTCCTGCATAAAAATCGATAGTTTTTATAGGCTTTAATTGGGCATCGATAAAGTCTTGTTTATGGTCTTCAAAGTGTTGTAGTAAGGCTAAATAAAAGGCTTTCATAGGTGTTTATTTTAAATGTTTGTCTAATCTTTTTTTCATACCCATTTCTATACTTCTGGCTAAAAATTTAGAAGGTCCCAGAAACTGTCTTTGGGGTATATTGGTATTCATTTTTCGGGTGTGTGATCTAACGGTGCTTACGCCTGTTGCTCTACGTCTTGTACTGCTTCTGTTTTTTCTTTTGTGTTGCTTTACAGTTACGGTTTTATTTATTTTACCACCTTCATTGTGTATTTGGGCATAAGGGACATCGGTGCCAATTTTAACATAAAACCTGCCTTTGCGTATAATGCGAATTGAGCGTTTTAGCCTACCCGATTGTACTAAGGTAGACCCGCGAGCTTTTCGTTTTCGTTTTTCCCATGGCTCAGCTACTTTATCTATAAATCGTTTTTTTCTAAAGGTGTTTTTGCTAAAACGCAAAGCCCGAATGCCCGCTTCGTCTACCAATAGTTTTTTAAATTGCGGTGTCGCTAGTTTATTGAGTTTATGATAAAACTCTTTTTTGCCTTGAAAGTTTACATTGTTCATTTTAGCTTAGTTCTGCGTTGCGGGCAATACGCATCATCATTTCATTAAACAGATTTTCAAACTCGTTAAAGTTCATTTGCTTACCGTTGCCTTCATTTACATTCACATCGCCTTTCATTAGTGCATCTATTTTAATATTAATGCTTTTAGCACTGGTAGCCGATTTGTTTACACCGCTAATGGTGTTTTCTAAATTGTTAGGCTTAACAGGGCTGCCATTTTTGTTTTCAGTGGCTTTATCAAGCAGGCTTTCTTCTTCTTGGCTTTCTTGTTGGTTTTTATCTTTACCAAATTTTTTATCGAGCACATTGCCCATTGCTACAATTTTCTTGTGGGCATCTTTAATAAAGTCTGGTGCCATATCAAAACTAGCAATCCATCCCATGATTTGTTCTAAAGGTGTTTGTATAGCATCGAGCAAAACAAAGCCTATTTGCTTAAATGCACCGAGAATACCATCACTTTTAAAAGCTTCAACAATGCTGTCCCAATGTTCGCCTAATTTTTTAATGGTAATGATGAGCCAGCCTAATGGTCCCATAAGGGCAAGAATACCAGCTCCCCATTGGTCAAATTTATTAATAGCAACTGCAATAAGCGCAATAAGACCGCCTACTGATGCTATTATCCAAACAATAGGGTTGGCAAACATGGCGGAGTTAAGTACCCACATAGCGGCCGCAGCTGCGCCCAGTAAGCCTATAAATGTGCCAAAAACAGGGAGCAACCAATCTAGGTTGTCGTTTATAAAACCTAAAACAGGTGTTAAAGTGTCAAAAAGTTTAGCCAGCATAGGGATAATTTTTTCGCCAAATTTGCTTAGTACAATATCTATACGGTTAAAAAAGATTTCTTTCATCTTACCAAAGTCGCCTTCAGCATTAGCCAAGGCATTTTCAAGGCTAAATTGTGAAGCATCAAAAGCATCAAAGGTAGCTAGCATGTCTTCTGCTCCAGTAGAAACTTTTGCCAATGCACCACGTAAACCTTCTGGCCCACCTATTTTGTTTATGGCTTGCGTAATTTCTTTTTGGCTCATGCTTTCAAAGCGTTTAGCTACATCTTTTAAAATAGAATCGGCTTGACGCATACTACCATTTTCATCGAAAACAGGTACAGAAAGTACATCTTCAAATTTATCAGCTTGTTGTCCTAAGCCTTGAAAAAATGTTTTAGCCATGTTAGCGCCCACATCGGAGTTTTTGGCAATAGAAGTAAACATAGCAAAGACTTTGTTAGCTTCATCAATTCCTTGTCCAGCTGCGCTAGCTGCACCGGCATATTCGGTTTGTACTTTAGCGAGCTCGTCAAAAGTGGTAATACCGGTTTGTACGGTTTTGGCGTTGCTTTCTAGTAAACTGTCTATTTGGTCAATTTCTAGTCCAAAGGCTTTCATGGCTTTGGTGGTGGAGTTCATGGCATCGTTGATGTTAGCGCCCGTAGCAACGGAGTATCTTCCTACTTTTTTAAATACATCTATGGCGTCGTCTCCATATAATCCTGTGGCTGATTGCAGATCGTAAACCGCATTGGTAGAAGCTTCTAAGTTAGTCCCTATTTCATAAGAAGCTGTTCTGATTCCTTCTCTAAAACTATCCAGTTCATCTTTAGATTTGTCAAGGTTAAGCTGCCTAATGGGCAAAAAAGCAGAATCAAAACGTTCAGCGGCTTGTACGCCTTTATAACTTAGTGTAGATAACGCGGCCATACCAGCAACGGCAGCGACTTTTATACCTTTTTGTAGCTTTTGAGTAGCATTTTCCATACCAAGCTTTTCGCCAAGTTTATCTATTTTTTTATCAAACTTGCTCGTCATTTTATCGAGTTTGCCGTTAAAGAGCTTGTCGGACAAGTCCATAAGTAGGGTAATTTTAGATTTTGCGCTCATAACTTATTATTTTGTATATTTGTATTGTCGGGATTTAAAGAAGCCTTCAATAAACACTTAATGCGACAAGGAAGCAAATGTTGAATACTCCCTCTGGCCTTACATGGACGGTTTCTTTAAATCCTTTCCTTATTTTACTTTTAATCCTTTCCTAAGCTGCTTTTCATCAATTTTATTTTGATACCAAGTTTTAATTTTCAAACCTTGTTTTTCGTCTAAGTAGCAGTCCACTACAATATATTCATCTTTAAAGAATTTAATATATCTAGATTGGTACTTGTTTGCTACAGTACTATTGTACCAGACTTCATCTGGTTTTTTTAAAATAGTTTTTAGTAGTGGAAATAATTGATGTCTTCTTTCATTTGAATTCACATACTTTCCTTTAGTATGTTTGTCAAAAGCTTTTTTGCTAATGGTCATTTTCCTTCCCATATAATCATCAAAACCCATAAGCTTATCGTTTTCCTTTAGTCCTTTAAACAGTTCTTTGACGTTGTTTGCTGTAATGCTATCGTCTAATGAAAGTTTAGGATATTTTCCTTTAAGCTCACTAAAACTTTTTAGCCCATACTGATCAAAGCTCATATCGTTTATCTTATCAGGCAGGCCTTTTATGTCCCTATAAAATTGTTTTTGGGTAAAGACTTGTTTGAGGTCGCCACGGTTAATGTTAAAACCGCTTTTTACATAGTTTTTGTCAGAATTAGCCAATACGCCTTCAGCTTTGTCCCATGTCATTTGGTTAACGTTATTTACTTGACCTGTGTAAGGCACGAGCTCGCAACGGCAATTATAGCCGTTTGGCGGATAAATGTTTTTGTTACCAGGTTCTAAGATGTTAAAGACTTTACCGTCTAAGGCTCGGTGCGAACTGCGCACCGCATCATCGCCAATGGTTTGGTATTGTACCCATTTATTACCGTTTTCTTTGGCATCTTTAATTTGACGTACATAAGCTGCTGAATTTTGGCCTGTGGCAATGGCTGTGTCGTATTCAGTTTTTAAATAATTGGTATTCAGCATCTCGTTGTCTTGTAAACATTGCTGAAGAAACTCGCTGCGATTTTTCAATTGACCATTTTCATAATCGATAAGTCGCTGGGCTACGGCGTAACTTCTGGCTTCTGTTTTTGAAGCTGCAAAATCGAAGATATTGTACTCCATCATTTGCAGCACCAAATTATCTTGACCAGTGTAGCTATCTGCTAAGCCAAAGCCGTTGTATAAGCCCTTGTTGAGCGCTAAAGCTTCTGTAACGATCAGTTGCCCTATAATACCTTTTACATCACTTTGAGAGAGCATACCTAAGGCAAGTTGTTCTGTGAGCTGTTTTAACTTTTTAGAAGTGCTATTGCTCCAGGCAGCAGTTGGTAAATGCTCAGGACAACAGCTAACGGGATATTTATCGGTAAAGTTTTGGGCTAGATTGCTGGGTTTATTCTTTTTTTTTTCAGGATTTTGCGCTGGTGTTTTTACAACGCGTTCCCCTTCAATGGGAATATTGAAGGTTTGGCTTATCCAGTTTTGTTCTACATTAAAACCTTGAGCTAGTAAACCATTAGTAATCTCCCATAGTTTACTGAGTTCAACTTCCTGTTCAGCGGTTTTAAACTCAAATACATCATCATCAGAAATATTGTAGCCATGCCATCTTAGAAGAGGTAAAAGTTGATCATTTACCATAAACATGACTGAGCGTTTATCTGAAGCGGCTATTTTTTCGTTCAAGCTACGTTCGTGAACTTCGGTTTGGCTTCGGTTAGATCCTTGGTCGCTTAGCATGGTAGAGCCGACTAAGACTTTGCTTATTTCGTCGGTATTGAGCTGAATAAATTCTTTGTAAACGCGAAAAGCATCAGTTCTATTAGCCTCATGTAGTTTTATATCGGTGCCTTGCGGGAATGTACCAACAGATGCCTCACCAACACCAACTAACATGTCGTGAACTTCGTCTATGGTTTTATTATCTCGAGCTGGTGTGGTTGCGGTAATAAGCGGAATACCAAAACGCTCACAAAACTCTGCCCAAGATTGCTCTACATTTCGCTTCCAAATTAAAGCTGGTATAATGTTATTGATTAAACCTAAGTTATTGCGCTTACCCATTTTTAAAAGCCAAGCATCAAAATTAGGATCATCAAAATTGATATACTGATCAGTGACTGATAAGTCAGGAACAATTTTAGATTTGGTGGGTATAATGTGGCGTTGTGGTATGGTGTTTAAGCCAACTTTAAAACCTTCAAAGCTGGTAAACTCAACGAGTTGAAAACCACGTATAATTTGCATTAAGGCCGTTTCTAAAAATTCGAAAAACCATTTTTGACGAAATAAAAAGGTGAGCTCTTCATTTTCTTCGCCTGATTTTCTATTAATAACATGAAAGTCTGTATTTAGTGTTGCCGATAATCGCATCATGATTTGAGACTGCAGGTGGCCGTCGGTCATTAAATCATCGACTAGGTCGTGATAGTCTTGAAACCTTGGCTTATCTGTAAGCTGAGTAAATTGTATGGCTTTTCGCCATTTACTAATATCTTTTCTAGAGCGATCTTTAAAGCCTTCTACAATTTCAACGACTTTAGGGTTTACTTTTTTACGAGTGCTGGTTTTAGCTTTTGGTAGGTATAATCCGTTTTTATGTTGCTTATATGCGTTCATTTAAAATGAATTTAATCAATGATTAATTACCATTTATGGTTATTAGGTTTGTACTTGCTGCTAATTCTTATACCGTTTAAAGCATCACCATTAGCTTTGTTTATTTTAGGTAAATCAGCCATAGCATTTCCACTTGCAACTAACTTGAGCCAGTCGATAGCATCTTGATAGCGTTCGGCTCTTATGGTTGGCATACGGTCAGGAATTGTAGAAGTGTATAAATGATATAAAACGAGGTCTATTGTAATCATAACAATATGGCTGTTTCTGTTAGTTCCTTCTTGTTCAAATATGCTTTGAGCATCATATTTACCAGATAGGTAATTTTTAACCTGATGTATGGCCATTTGCTCTGCAGCTTTCATTTTTGTAGAGCTGTAGCCTTCTTGTAAAAGGGCTTTTATTTCATCACGTATAAGCGCGCTATAATCTTCTTCTTGTAAAAACATTAGTACCTGTTTTTTTGTTTATTAATCCATTGTTTTCGGCTCATTACCTTAGGAGGTACAGAGTTAATGATAGCTGCTGTATTGAGTTTAGCAATGCAGCTTTGCATAGCATCTGGTCCATCATCATGAGCGCCGCTTCCTTTTTGAAATGCTAAAAGTTGATTAATGAGTTCTTGACAATCTGGCGACTTTTCTAGTTGCTCATTAAAATAAACGTTGCCACGCTCGAAGTAACCCGCCATAGATTCAATACGGTCAAATTTACCTGTCTTGGTTTTGTTGTCGGCCACTACAGGAATATACCAACCACGGCCATCGCCCTCAAGGTCAAAATCATTTACAAATTCGTCTTGAGCAAATAGGCCTTCAATCATATAGCTGACATTGTAGTTGAGCAAGTTGTTGTCTTCAACAAAATCATAGAGCCAATGCGCTACATTGTTACGGCTGGTTTGGCGTACAAAACAATCGAGGACATGAAATTCACGCCCAGTTTTACCCATAAGGACCATTGCTTTATAGTCGCCGGCATCTTTGTAAGACAAGTCGCCATAAAAGACTAAAGCATCATAAGATCTAAATTGCCTACGTGGTTTAAATTGTATTTGCTCATTTTTAAAAATCGCCCCTTCTACAATATGCTTGTGCATGTATTCTCGCATAAAGCTTCGGTAAGGCGTTGTGAGGTATTTTTCACGCCAGTAGTCGGCATTTGTTTTTTCTGGCCAGTTAGGTTCAAAAGTTTCTAAACTTTTTACCGCTGGAACTGTAACAATATAGTGTTTTTTATCGAAGTTATTTTCTCGAGCGCGTTGGTTGTATTGTTCAAACTCTATTTTAAGCTGATTGATGAGCGTGTTTTTATGAAAGTTATTGTTAGCAACAATAAAGCGTCTAAACTGACTACCTTCATCAAAAGTACCGCGTAAGTCTTCCCAAGCCCACTCTAATAGCTTTTGGCTTAAGTCTTCATTTTTACAACGTTTAGCCGTATCAATATCATCAATAACAATATAATCGGGGCGTTGGTTACCTTCCCGTAAACCTCTTGGGGATTGTCCAGCACCAATGGCCATAAATTTAATACCATCAGTAGTTGTAAAGTCGCCATTACTCCAATCGCCAAATTTGAATTTTTTGCCGTAGTAATGAATAAACTTGCGGTTGTGAGTGAGCTGCGCTTGTATGTCGCTAATTAATTTTTTTGCCTTATTTTCAGTTTGGCCAACCAACAGCATAAAGTGAAGCCTTTTGGTAACATATAAATACATCGGAATGCCTAAATCTAAATGTACAGACTTGGCACCAGACCTGTAAATTTCTGCTAATACACTAACTACATCATTTTTAATAATGATTTTAGCCAGCTTTTTATGAAACCATGCGCTTTTTACGTTGGCATATTGCGGAAACATAGCTTCAAACCAATCGATATAGTTTTTCTCTAGTTGTAAACGAATTTTACGTCGTTCAGCTGGGCTTTCATTGTTATTAACATGTGTAATTTGCTCAATAGAACGGCAATGCTCATCGTAATTACGGAGCATTTTTTCTAATGTTTTATTGAGTTTTAACTTGCTCATTAGGTTTCTTGTTGGGCTTTATGTAATAAAAATAGTTTGTGCCATTCTAAAAACTGAGTAGCCATATCAGGGTCTTGATCTGCCATCCAGTTGTCAAACTCTCTAAAAACAGTAAATACAACTTCGGTAGAGGTTTCATTGCTCATAGATTGTAAAGCCTTGATAGCATCATTAATGGCTTTCATTTCAAGTGTAGATTTCTCACCATTAACTAAACTACTAAGTTCATTAGCAATTTGGCGTTTAATGTTGTGTGGGGTTGCTAGAAACTGAGCTCTCTTATCATCCCAGTTGCCGATTCTTCGCCAACTACCGATGGTTTTTTCAGTAACGCCAATGGTTTCAGCAACGGCTTTAGCTGTCATACCATCTTCAATAAACATGCGTTCGGCTAAACTTTTTAACTTGCTTTTTGCTGTTTTACTACTCATTAAATGCACACATTTAATACAAAGATGTAAAAGTTAAGTTTCTGTTTATTAAAATGTTGCAAGCCTTGCAAGCAATCTTTTTAGGCTAGATACTTCGCTTTATGTTTGTTTTAAAATTAGCAAACTAATGATTTTTTCTACCCAAGAAAACACCTTAAAAGCATACGGTAATATCTGGCCTGGTGATGGTGTTGAATTCATGTATCATTTTGAGCGCTTACAACGCAATTTTGATGAAATTACTATAGGCTTACATACTTATGGAGGTTCTGTTATAGACGGTAACTTAATATATAATGCCATCAATAAATCTAAATCTAAAATAATACTTGAGGTAGAAGGCTTGGCAGCATCAATGGGCGCATTTTTACTGATGGCTACACCAGAAGTAAGAATTGTAGAAAATGGCTATATCATGATTCACGCTCCTAGATCTGGAGGCGGTGGAACTGCAAAAGATTTAAAAAAACAGGCAAAGCTTTTACAAATGATGCAAAACAACTTTGTAAAAAAACTAGTTGAACGCACGGGTTTAAGTAAGTCTAAAGCAGAATCTTACATGGATGGGGACAATTGGCTAGATGCTGATGAAGCCAAAAGTTTAGGTATTGTTTCTGAAATTATAGAAGCACGTGTAGAGCCTAAAATTAAAATAGATCAACCCAATGCTTTAGGCGCTGTAGAAGTTTACAACGCTTATGCACAATTAATTACAAAAAAGAGTATCAATCAAAAAAGTCAAATTAATATGAAACAAATGATCATTACCGCCTTTGCCTTATCGGCGGTATCTGCTGATAGTTCAGACACGGCAGTAATGGAAGCTTTACAAGAAAAGTTTAATGAACTTGAAACTGGTAAAGCCAATGCTGAAGCATCTTTAGCTAAAGCAGAACAAAAGCTCAATGACCATAAAGAAGGTCAAGTAAAAACACTTGTAGAAGCCTATGCTAAACAAAACAAGCTAGACGATGATAAAAAGCAAGTCTTTATGAACATCGGTAAAACTTCTGGTTTAGAAGCTTTACAAGCAGTTTTAGAAAGCACTAAACCAACTCAACAGTCTCTAGGCATTGGTAGTATGATTCAAAGTGCTAAACCTGGTGATGCTGCGCGTGCAGATTGGGATTGGGACAAGTGGCAAAAAGAAGACCCTAGAGGTTTAGAAGTTTTAGCTTCAAAAAACCCAGAAGCTTGGGAAGAGTTGTTTAACCAGAAATACAATAAATAAAGATGAAAACAGTAAGAAAGATTAAGTTTACAGCAGTTTTAATGAACCTACTGCTTGCTATTATAGCAGGTGTATTGTTAGGTTCTGTAACCGGTATAAATTCCTTTGCCTTAGGAAGTGGAATTTTTGCATTGGGCACTGGAGTGCAGTTAGTTACCAAAACTAATTTAGCCCAAGCTAGCCTTATGAGTGGTTTAAATCAGCAAATTTGGACAGATGTCCTGGTGCAAGATTTTAGAGCTACAGAAGAAGCTTCCTTTTTAAATGAAATACCAGACGAAAGTAGATTTGTAACTGCTACACGTGGTGAAAATGAAATTATTCACTTAGTAGATGTGGGTGCAGATCCTGAGGTGCTCATTAATAACACCACTTACCCAATTGGCTTTGAAAGGCAAACCGATGGCGATATTCCTATTAGTTTAGATAGTTACAAAACTAAAGCGACCAAAGTCACCGATGATGAGTTAGAGTACATTGCTTACGATAAAATTAGATTGGTGCAAGAAAAACACCGTAATGCCATTATGCGTGTTAAGCACAATAAAGCATTACACGCTTTAACGCCTGCTAGCGAAACCGCCAAAACACCCATAGTAACCACAACCGGTGAAGACGATGGTACAGGGCGTAAAAAAATGACTTTAAAAGATATTTTAAAGTTAAAACGTGCCTTTGATGGACAAAAAATACCAGGAGACCGAAGAGTTTTAGTTTTGTGTAGTGACCACTACAACGATTTGCTGGAAGATGCTTTAGGAAAAACCAAGTTTAATGGTCAGTTTTCAGACGAAGTTGGTGGCTTATTAAATGGTCGTTTATATGGATTTAAAACCTACTGGTATGTAGATTCTCCTTACATGGCTTTATCTACGCTAACCAAAAAGAGTTTTGGAGCAGAACCAGTTTCGGGAGACTACCAAGTATCTACTGCCTTTTATGCGCCAGATATGTTTAGAGCTGCTGGTATGACCAAAAACTACGAAGACAAACCAGGAACCCAACTACAAGCTTGGTTCTATAACGTGAGACACAATTACATTGTGTTGCCACGTAAAACAAGAGCCATTGGCTGTATTGTAAGTGCAAGTGTTTAATCTATTCCCAGTCTAGCAATAGGCTGGGTTTTATACCAACAAATCATGAGTAAAGAAATCAATAAGCAGGCTAAAGCTATATTTAGCCGTTACCCAAAATTGAGTGTGTTGTATGTTAACCCTAAAGGTGAATTTTTTACCCGTAAGGATTTAGCAGAAAACAGCTTGAGTAAAGACGAAAATTTAACAGCGTTAAACCGTCAAGCGGTAAAAACTGAAGATAAAGAACCCCTTAGCGAAATGAGTGTAGCAAAGTTAAGCGAACACTTAGAAACTGTAAAAGAATTGCCAGTTGCTGAGCAATTGCTTAAAGATGAAATGGAAGGTCAAAACCGTAAAACGGCTATTGCTGCCATAGAAGATAAAATTGAAGACCTAAAAGCTGGAAAAGATGAGTCTTAACGGAGTTGAAATTGATAAAGGGCAGTTAGGCGCCAATCGTTTAGGGAGTGAAGATGCTGTTAGTGCAATTGTTTTCACTTTTTTAGATGATTTGCCTGATTTTGAAATTAAAACGACTAGGGTTGTCTTCAATTTAAATGATGTTAGAGCATTAGGTTTGGATGAACAATATGATGGAGATAATGGCTGCGTTGCTTTTCGTCACGTTTCAGAATTTTATAGAATGGCAGGTGAAGGTACAAAGCTGTATCTATATAATTGTAGCTTAGGTTTTGATGATGGTGCTTTTAATGCGACAAAAAATTTACTTAACGAAGCTAAAGGGGAAATTAAGCAAATAGCCTTTGTGAATGCTTTAGATAGAGATTTCATGACCACCAATGTAGATGGAATTCCTGCTGTTGTTGGTGGCGCATTGCCTTTAGCTCAAGCATTGTACGATTGGAGTTTTGAAAACTTTATGCCTGTACAAATTTTGGTAGAAGGCTATGGTGTAGATGCAACTAGTGCGTCTAGTGTTTTAGACTTGAGAGATTTAGTTGACTTAGAAGCTGACAAAGTAAGTTTAGTTTGTGGCCAAGACTACAATTACGCCATGACAAAGCCAGCAGCATCACAAAAATATGCTGATGTAGGTACAGCGCTAGGCGTATTGGCAAAAGCGAAGGTACATGAAAACATTGGTAACAATGAATTGTTTAACCTTACCGATGCTACACGAAATGCATGGTTAGAGCCCGGCATTGCGGGACAACCCAATAGCCAAATTGCAGATCAATTAGCCACTTTAGATGCTAAAGGCTACATTTTTGGTGTGAATTATACAGGCTTAGCGGGTGTACGTTTTAATAACGATCATGTTTGTGCTCCAGTTGTTTTAGATGCAGATAACAACATGAATGAACATAGCATTGCTTACGGTCGTGTAGCCGATAAAGCGGTACGCGAGTTAAGACGCGCTTACTTACCTAAGGTAAAAACCACATGGAATGTAGATAGTAAAACAGGGAAGCTCTCCAGCGGAACTATAGTTGCTTTAGAAGACATAGGCGACCAAGTTTTTGAAGACATGCTAGGTCGTGGTGAAATTAGCTATGGTAAAGCTAATATAGATAACGAAAGCGATTTACTAGTAGAAAAGGTTTTGCGTGTAAGTTATGTCATTGTACCTAAAGGAACAATTAACAAGATAGAAGGAACTTTAAATCTTAAAACTCGAGAATAATGGCAAGAATAAACAGAAACGGTAAAGCCTACGATTCTGCAGATGTACTAGTGCAGATTAACGGAGTGCCAATTGAAGTGAAGACCCTTGAATATGGCAACGAACAAGAACACCAGTTAAACCATACTTTAGGTTCTCGAGCGACGAGTTGGAGTCGTGGCAAAATTACGCCAACGGCATCTATGACCTTAATGATGGCCGATGCTGTGCCTTTAGAATTAGCATCTGGGGGCGACTTATTAAGCATAAGACCTTTTACATTAACTGTAGAGTTTGTGAATGAATACAACTTAATAGTAGTTGACAAAATTGTAGCCAAATTTCAATCGGAAGGCAGAAATGTAACAGGAGAAATGGGGCTAGAAAATCAATACGATTTATTTGCGCTAGATGTGCAATTAAACGTAACAGCAGGAAATTAATTAAACATAACAATACTCACATGTCAAAAAAAGAAGAAACTAAACACAAAGTAGGACAGCTATCTGAAGCTGTAATTAAAGAATATAAGGCAAAGCACGGCGATAAATTACGTGTGTTAGAATTGCCAAAGGATGACGATTACGAAGAGCATCTAGAAGTCTTAGCTGTTGTGCCCAACCGATCGGTTGTTGGGCAATTTCAAAGGTACAAAAACCAAGACCCAAAAAAAGCTCAAGAAATATTGGTAAAACAATGTGTACTTACTTCTAAGGAAGAAATTCTAGCTGATGATGGCTTGTACTATGCAGCTATTTCGGCCTTAGCAGAACTTATACCAATTAGAGAGGGAAAGTCCAGAAGGCTTTAGACGTTTGCCCTGGTCTAAGCTATGAGAAAGGAAGTGACTTGTACCTAAAAGCCGATGCGCTCATTAGCTTTTATTTACACATCCCTTTTCCAGAATTACTGGACGATGATACTTGGGCAATGAAACTAGCACAAATAACTTGGCTAGGCGAAAACGGCCATTTAAACGTAAAACCTAAAAAAAGTGAGTAGAGAAACCATAGTTATAGATTTAGCAGCAAGATACGCCGCCGCCTTTGGGATGATGGCAGTAAATAATAGCCTTAATGCGGCCGTTGTAGATGCTAATGAAAATGACTATGGTTTATCTTTTTACCCTACGTTAAATGAAGATGTAGAACAGATTACATTTAAACACAACAGCCAACAAATTACCTTCGGACAAATGCTTACAAGTGTAAGCCCAAATGTATTGGCTCCACCACTAGTAATGGAATTTAGCCGTAAAAAACAACTTATAGAAACGCAAGTTAACGGTAGTGATAATATAATTGTAGAGCGTTGGGGAACTAGACCTTGGCAAATAGAAATGAGAGGCCTTTTGGTAGATATGGAAAACAAAACCTACCCACAAAGTCAAGTAGAAGCAATTACCCAGTTTTTTGAAATTAACAACATTATCGATGTAGAAGGTACTCAATTTGAAGACAAGCGTATCGATTCTATTTATTTTACATCTATACGCTTAGAGCCATTAGATGGCTATGAAGATACTTTGGTGGTAATACTTTCTGCTAAGAGCATAAAACCTGTAGAATTTAATGTTTTTAGTTAATGTATGTAAACATAGACATATCTGTTAAAATTGGTGATTTTGAAATAAATAATCTCAAAAGTATTCGTATAGAAAACACTTTAAATAGTTTGATGGATACTGCCAAGATAAGTTTACCTAGAGAGTTTAAAATCAATAATCAAACTGATTTTAGAGGTAAATATTTACTAGATATCATACAAAAAGACATGCCTGTAACTATCAAGTTTGGATATAACGGCAATTTAGAAAGCGAATTTGTAGGTTATATCAAGAATATAGGTGCTGAAATACCAATCTTAATAGAATGCGAAGATGAAATGAGTAGGCTCAAAAAAAGCAAGAAATATAATTTAAGCTTTGACAATATCAAGTTAGAAGATCTCCTTAAGGCAATTGCTCCAGGTTATAATTTTGAAGTCGGCGATATTTCACTAGGTAAGCTAAATATCGAAAATGCCACTGCTTATGAAGTGCTAGAAGATTTAAGAAAGTTTGGCATAAAATGTTGGTTTGATGGAAAAACATTAAAAGCCGGAACAATGTTAAGTTTAGCTTCAGGAAAAAAACACCAATATTCTTTTGGCCGTAATATCAGAGAAAGTTCAGATTTAAAATACGTAAGTAAGGACAAAAAAGAAATTAAAATTAAAGCCATTAGCCTTCAAAAAGGCACTTCAGAAAAAGTGATCTATGAGTTTGGCAAAAACATTAATGGCGAACGAACACTTCACGCGCCTTTAAACTTAAACAAAGGCGAATTAAAAATTTGGTCTGAAGATTACTATAAAAACATCGTATTTGATGGTTATGAAGGTAATTTAGACGGTTGGTGTGTACCCAGAACTAAGGCTGGAGATACCTTAAGCTTAATCGACCCTAACTATCCTACTGGAGAACGAGATGGTGATTTTTTAATTGAAAGCGTAGTTACAGACGTAAATGCTATGGTAGGAATAAAAAGAAGCAACAAAATAAGTATAAAGCTTTAAAAGATGGGAAAAGAAAATTTTAAGGAAGCTTTAAAAGCCTTAGAACGCAGGAAGATAGTGACTAGCCTTGGCACAGTTACTAAGGTTTCAGGGACTACTTGTGAAGTTGATAGGAAAGAGTTGCCAAAGCTCACCGATGTAAGACTTCATTCGGTTGCTAAAGACTTAGAGAATTATATACTGATTACGCCAGCTGAAGGTAGCCAAGTGGTTTGTTTAGAAATTGAAGGAGCTCCAGAAGAAACCTGCATTGTGAAGTATGGCGAAATTGAAAGCTTTAAAGTAATTATTGACGGTTGCGAAATTTCAACCGAAGGCGGGAAAATGAATTTAAAGAATACTGAAACATCACTTAAAAGCATTTTAAACAGTCTTTTTCAAGTTTTGCAATCAGCTGTAATTCAAACACCGTCTGGACCAGGAAGTTTTAGTTTAGATAATATTCAAAGCTTTAAAGAAATGAATATTAATACCAACAAATTATTAAGCTAATGGCACTGAACAACCCAAAACTTAAGCAGGATATTATAAATATAACAGATGCTATGATAGAACAGGACGATTATGATACGTCTAAAGAGATTTATGCAGATATGCTTGTAGCTGCTATAAAAGATTATTTACAGTCAGCTACAATTAGCATATCTGGAGATAGTAATCAAGGTGCATTTACAGGAACAGGACAAATAAGCTAATGAATAAGCGTAATGACATATTGCTAGATGAAGCCAATGAACTAAAAATTCAAAATGGCGACTTTGTTATTGGTGTTGCTGACTTACAACATGTTAATCATATTATTGAAGCACACCCAGGCGAATATAAAGAGTTTCCTCAAGTAGGTTTTGGTGTTAGAAGTTATTTAAAAAGTAACACTACAAAAACAGCTTTTAAAAGAAACCTTAGAGTTCAACTCAATTTTGACGGTTATGTAAACCCATTAATTGACTTGTCTAAAGGCTTTAAAAATTTAAAAATAGAAGTATGACAGATTTTATATCAGATTATATCGGTAAAGCCTTGATCTTAATACTCACAGCCTTATTAGGTTGGTTTTTTAAGCGCAGCTCTACCAAGGCCGAAATCAATAAAAAAAATGCTGAAATCGAACAGATGCGCGCTGAAGTTAGCAAAGTAAAGGCCGACAGCTCTAAGAAAATCATGGATCAGTACCAAGAAGCCTTAGACGATTTAAAACTGCGTTATGAAGATCGCTTTAACTACATGAAAGTAGAATATGAACGCCGACATGATGACTTAAAGGCGGATTATGAGCGAAAATTTGAAGCCCTAAAGAATGAAAAAGATGAAGAGATTAAAAGCCTTAGAAAACAAGTAAAAAGACTGTCGGACAATTTGAACTACTGGAAAAAAAAGTATAACGAATTAGACAAATGAATGAAGTTAAAGTGATATCTGGGCAATCTGTTTTTGACATAGCTATTCAAGTCTATGGCACCATTGAAGGTCTAAGCTTGCTTTGTCTTGAAAATAACATTTCAATAACTGAAGAACTAGTACCTGGGCAATTGCTACAAGTGCCTGAATTTGAAAAAGCAAAAAAAGAAATCGTCAACTATTTTGAAAACAGAAATATAAAACCAGCAACAGCCTTAACTCAAGCACAAAAGGCAATAACTGTAACCCAAGATGATAATTGTAATTATTGTAAATACTTTAAATAAATGTCTATACAAACCATTGAAATACTAAGAGATTATTTGACCTGCGATGATCCAGTTGTGCGCAACAAATATTATAATTTACTGGATAGCTTTTGGCATAAAAGCCAAGGTCAGCTGCTTGTTAATATACAGCAAGATGAGCAATTTATTATTTTAAACTTCACCAACGACATAGAATTGAAACTACCTAAGCCTAAAGAGCTTAATTTAACTATTGATGATGTTTTTGGGCTCAGAAAAAGCCTAGATTTAAAAGTAGATAAGGTGCCAGGCAAAGGACTATCTGAAAACGATTTTACCAACGAGCTACTCCAAAAGCTAAACAATTTAAGTAATTACACACACCCGAATAGTCATCCTATTTCAATGATAGATGGGCTTCAAGACTATTTAGATAATTTATTACCCAAAGGCGGCTATAATGGAACTGCCAACAACTTATATCAAGACATTGTTTCACTTCAGCAAAGCTTACAAAATTTTAAAACACCAAAGCTTAAGTCGCTAACAGATGACTTTGAGTTTGATTTAGACAACTATGCCATTAATTACTATGGCTACATTACACCTTACCAAACTGAAACCTTAACGGTAAAAGCTAAAAAGCCATTAGGTAAATCAATTATTCGGCTTCAGAAAAACAGACTATTTAAAGCACCATCAATACTAGGTGTGGCAGCAAGAAAGCGTGACTATGGTATAGATTATACCGCTATTGAAGGCAATGCCATATTTGATGTCATCGTTATGGCAATTAATGAAACAGATGTTGAATATCATTTTGAAAACCGCTTAAACCCTAATTAATGGAAGCAACATTTAAACGAACAAAAGATGGTTTGAAGCTTACAATTGAGCCAAGAAAAGACCAAGATAGAAACTTAGTTAAAGAGTTTTTAAATCAAGAATTGCCAGGTTATAAGCATAGCCTTGAATACAGTTATGATGATAAATCTGATGCAATTAGCTTACAATTTGTCCCTATCATTAATAAAGCTAATTTACTAAAAGAAGGTTTTACAGAAGGAACTCCTACACATCTTCTAATCACACCTTCAGAACTACCAGGCGGTTTTAAATATTATAAATTCTATAATAAAGTTGCTTTCGTAATTAATCATTTTGGAACATTTAGCCATATAAATCATAAAGGAGAAGAGATAAAGGGTCAAATTAGAAACATAATTGAACTTAGAAATTATTTAATGGAGAATGCAAATATTTGGAAAAGTATTGAATAAAATAAGCCCATTTATCAATGCTTTCGCATCAATAAATTGGGCTTAAAAGCTCTATTACAGTTACAAAACAAAGTCTAAAAGACTTTTACAGTTACAATACATAGACATGACAAAGATATAAAAATATGACTATACAAGGTATTAAAAATCAAATTTTAGCCGAAAAGGCTAACCAAGAAGCCTTAGAAGGACTTAACAGCTCTAGTAATGTGGCCATCTATAATATTTGGGCTTATGTGGTGGCGACTGTGGTTTGGACCTTGTATCAATTCTTTAAAACTTATACAGCTGAAACCGACCAAAAAATAAGAGAACAAAAGCGCTACACTTTACTTTGGTTTCGTGAGAAGGCTTTAGCCTTTCGTTATGGCCAAGCATTGCAAGACAATGCTGAATATAGTGATGACGGCCTCGATGCCGAACAAATTGCAGAAATGCAAATAGTTGCTCGAGCTGCAGTGATAGAATTAGAACTTGGGAAGCGAAAAAACCTGTTTATTAAAGTTGCTAAAGAGTCAAACAGCGATTTGGCAGCACTTACGCCTGAAGAAATTACAAGCTTAGAACAATATTTCGCTATCATAAAACCTGCAGGAACTAAAATAATTGTCTTTTCAGATGCACCAGATCAGCTTAAGCTTGACATACGTTTCTTTTATGATCCTTTAGTGCTAGATAGCAACGGTGCACGTATAGATGGGAGCAATAATACGCCTGTTCAAGATGTTATTAATAACTATTTAACCGTGCTCAAATTTAATGGCGAATTTTCTATTGCGGCACTAATTGACTTGCTTCAAGATGTTGAAGGCTGTGCAGACCGTGAAGTGTACATCGACAATGTAGAAGCTAACTATTTACAGCCTGCTGAATGGCAAAACATAGAAAGCAGCTATGTGGCCAACAGCGGTTATATGCGTATTGCTGAAGAGGATTTAAATATAGAATTTATTCCTAAAACCGTGCAGTTATGATATTCGACCAAATTTATCAGTTGAATTGGGCAAGCTTGCCAATGCATTTGTTACCGCATAGCCTTAGACAATCAAGAAGCTATGCGTGGTTAGTTTGCTTACTTAAACCAGTGCAAAATTTGCACACGCAATTTTTAAATTACAGAACCAAAAAGAATTACGAACTCGACCACACGCCTCAAGTATTTAGTATAGAAAAAGTTTTGAACGATGCTTTTGACCAACAAGAACGACGTATTTATATTGTTGACGGGGTTTATTTGTCTCCTGTTTATTTTTACAATCCTGACGAAAATGCACCTGTACATTTTTACAACCCGCAAGACAATGCCGATCATCCTAGATTTTACAACCCGCAAGAACTTGAGCAACTAGATGTAGACTTTGTGGTGGTCTTACCAACAGAATTTCAAAACAATTACATAGAAGGCAGCTCACAACTTATAAGGCTACGCTCTTTAATAGATTTTTATCGTTTGCCCGACAAAACTTATCAAATAAAATTTGAATCATGAAAACAATACACGTAGAAGGCGGTGGCTTTCCAGGCACCAGTAAAACATGGCGACATATAGCCGAAATGATACAGCAAGTTGCCGACACGGCAGCTGCTTCGCTTGGTGATAATGCTATTATTACAGGCGTTGAGAACACAGGTAGCACGATCAGCAATGGTATTGTTGTTATTAATGGTGAGATTTTTACCTTTCAAGGCGGTCAAGCTAAAACACATGTTGAAATCATTCAGCAAGTTGAACAAACGCAGTATTTGAAGGATGCAGATGGAGACGGCAGCGGTGATATAATAGACACCTATTTTGAAAGATACGCTAAGCTTACCAACACAGCTGAAGGCAATGTTGCACTGTCAGACTTTAAAAGATTAAAAACACAGCTTGAGCTTTCAAAACGCATACATCCGCAAACTGTTCAAATGTACTTTGGTTCAATTACCGATATAGAGCAAGGCTGGCAGTTGTGTGATGGGACTAATGGTACGCCAGATTTAAGCGGCCGGTTCGTAGTTGGCTTAGACCCCAATGACGATGATTATAATGAAATTGGCAAATCAGGCGGCTCGAAACGCCACACATTGACTCAAGCCGAAATGCCGCAGCATAATCATTCTGGCAATACAAATCCTGCTGGAAACCACCGCCACCAAATCCCTAATGACAATACATTAACACCTGAACAAGTTGATACAACTAATGGCGAGTATGGCGGATTCAACAACAATAACAATCCAGCTTACACAGATTATGAGCCATCTCACACCCATTCATTTACAACCAATAACAAAGGAAGCTCACAACCGCACGAAAACAGACCGCCATACTTTACGTTGGCTTATATCACTTATGTAGGAAACTAAAATAAAGGCTATGACAAAACATGAAATTTTAAAACTATCAACGCAAGAGCTTTATGATAAGATTCTAGAGTTTTTTGACATTCGAGAATTGATAAGCCCAGGCGCTTATCAAAAATATGCGCATTACGGTAATAACTTCATTTTATCAAGGTTTGACAAAAGACTTCTTGAAAATTTACTTTGGATACGGGTCAACATAGACGCATCAATAACTGTAAATACTTGGCTTTGGGGCGGTGGTTTCGACGAAAGAGGTATTAGAGACACATCTACGCCAATGCTTCAAACTAGAGCCGATAACGACGATGCATGGTTAAGTGGTCATGTGCTTTCTATGGCTTTGGATTATGATGTAGAAGGACAAACTGCAAAGGAGCATCGGGAATGGCTTAAAGAGCACGCAGATGAGATTCCTCATCCTATTCGTTTAGAGCGAAAATATAATGGAAAGCAAATCACTTGGGTTCACTTGGACGTTTGCGAAGACCCAAAGAACCCAAAGGTGTATGAATTTGATATTTAAATTTAGAAATCATGTTTGAAAAAATATTAGGATTATTCAAGGGAGATGGTGGCATCATTAAAGGCGTCGGTGATGTTGTTGATAAATTTGTCACCACTAAAGCTGAAAAGGCAGAAATGAAACTTCAGCTTGAGCGATTTCTGCATCAAAAAGAGGTTGAAGCTCGAGAACTTACCATACAAGAGCAGGAACAATTTAATAAGCGTATCAGAGACCTAGAAGGTACAGCTGAAGACCTAAAACAAGCTGGATGGTTAGGTAGGATTATCTTGTTTTTTAGAGGTGCTCAGCGTCCAATTTGGGGCTTTGCCACGATGTATATTGATTTTATGGTTTTCTCAGGACGATGGAATCTTACAGAAGGTTCTGAGATGTCAAGTGCGTTTTGGGTTATGAATGGATTGGTGTTAGGTTTCCTATTCGGCGAACGGGCTTTGCTGAATATAGCTCCAAAAATCAAAGATATAGTAAAAGTTAAAAAGTGATTAAATAGTATTTAAATCCACTGGCAGGACTGGATTAAAAAATGTCCTCCGCTTTTAAAACTTTCTCAGGGTATTAAAACAAGAGCCAACTGGCTACGGAGGACACAAAGTCTTCTGTACCAGTTGGCTTTTTTTGTTTGTAACCCTGAGAGCCACAAAAATAGTAAATAAGTAAAGTTTAAAATTGAAATATGAGTAAAAATTACAAATCAGCACCTTTACCGTTTCAGGGTCAAAAACGGTTTTTTGTAAAGAAGTTTAAAGAAGCTTTAGCAAGTTATCCAAGCTCGGCAACTTATGTCGATTTATTTGGTGGTTCTGGATTGCTAAGCCATACGGTGAAATCGATTCACCCAGAGTCTAAAGTTGTTTTTAATGATTTCGACGATTATCGAAAGCGACTGAAAGCAATACCAGCGACCAATCAAATTTTAGAAAAGTTGCGAAAAATCGAATTAGAAACCCCTCGAGGAAAAAAGCTAGTGCCTTCAGATCGTGAAAAGGTTTGCGAAATTTTGACTGAAGCTAATCAGTCTGGTTATGTGGATTGGATCAGTTTATCAGGAAGCTTGAAGTTTTCAATGAATTATGGTAATTGTCTAAAAGACTTCACAAAGGACACGATGTACAACACCATTAGAAAGTCTAACTTTCCTGAAGCTTTAGATTATCTCGACGGCATTGATGTCGTTAAGGCTGACTATAAAGCACTATTTGAAAAATACAAGCATCAAACAGATGTGGTTTTTTTAGTTGATCCGCCATAACTAAGCACCGATACGAATACTTACAATTCAAAAGATTATTGGAAGCTCAGGGACTATTTAGACGTATTGGATTTGCTTCACGACCATAGTTATTTCTATTTCACGAGCAATAAGTCTCAAGTCGTAGAATTATGCGAATGGGTGGAAACGCGAACAAGTGAAAATGCTAATCCATTTAAAGAAGCGAATTGCACTACAACTAGCAATAAAACTAGTCACAACGCTGGCTATACTGATATAATGTACTTTTATAAAAGAACTTAAATCATGAATAAATACCATAGAAAACTTAAAGATATATTGAATTTTGGCAAGGTTCAATCGAACAAAAAAGGAAAGATAAAATACCTTTTGAATCAGCATTTAGAACTTAGGCCATTAGACCTTTTAGAAATATTTGAAGGTCACGCAATTGCTAGAAATAAGCTTAGGAATGAATTAGAGCTATTTCAGTCAGGCGAACGCCTTACAGAACGTTATAGAGATGCTGGGATTCCGTGGTGGGATTATTGTGGACCGATATTGGTCAATTCATACCCGACATATTTTGAAAAATTACCGCCTTTGATTAAGCGCATCAATGCTGAGAAGCGCAATAGCAAGAACTATGTACTATTTCTAGGCGAAACAGGAGCTGAAAGCAATCAACAGCCTTGCCTGAGTCTTATACAGTTTCAGATTGATAAAGGTGAATTGGTCTTAAGTGCATATCAGCGGAGTTCTGATGCCAGTCTAGGATTGCCCGCCGATATCTATCATTTGTACTTGATCAGTCGTCAGATCGATGTCCCGTTGAAGTCGATTAGTCTGATGCTTGCTAATGTTCATATTTATCAAAATAACATCAAAGCTACTCATAAGCTTTTAGCGGGCGAAAAGGTGAAGTTCGAACTAAACGTATAACGAACAAATTAAACCCCGATTAAACAGCACTTAAACGGGGTTTGTTTCTCTAAAAATTGTACATTTCGTTTTTAATTTATGCACAATTCGTTTTGCCGATTATAATCATTCGCTGCTAACTTTTTTCGTCCTTATAATTACTTTTATAGATGAAGAAAAATGCCATAATGAAATGCTAAGGAAACCATATACAACTTGTTAACAATCTTTACCTTATAATAGAATGAGTATAATTTTCAACAAACCATACCCATTTATATTTAATACCTTTAGTGTAGTAATTCCTAGCACGATTACGTTTTTAATAATAAGTTTTTTAGCGCCATTACAATTTCATGAACTAGAATTTCAACCTCGATTAATTATAGCTTTTATAATTTCAGTAGTTGTAGCATTAATTATACTAATGACAGTCTATATTTTAAAGAAAATAGTTTCTAAAGAAACAATAGAAGATAAATGGACCGTTGGAAAAGAGCTATTATTAATTCTTACCGTACTATTTAATATAGCTGTAATAATTAGTGTTGCACTGTTTGTTATTGATGATGATAATACCTCAATGTTACAATTGCTGCTTAAAACCACTTCAATAACAATTGGCATAAGCATAATCCCAGTTATTATTATGCTTCAATTTGAACAATATAAACATCAAAAGTCACAATTAAAGAAAGCTGATAATTTAACAAAAGTGCTTCAAGATGAATTGATTGCAACTTATTCAACTAAATCTAAAGTTCAAAAACATCTAGTTATTAAATCTGAAAATGATGCTATTCAACTTCAATTAAATTCTGAAGATTTAATCTACTTAAAATCGGTTGGAAATTATATTGAAGTGTTTTTTTTAAATTCAGGGGCAATTCAAAAAAAACTAATTAGAAATCGATTAAAAACTTTTGAAACCCAATTGCCAAATAAAATTTTTATAAGATGCCATAACAGTTTTATTGTTAATGGAAATTACATCATAAAAATAGAAGGTAATGCCCGTAACCTTCGACTTCAATTAAAAAATTGTGAGGAAAAAATTCCTGTTTCTAGAACCAAAGCAAAAACAATTTCTACTTTTATAAATCAACTACAAAAATAGAATTCCCAATTATCCCAAATACGTCCCATTAATCACAAAGGAATCTATTAAAGAATAGCATTTTATTTTCTTAATGCAATTTTACATCCATAAAATCTAATATAATGGAAAATTTCATAATTAATATTCTATATCTTCACATTGTTGTTGGTACAATTTCTCTTCTTTCAGGACTGATAGCTATCTTTAGTGCAAAAGGTAAAAAATGGCATAAAATATTTGGTAAAATATATGCTTATGCAATGACAGCTGTTTTTATAACTGGAATTATTGTTGCAGGTTTTAGATATAACAAATTTTTATTTCTTATTGCTTTTTTAAGCTACTATAGTGTGTTTTGCGGAGTCAGGTCATTAAAGCTAAAAGCTTTACACAAGAAACAAAATGCTAGTTGGTACGATTGGTTTGCAGGTACTTTAAACGCTGTGGTAAATATTCTATTTATTGGTTTAGGAATTTATTATGCATTAAAAAATGGATTTACCTCTGGTGGAGCCTTACTTTCTTTAGGATTTGGGCTAGGTGGTTTACTAATCTCCTACACAAATCTAAAACCATTTATTTTGAGACCAAATAAAGCTTATCATTGGTATCTCGCTCATATTGGTAATATGATGGGTGGTTATATCGCAACAATTACAGCATTTTTGTCTACTATGGTGACTCGCTTTGATGTAATGAATCCATTCTTGGCTTTTGCGTTACCATCGCTTATTGGTATTCCATTATTGATTATTTGGCAACATAAAACCGAAAAGAAGTTTAGTTCTATAAAATAATTATTCATGAAAATTCATCCGAATAAACATATGCATATAACACATACTTCCATTTTATTGATGAAAACATAAAAATTTATTTGCAAATATGTTATACCTTTAATTAATATTTTTATAAAACTTAAAAAGGTTTAAATTTAATTCGTTTTAAAACAAAAAATAATCATTGAATTATAAGCTTGGGCAATTTATAAACCTAAGATCTGTTATATAAAAAACGAAATCAATGAAAAAAACACTAATCGCATTAATGACAATTATTGCTTTGAATTGTCATTGTCAAGAAAACAAAAAATACAACCTCGGATTTGAAAAACATACTGATGAAAACACTCTCGCCGACGATTGGTTTAAATGGGGATTCTATGATTTGACGATAGATAAAAATGCTCACTCAGGAAAAAAATCGGGCAAAATCACTTCAGGCCAAGAGGGGAATTCTTTTGGTAGTATTGCTTATAAAATTCCTGCAAACTTTAAAGGTAAAAAAATACGACTTGAAGGTTTTATGAAAATTAAAGAGGTTAAAAATGGTTTTGCAGGTTTATTATTAAGAATTGACGGAAATGGAGGCACATTGGCATTTAACAATATGCAAAGCCAAAATATCACAGGAACAAGAGATTGGAAAAAATACAGTATAACACTGAATTACCCCAAAGAAGCAGAAAATATTTTCATAGCAGGTATACTTTCTGGAAAAGGAGAAGCTTGGTTTGACGATTTTGTTTTATCAATAGACGACCATGATGTCCAAACCCTTAAAGAAGTTGAAAAAAAATTACCAAAAGCCAAACTTGATAAGGAGTTTGATAATGGGTCATTAATAAAATTATCAAATTTAACCTCTAAACAAATTGACAACCTTGAATTATTAGGTCGGGTTTGGGGTTTTCTTAAATATCATCACCCTGAAATAGCAAAAGGAAACTACAATTGGGACTATGAGCTTTTTCGATTTTTACCAAAATACATAAAGAAAGAAAACACATCCGAAAGAGATAAACTTCTTGTTGATTGGATTAACCTTTATGGCCAGGTTAAAGAATGTACAAAATGTAAATCATCAGATCAAAATGCTTTCCTGAAACCAGATTTGAATTGGATTAACTATCAAAGTAAGGATTTGAAGAAAAAGTTGCTCTACATTTACAACAACCGTTCTCAGGGTAAACATTACTACATTAAAATGTTTGCCAATGTTGGCAACCCCGAATTTAAAAATGAAAATTCATATTCAAATATGTCATTTCCTGATGATGGCTTCAGGCTACTATCGCTTTACAGGTATTGGAATATAATCAACTACTTTTTCCCTTACAAACACTTAATGGACGAAAATTGGAACAAAAAATTAAAAGAATACATTCCACAGTTTATTAATGTAAAAAATGAGTTAGAATATGAATTGGCAGCGGTTCAAATAATTGGAGATATTCAAGACACTCATGCCAATCTTTGGGGCGGAGCTGATAAAATTAATGAATGGAAAGGCTCAAATCATCCACCAATACACGTTCAGTTTATCGAAAATCAATTGGTTGTCACAGATTATTATAATCAAGAACTAAAAAGCGAAGTTGGCTTGAATATTGGCGATGTAATCACTAAAATAAATGGAAACTCTGTCGACAAAATTTTAAAAGAAAAATCTAAATTTTATCCAGCTTCTAATCTACCAACAAAATTACGTGATATTTCTACAGACCTCTTGCGCTCAAAAATGAATAGTATTGAAATTGAGTTTGTAACCGAAAATTCTAGCTCTCAAAAAAAGACGCTTAAACTATACCCAAAAGACAGTCTGGATTTATATCGTTGGTACAGGAAAAGCGATAAGACATCCTTCAAAATGTTAGATAACAATATTGGGTATGTGACGCTTGAAACAATTAAAGATGAAGATATTGCACCAATAAAAAAGGAATTTAAGAACACTAAAGGAATCATCATTGATATCCGTAATTATCCATCAACTTTTGTACCTTTTAGTCTAGGTTCATATTTTGTTTCATCAGCAACACCTTTTGTAAAATTTACAAACGGAAATGTTGATAATCCAGGTGAATTTACATTCACAGAAAGCTTAAAGATACCTAGTACAGGAAAAACATATCAAGGAAAGCTAGTTGTTTTGGTTAACGAGTTATCTCAAAGTCAGGCTGAATATACAGCAATGGCATTTAAAGCAGGAAATAATACTAAGATTTTAGGAAGTACAACTGCAGGTGCTGATGGCAACATTTCTGTAATTATGCTTCCTGGTGGATTACGAACAATGATTTCTGGAATAGGAGTAAATTATCCAAATGGACAAGAAACTCAAAGAATAGGTATTATTCCAGATATTGAAGTAAAGCCTACAATTGAAGGTATTAGAAAAGGAAAGGATGAACTACTAGATAAAGCGGTAGAAATAATTTTAAATGACTAAAAATTGACATTGGTAGTATAAAAAAAGGATGAAACATAAATGAAATCCAATACCTAAACATGTAAAAGGTCCTTACAATACTGAAAAACTAAAGTCTTAAAATTAACTATTAATAGCCATAATAAAACACTAGTTGTAACACCCTAAATTTACTATAGCCTTTACCAATAAAGTAATTAAATGAACATCAACAAAACGCTACTAATTTTACTTACGCTGCTACCATCATTTGGATTTTGCCAAAATCTAGATGCACAAGTAGACAAGATTTATCAAGTAACAGATAACGCACCTGGTTTCTCTATTTTCATCTCTAAAGGTGAAGAAATCCTATTGGAAAAACAATATGGAATATCTAATTTGGATGACGACACACCCATTACAAACCAAACAGTTTTTGATGTTGGGTCAATCGCTAAACAATTTACGGCATTCGCCATACTATTGCTAGAAGAACAAGGCAAATTATCTATTAAAGAACCTGCTTATCAATACATCAATCATCTACCTCGCTACCAAAAAGGAAACCCAAGCATTGAGCAATTATTGAATCAGACAAGTGGCATCAAAGAAGTCGATGGCATTGCGGGAATTGCAGATTTAACTAGAAATGATTTACTTACCCAATCGCAAATGATGAATTTTATTACCAAAACAACATCATTAAATTTTAAACCTGGTGAGTACTTTCAATACACCAATTCAAACTATATTTTATTAGCTGATATTATATCCAAGGTTTCCGGAAAATCTTTTGCAGATTTTATGCAAGAAAATGTTTTCGAAGCATTCGGAATGGAAAATACCATAAAGAAAACTAGCACTTATACTATAATTAAAAACAGGGCAATAGGCTACATAGAAGATGAAGGCGATTTCTATAAAACACATCTACACGCCTTTATTTACAATGGAGACGGGCAAGTATTAACCACGGCAAGAGATATGTTTAAGTGGCATCTAGGTTTACAGAAAGTAAAAAACGAATACCCTGAGTTGTATAAAAAAATGCATACCAAAGCCAAGCTAAATAATGGTAATCGTATCGATTATGGTTTAGGCGTAGAATTTGAAACTCATAACAACTATCAAGCGCAAGGTTTTGATGGAATGATATTAGGCGGCTTTGTATCCAAGTATCTTTATTTTCCTGAATTAGATATGATGTTTTTCACTACACAAAATACATTTGATTCAGATTTTGAAGAACAGTTTTTTCAGTTAGTTGACCTATACATTCCGAGCAATACTTTCAATAATCAAACAAAAAATAAAGAAAAAGATAAAAAAGTAAAGCTTTCCAAAAAAGAGCTAAAGTTGTACGAAGGAAAGTATGTCTTTACGGGTAGCGATGTCGAAACCATCAAAGTAAACACCATACAACTTAAAAACAATGAACTTGCTGTACTTACAACTGATGGAGAAGAAATAACAAGATTAAAACCTATTGGAAATCATCAATTTATGTTTAATGATAAGCGCGTTATATTTGACTTAGAGTCTGATAAAAAAAGTTATAAATACTATAATTCTGAAAACGAATTACCTTGGCTATTTAAAGAATACAATCCTACTACTTACAACGAAAATCAGCTAAAAGAATTTGAAGGACACTACTTTAATGCAGATTTTCAAATCAGCAAAAAAATCCAACTTATAGATGGTAAACTTTTTGTTTTTGGTAGAAATGGTGCTTGGAAAAATGAAATAGAACCACTATACAAAGATGCTTTTAACTATTCATCAGACCTACTAAGCTTTACAAGAGATGGCAATAACAAGATAACTACTTTGAAAATTATGGGAATTTTATTTGAGAAAAAATAGTACCAAAAAAGAAATAAACTAATTCAAAAAACAACAGCTTTGTAAAATAATTTAAGTCATCTTTTAACTCCATAAAAATTTACTTGCAATATTAATCAGTTTAAAATCTCTATCTTTGAGAAAAATAATCGATATGAAAATTATTAAAACACTTTCAATTTTAATTTTTACAAGTTTACTGATTTCCTGTGGCCATTCAACAGATGTTGTAGAATCTGGCACCTATCAAGGTACAATCTCAGAAGTTGAAGCAGATAAAAATGAGATTTATGTTAAAACTAACGATGGTAAAACCCTTGAACTTTATTTTACTGAAGAAACTCAGCTAATGCAAAATGGAGAATTAGTAGAATTTTCAATTTTAAAAGAAAACCAAAACGTTGAAGTTGAAGTTGAAAAAGTTGGAAAACGCTTAGACCCAATTTCAGTTAAAGTTTTAAAATAAATGCAAGAAATTGAATTTTGGCGAACGGCGGTTTATCATCCGCTTAGCGTTCATTTTCCTATTGTAATCATCATCTTAGCAACTTTATTTAAGTTGCTAAGTTTGTTTAATGATAAATTTAAATCGACAACACAAATTTTAGTCGGCTTGGCTTTGATAAGCACTTGGATTGCTTATTACACTGGATCACAAGCCGATGGCGAAGTTTCTAGAACAATCTGTGATCCTACAGTTTTAAAAAATCATGAAAACTTTGCATTGTATCTTGGTTATATAATTAGCCTAATAGCCCTAATTGAGTTAAATTTAAATCTAAAAGTTTTAAAAATTTCAAACAAATGGCAGTCTAATGCCGTTTTAATTGGTTTAATTATTAGCTGTGTATTATTAACTTATGTTGGCCACCTAGGCGCTGAACTTGTTTATAATCAAGCAGCTGGCGTTAATATTCCTAGCGAAGACTGCCAAGAATTTGAATAATTTTGTTTATTAGATTTTATCCTTTACATTTAAGTTATGAAAGACAATCCAAAGCTCAAGTATAGTGACTTAAAGCGGTTATACCAATTCACACGTGAACATTTTGTTGTTTATGTAGATGTTCAGCGTATTTTCGTTAAAGAATTAGCAGAAGGAATAAAAAAACAATGGGAACAAAATCCTGATCTTAAATTTGAAACAGCTCTTGAACGTCAATTTAAAACCTACGGCATTTATGGGTTCTCTGATCGAAATGATACAATAGTTCAAAAACTTCAAAACTACTATCTAAAAATTTCAATAAAGTACAGCTTAGAAAAGCTTTTAAGTAAAAATATTCTATTAAACCTAATATTAGCTTGTTTGGTTTATTACATGTTTTTCAGTTTAGGTTGGCAAGCTTACTATCTTTTAACGTTTGCAATTTTATTTATAGTTGGCGCATTTATCTTGCAATTTAGACATCAGCGTAAGCTAAACAAATCACGTAAGAGTCATACTGCGAGTCTCATTAACGAAACCATTAAAACTGGTGGTAATAGCGGTACAATCATGCTTATATTCGTTCAGTTTCCGCTACAAATCAGTAAGGCAAATACTGGCGCTTTATTTGATGAAATGTTTTTAGTGAGTATGTACCTAATTATGATTTTGGGGGTTTACATTTTATATACCTCATATTATATCATACCCGAAAATAACTTTAAAATCAAACGTTTACTTCATCAAAAACTTCAAAAATATCAAACCGTATGAGTATAATAAGACTAATTTTTGCGATAATTTTACCACCATTAGGAGTGTTTTTTACCGTAGGTATTAAGCCTGCCTTCTGGCTAAATATATTGCTAACAGTTCTTGGTTTTGTTCCGGGCATTGTCCATGCTGTTTGGCTTATTGCAAAACACGATCACTAATGCAATATATAATTATAGGTAACCTTGCATTAAGCCTATTTGCCATCATACCTTATCTTAAAATCGACCATTGGTCTATTCGTTTTTTCGATTTTCCAAGAGTTCAATTTTTAAGCCTAAATATTTTTTTACTAGTAGTTAATTTGAATTTCTTTCGATATGAAAGCTGGTTTCTGGTAAGCTTCTCGATGCTAGCCTTAGCAAGCCTCTACCAAACAATAAAAATTATAAAGTATAATCGTATTTATCCAGTTGAAGTAAAAAGCACAAAACAAAATATTCCTGAGCAAGAAATCAGCATTCTAGTTAGTAATGTGCTCATGACAAACACGTCAAGCCATCAATTAATCAAGTTAATAAAAAAACATCAGCCAGATATTTTAATTTGTCTTGAGACCAATAAACGCTGGGAAAACGAATTAGCAGATGCTACTAAAGCTTATCAATACCAAGTTAAAATTCCTCAAGAAAATTTATATGGAATGCATTTGTATTCTAAACTAAAACTTTCTAACCTCAACGTTAGAAATTTAGTTGAAAATGAAGTTCCATCAATTACATGTCAACTTCAGTTGAAATCTGGTCAGAATATTCAATTTTACGGCTTACATCCAAAACCTCCAAGCCCAACTGAAAACGAAGCGTCGACAGAGCGTGATGCAGAATTACTCATAGTGGCTAAAGAAGTTAAAAACACCAAAATCCCTTGTATTGTCTGTGGTGACCTGAATGATGTAGCTTGGTCTAAATCTACCGAACTGTTTAAAAAAATTAGCGGCTTACTCGATAGCCGAATTGGTCGTGGGCGCTATAGTACATTTCATGCTAAATACTGGATGTTAAGATGGCCATTAGATCACTTTTTTCATTCAGCCCATTTTAAACTTAAAAAGATTAAAGTTTTGCCAAGTATTAATTCAGACCACTTCCCTATTCTAACCAAACTTCAATACCAATCTGTCGCCGAGCTAGTTCACGAAGCGCCAAAATTTGAACCTGAAGATCTTGATGAAGCAAACCAAACCATCAAACAGGTTACCTAATTTTATCTTATTTTTTTCAAAAACTGGATGTTTAAAGCCATATTTTTAGAGATAAACTTATATTTGCTTTATGGAACATTTTGTTGTATCTGCTCGAAAATATCGCCCTCAAAACTTTGAAGATGTCGTTGGCCAAAAAGCCATAAGTAATACTTTACTCAACGCTATTAAAAACGACCATCTTGCTCAAGCCTTATTATTTACAGGTCCACGTGGCGTAGGTAAAACTTCATGTGCACGAATACTAGCAAAAACAATTAATCAGCAAGAGCTTGATGCTGATGTAAATGAAATAGAAGAATCTGATTTTAGTTTTAATGTTTTTGAACTTGATGCAGCATCAAATAATTCTGTAGACGATATCAGAAACTTGACAGACCAAGTTAGAATTCCACCACAAACAGGAAAATATAAAGTCTATATCATAGATGAAGTACACATGTTATCACAAGCGGCTTTTAATGCTTTTTTAAAAACATTAGAGGAGCCACCAAAACATGCCATTTTTATTCTTGCAACAACTGAAAAACACAAAATTATACCTACAATTTTATCACGTTGCCAAATATTTGACTTTAAAAGAATTACGGTAACTGATATTAAAGAACACCTCAAAAAAATCGCCCAAAAAGAAGGTGTTTCGGCTGAAGATGACGCGCTACACATCATCGCTCAAAAAGCTGATGGTGCCATGAGAGACGCACTTTCTACTTACGACCGTGTGGTTAGCTATTGTGGCAAGAATTTGACACGACAAGCAGTGACTGAAAATTTAAATGTTCTGGATTATGAAACCTATTTTGAAGTCGCAGATTTATTACTGCACAACCAAATTGCTGATGTTTTAATTAAATTCAACCATATTTTAGCTAAGGGTTTTGATGGACAGCATTTTATTAGTGGTTTAGCCAGCCATTTTAGAGATTTAATGGTGTGCCAAAACCAAAAAACAATTGCTTTGCTAGAAGTTGGCGAACTAACTAAAACACGCTATTTTGAGCAAGCACAACAAACAGACTTGCTTTTTTTGCAAACTGCTCTACAACTTGCAAACCAGTGCGATTTTGATTATAAACTAAGTCGAAATCAGCGCTTACATGTTGAAATTTGCTTGATGCAATTGGCCTCTATTACCTCTGAAAGTAATGTTGATTTAAAAAAAAAAGCTGAGCCACAAATCCTAAATCCAACAAAGGTAGGTACAGCAGAAAGACAAGTTACATCCTCTATTGAAGTTAACGAGCCGCAACCTGAAGTTATCACAACTGAAAAATCGGCAAATCAAAAAAGCGTAAAAACTTCAACTGATACTACACAATCAAAGCCAAATAATTCTACTCAGAAAGAAGTTGAAAGTTCTTCAATAAAAGCGACAACTCAGTCAGCCCTAAATTCCTCTAAAACTAAAATAGAAGAGGCAAAACCATCGGGTTTATCTTTAAAAGCAATTAAACATAAAAAAGCTCTCAAGGCAGAAAAAGAAAGGTTAGATTCAAATAAAAAAGAACGTTTATCTAAATTTTCTCAAGAAGATTTAGAACGTTCGTGGAAAGCCTTTTCGAAAGTTGTAAAAAATAAAGGTCAAAAAATTTTAGCAACCTCAATTGGCATGTGCAAACCAATTGCCAAAGATAATTTAATTTGCATTGAGGTACCTAACGATACGATGAAGGCCGAAATTTTACAGCAACAAGGCGACTTGATGAGCTTTTTAAAAGACGAACTCGATAACACAACTTTAGATTTAAAAATTGATGTGGTGTACAAAAATGAAAAAGAAAATGCTAAATATTTATACACCGATCGTGAAAAATATGATAAACTGGTTAAAAGCTACCCGAGTTTAGATACATTAAGACGAACATTTGATTTAGATTTACAATCATGATTTTAGGATTAAAATTACCAACAGACCCAAGATGGGCAAATATTGCTGAAAAAAATATTTCTGAAATACTGATAGATCATGCTTATTGCGAGCAAAAAGCGGCTTCAACTGCTATTTCATTAATTGTAAGTTTCCCTGAATATGAAGATTTAGTGACTGAAATGACAGCCTTAGTACAAGAAGAAATGAGCCATTTTAAGCTTGTGCATGACTTGTTGAAAGAGCGTAATATTGAGTTAGGTCGCGATAGAAAAGACGAGTATGTAAACCAAATACTTCGTTTCTTTCCTAAAGGTGGCAGCAGAACTGACCAATTGATACACCGATTATTATATGCCGCTTTAATTGAAGCAAGAAGTTGTGAGCGTTTTAGATTACTTTCTGAAGAACTTCAGGACGAAAAATTACGTAAGTTTTATCGAAAATTAATGATTAGTGAGGCCAACCATTATACGATGTTTTTAAATTTTGCCAGAAAATATGGAGATCGTGAAATTGTTGATCAAAAATGGCAAGACTTATTAAGTTTTGAAGCTGAAGTTGTGAAAAGTTTTGAAAAAGGCACTGGTGTTCACGGTTAACATCTGTAAACTAAAAAAAAGCAGGTCTGTAAGCCGGATTCTGTCGTTAACTTGAGTTAACGCCTTATCATTTATCTGGTTTTAATATTGCTATTAAAATCTAATCTACCAACCCTCCAAGATTGGCCGCACAAGCCTCAAAACTTGGTTTACTTGGTATTTCACCGCGTAGAGTTTACCTGATTTCACTACAGCTTAACCTGTACATCCTTTCTGTTGCACTTGTCCGATTTGTTTTAAAACAAATGACGGGCGTTACCCGCTACGCTGTGCTTTGGTGTCCGGACTTTCCTCACTTTAAAAGCGCGATAAGGCGACCTGCCTTCGCAAAGATACGTAGTAAATTGAGTTGTTTATAATTAAACAAGATATTTTAATTCCCAAATCTAATATGAACCAAATAACATTAACTATCAACAACTTTAATGTATTTTTTCTATGATAGTTTAAGCTCAAGTAGCAAAATTATAGGATAGTCTAATATTGCGTTGTAGTTATGTAAGTTGAATCACAGTTTTTTGTACTTTTGCAGCGAAAATTAAAAGCCATGTACAACAAAAATATTAAACTTATAATTGCCGGATTAATAATTATTTATGGAGTATACCAATTTACAGAATCTCAGATAGGTAACGGTATTGCTTTAATTTTATTTTCTGGTGTTTTTATATTTCTATACTTTAAAAACGAGTTTATTCTTCTAGCATTTTTAAAATTACGCAAACAAAATTTTGAAGGTGCTAAAAAATGGTTAGACAAAATCAAGAATCCAGAAGCAGCTTTAACTAAAAAGCAACAAGGTTATTATAATTATCTACATGGCTTGATGCTATCACAAACTAATATGAATAAAGCTGAAAAGTATTTCAAAAAAGCGATTAAACTTGGGCTTGCCATGAAACACGATTTAGCGATGGCAAAGATTAACTTAGCAGGGATTGCAATGACTAAGCGAAGAAAACGTGAAGCTCAAAACTTAATTAAAGAAGCCAAAGATTTAGATAAACATAACATGTTGGGTGATCAAATTAAGATGATGAAGCAACAGTTGAAAAAAATTTAAGGCTTTTCTTTTCTATATTTTGAAGGCGTAATATTAAATCTATTTTTAAAAGACTGGTTTAAACTTGATGGTGAATTAAAGCCCAAATCGTTAGCAATTTCTTGTATATTTAGATCTGTGTTTCGCAATAACTTTTTAACCTCTTGCAAACGGTGTTCTATAACGTATTGGTGTGGTGTTGTCCCTATTTCTTCATTAAATTTTCTAATAAAATGAAATTTACTCCAACCAGAGATCTCAACAAGAACATCAGTATCAATTGGTTTGTTAAGGTTATTTTTAATATAAGTAATAACACGCTGAATGGGTTTTGAAAATTCTTCACTTTCCTCTTTAGAAAATTCTTTTGGTGAATTTTCATTGGCCTTTGAATTGTACAGAGCAACAGCAATATTGTTAAGTATGTCTGATTCACGTAATGGCTTAGACAAGTATCCTGTAGGATTTGTGGTTTGAATTCGTCTTAAAGTTGAAGAATCTGAATAGTTTGTGATGTAAAAAAATGGAATATCGGTATTTTGGCTTATATAACTACCAATTTGAATTCCTTCATTTTTTCCCTCTAAATTGATATCTAGTAAAATGAGGTCTGGAACGATTGAAGATATAGCATCAATACATTCTTTAACACTTTCAAATTTGTGAATAACATCATAATTATTTTTTTCTAAAATTTTAACTAGTTGAAGCTTGAGCGGTAAATCGTCTTCAACAATCATTATGCGTGCATTCATATTTTATATTCTATTTTTACTAAATCGTCACTAAAATTATGATTTAGTTTTAATTGTTGATAAATAATTTTCAACAAAGTAAAAGTTTTTAGTTGATTTTCTATGCCTAAAAGAAGATCACTTTGCTTTAAAGATTTACCTTCAAAAGTAAATTGTAGCTTATCATTTTTAGTCTGGAAAGTAAATATAAAACAATTATCATTATTCTTTAAATTTTGGTTATCTACATGTACTAAAAAAATTAATTCGTAGATAAAAAAACCTATATACACAGCGTCTTTAGCTTTAATAGCAGTGTTAATGTTTATGTTTTGATCATTAAACTTAATTGTACTAATTAAACTTAAATCGAATACCTGCTCAAACTTTAAAAAATAAGATTTTAAATTTACTTCTGCCTCATAAGGCTGATTGCGAGTTAAAGAAGCATATAAAGAGTTAATGGCTAATAAATATGGTTTTACTCGACTGTACTTTTTATGATCAGGTAAATCTGACAATTCAAGTAAAGCAATGACAGATTGCAAATTACTATTAATATCGTGATAAAGTATTCTGAATTTACCAATGTCAGTCATAAAAAAGTTACTTTAAAATGTATTTTATTTAAATTTATTGTTAATTTTCAAACATATTAACTTTAAAATATGAAAATAAATATCGCTATTTACTTTATGCTATGTCTTTTTTGTAGTGCTCAACAAAACACTAATAAAAGTAATAATTTATTTTTTGAAAGTATTTTAAATCATCAAAAAAAGTTTTCATACGACATCGAAAAGGCTTATCTAAGCCAAAATTTTGATAAGGTAGATCAAATATTTAAGAACTTCATTCAAGAACGGCTTATCAATAAAAAAATGAATAATTTTGAGTGGAGTCGATTTAGAGCACAACCAAAAGCACTTTATGATATTAAAACGCCTATTTATTTACATACGCGTTCATCATGGTGCTTACCGAGTGAAGGTGAAATCCCTACTTTAAATAAGCTAGCTAAAAAATTTAAAGATAAATTAAGGTTTGTCGTATTATTCTGGGATAAGAAATCTAAGATGAGAAAAGAAGGAAGAAAATATGCTAATATAATTGATGTGGTCTATATCGATGAATTAATTTATAAAAATGACTATACAATTAAAGCGCTAAAACATGTATTAGGTGTGCCTGTAGTTTACCTTATCGACGAGCACAAAAAAGTCAGGCTCATTGATAGGCCAACAAGTACGCCTTTTCATTTCGATAGTGAGACATCAAAAGAAATATGTGAACGCTTAATTTTAAAACAAATTAGCTACATAATCGAGAATTAATCTATTTACCAAAAATCATTTTTAAACCGGCAATTAACATTACAACACCAAATATTTTTTTTAAAAGCGCTTGGTTAATTGTAATTGCTAATTTTGATCCAAAATAACCGCCTACAATAAAACAAAGCGCCATAATTAGGGCATATTTCCAATTTATTTCACCGTCTTGATAATAATTATACGCCGAAATAAATGTTACAGGGACAGCTAAAATAGCTAAACTTGTACCTTGAGCTTGTTGTTGTGAATAATTCAGAAAAATAAGCATTAATGGCACCATTATTATACCACCACCAAGTCCTAACAAACCACTAGCAAAGCCACCTAAAACACCTATAACAACTAAAAGTAAAAAAGTTGATAAAGTCATAATTAATTCATTTGTGGAATTTTAATTCGATAAAGCTTTCTAGAAGAATTATTTAGGTTTTTATCTCGTAACCATGGATTATAATTTTTCAAAGTCTTGTAGCTCAAATTAAATTGACGTGCAAAGGCAGCAAAATTAGTCACTGCGGTATCTACTTCAACAATTTTATAGGCTTTTAATTCATATAAATCATCAGCTTCAAAATGAAAGCCATAAGCTTTTGGTTGAGATAATATGGTCTTTAAAGCTACTATTCTAAACACATAACGTCTAGTTTCTTCATTTAAAAGTAAATCATAATAATTAGAAGTTTCTTGACGCTCTAATTGATTTTGTATACCTGCCATTCCTCTATTATAAGACGCTGCTGCTAAACTCCATGATCCAAACTTTTCTTTGGCTTTTTTTAAATATTCACAAGCTACACGAGTCGACAATTCAATATGGTAGCGTTCATCTACATTATCATTAACTTCTAATCCATACTCACGAGCAGTCGTTTTCATAATTTGCCAAAATCCTGTAGCTCCAGCTGGTGAAACTACTTGTGTTAGACCGCTCTCGGCGACAGCTAAATATTTAAAATCGTCTGGAACACCTTCTTCTTTCAAAATAGGTTCGATTAAAGGAAAATATTTATTCGCGCGTTTTATTAAAAGTAATGCATTAGATTGCCAGTAAGTATTTACAAGTAATTCACGATCAAAGCGTTCGTAAATATCTGGATCTTCAAGAGGAATTCTCTCTCCTGCAAAATTCAGATTTTCAGGAGCTTCTAAAGCAAAAACATTATAATCTTCTTCAAAGCTTTTGTTTTCTTTTGAAGTACTTATGGCATCAACTTCATTATCTATAAAAGCCGAAACAGTTATAAAGCCTAAACCAACGATTGTTAAAACGCCTACAATTTTTAAAGTACTTGATATAAATTGATGTTGCATAACCTAATTATTTATAAGATTTGGTAAATGTTCATTAAACCATCTAAAACGATTTAAAATCATAAGATGTGTTCCACCTTTAACTGTAACACAGGTATTAATGTATTTTATTGGAAAAACGCCATCTTGATCTCCATGAATATGTACAAAGTTAGTATTATCTTGAGTTTGTTTCCAGTTTAAAATGCTTTTTATTGCCCAATCAAGATAATGCTTATCATTCATAGACATATAAGTTTTATACAATTGAATGCGTTTTTTTACTAGATCACCGAGTGGCAATTTATCTATTTGTTCTAAATAATTAAAAATACCTGTTGGTAAAACTTTATAAACACCGGTATCACGCGCTATTTTCATTCGTGGCGGTAGCTCATTTTCATGTTTCACACTTGATATAATAATTACTTTTTTAGCGTTAACAAGCTTGTGTATCTCTTGAACAATAATACCACCAAAAGAAACGCCAATTAAAATCACCTCATCATTTTTTGGTACAGGTTCACTTAAACGTCGAGCATAAGACTCTAAAGATTCGTCTATAAGTGGACTAAGCCAGTCTAACCAATGTACTTGATACTCATCAGGCAGTTTAATATGCTCAAATATTGTAGGATTAGCTGCCATTCCCGGCATCATAAACACCTGAGTTTTCATAAATGTTATTTTGATAAGGTTATAATTACAAAGCTACAACTTAAAGCTAAATGTTGTATTTTTATAGATATTTATAAATGAAGATTATGAATGGTGCTGATTTGAACATTGAAAATAATACATTTTTAAGACAATACGAATTAAAAACAGAAGAAGGTTTATTAACGATAGAATATCAAGACCAAGGAAGACAATTATTTTTGACTAAGCTTAATTTACCTTCTAAACAAGTAAATCCTAATTTGGTTGAAGTTTTTATTGCACAAGTTTTAGAATCTTATCGTGATTCAAAAATTAAAATTATGCCAACTTCTCCTGATATAGCCAAGTTTTTTAAAAAACATCGTCAAAAATATAAAGATTTATTACCAGCTGGGATTAATATTTAAACCTCAGCAGGAACCGAAACTAATTGAACTTTAACTATTCCGTCTTCAGCTATTTCAATAAGTTTTACTTGTTGTAATGTATTAACCAAATAAGGATTCCATGGAAATTTTATTTTAACGTAGTTTTCAGTAAAACCATGAATGTAACCTTCTTTATTTTCGCCTTCAAATAGAACTTCATGAATCTTCCCTAGCTGTGATTCATAAAAAGCTCTCCGTTTTTTTGCTGAAAGTCCTCGTAGCATTTTACTACGTTTTTTTCTTGTTTTTAAAGGTACAGCGCCTTCCATGTTTGCGGCTAAAGTATTGTCTCTTTCAGAATAGGTAAACACATGTAAATACGATATGTCAAGATTAATTAGAAAGTTATAAGTCTCTAAAAACAATTCATCAGTTTCACCGGGAAAACCGACAATAACATCAACGCCTATACAAGCGTCAGGCAATTGTTGTTTGATGCGATGAACACGGTCAACATATAGTTCGCGCATGTAACGGCGGCGCATTAATTTTAACAATGTATTGCTACCACTTTGTAAAGGAATATGAAAATGAGGTACAAACTTTTGACTTGCCGCAACGAAGTCAATCGTTTCATTTTTAAGTAAATTTGGTTCAATAGATGAAATTCTTAAACGCTCAATACCTTCAACTGTTTCTAGTGCTTTTACTAAATCTAAAAAGGTATGTTCATGCTTTTTATTTCCGAACTCTCCTTTTCCATAGTCGCCAATATTTACACCTGTTAAGACGATTTCTTTGATGTTTTGTTCAGAAATTTCCTTAGCATTTTTCAACACATTAGCTAGGGTATCAGAGCGTGAAATACCTCTTGCAAGCGGTATGGTGCAATAGGTACATTTATAATCACAACCATCTTGAACTTTTAAAAAAGCACGCGTTCGATCACCAATCGAGTAAGAACCCACGTAGAAATCAGCATCATCGATTTCGCAAGAGTGTACTTCGCCAAAATCATTTTTGGTTAAATCATTAATGTAATCGGTTACTTTAAATTTCTCGGTTGCACCAAGAACTAAATCAACACCATTAACAGCTGCAAGCTCTTCAGGTTTCAGTTGTGCATAACAACCAACACCTATTATAAAGGCATCATTATTAATTTTACGCGCTTGTTTTACAATGGTCTTAAAACGTTTATCTGCATTTTCAGTAACGCTACAAGTATTAATTACCACAACATCAGCTGGAGATTGAAAGTCAGTTTTTTGAAAACCTTTTTCTTCAAATTGTCGGGCAATTGTAGAGGTTTCAGAAAAATTTAATTTACAACCTAAGGTGTAAAACGCTACTTTTTTTTGCATAAATGCTTTAGTTCAATTTTTATCTTGATTTATTGGTAAAACCGTACATTTAAACCAAGATTATAAATTCATTTTAATTACTTTGCAAATATACCAACTAAATCTCGTTTATTAAATTGAGACAGCATACAATCATTTACTGCATTTTAGCAAGTGTAATTATAAGCCTATATAGCTGTAAAAACACCTCTAAAGACAAACGCTCTCACATGGTTTTTCGTTACAACGAACATGCTAATATCACGTCTTTAGATCCTGCTTTTGCAAAAGACCAGCGCAATATTTGGGCATGTCATCAAATTTATAATACACTTGTTAAGCAAGACCACAACCTACACATTAAACCTGATTTAGCTAAGAGTTGGCGCATTTCTGAAGACGGAAAAACCTATACCTTTCAATTACGCGATAGTATTTTTTTCCATCAACACCCTATTTTTGGCGAAGACTCTACAAAACAAATGACAGCTGAAGATGTTGTGTTTAGTTTAAAAAGACTAACTTCAACTGATGTGGCTTCACCTGGCAGTTGGGTACTTGACCAAGTTGAAGCCATTAAACAAATAAGTAAGTTAAGCTTACAAATTGAACTCAAACAGGCTTTTCCACCTTTTTTGGGCATTTTGAGTATGAAATATTGCTCTATTGTACCAAAAGAAAGTAAGCAGCTTAACTTAAGAAAAACACCTATTGGCACAGGACCATTTTACTTAAAACGATGGCTTGAAAACGAAAAAATGGTTCTTAGAAGAAATAAACTATATTTTGAAACAGATAGTTTAAAAAACCAACTTCCTTATCTTGAAGCTGTTGCCATTACATTTTTACCTGATAAACAAAGTGAATTCATGGCTTTTTTACAAGGTAAATTAGATTTTTTAAGCGGCCTTGATCCTAGTTATAAAGACGAGTTATTAACTAATACAGGTCAACTTCAGCCGCAACACAGAGATAAAATTATTCTTGAAAAATCACCTTATCTAAATACGGAATATATTGGTATAAACATGGAAAGTCAGGATAAAGCCATTCAGAACATTAACTTCAGAAAGGCTTTAAATTTCGGATTTAATCGTGAAAAAATGATAACCTATCTACGAAATGGCATTGGTTTTCCAGCGAACAATGGTTTTATTCCAAAAGGTTTACCTGGCTACCTCAGCAAAAAATTATATAGTTTTAATAAAGATTCGGCTTTATATTATTTAAATAAATATAAAAGTGAAACAAAAAGTTCTACACCGAAAATTAACATCACTACCAATGCTAATTATGTTGACTTAATTGAATACATTCAAAAATCATATCAAGAACTTGGTATAGAAACATCGGTTGAAGTTTTACCACCATCGACCATAAGGCAACAACGTTCAGCTGGACAACTCGATTTATTTAGAGCCAGCTGGATAGCCGATTATCCCGATGCCGAAAATTACTTAGGCTTATTTTACTCAGAGAAAAAAGCACCAAAAGGTCCTAATTATACGCGATTTAGCCATCGAATTTTTGATAGCCTATTTGTGAAGTCACAAACAATTCAAGATGATAGTTTACGCTACATCTATTACAAAAAAATGAATCGATTAATTGCTAACGAAGCACCAGTAATTCCTCTTTATTACGACCAAATTACTCGATTTTATCACAAAAACATCAAAGGTTTACAAATGAATCCTGTAAATTTGCTTGACCTCAAAACCGTTTACAAAGAACATTAATTATGGAATATCTTATTATCGGTGTAATTGCCATTATATGCTTACTCATTGGTTTGTTTATCGGAAAAAAATTAGGCCGATCTGATGCTCAAGAAGCTCGTAAAACAATTGAAAATGAAGCAATAGAGCTGCGACAAACCAACAAAAATCTAGAACTTCAGTTAAAAGACTTAAACTCTAAATTAGAAACTCAACAAGAGACAGCTAAACAAGAGTTGAAAGAACTATCTGCTGAAAAAAATAAAATAGAAATAGCTTTAACACAACGAAATACTGAATTTAAAAATCTACAAGAAAAACTAGAACATCAAAAAGCCGATGTTGAAAAACTACAAGAAAAATTTTCAGCTGACTTTGAAAATTTAGCCAATAAAATATTAGACCAAAAGTCTGAAAAGTTTACCTCGCTTAATAAAGAAAATATTGAGCAAATTTTATCACCACTTAAAGATAAAATAAAGTCGTTTGAAGATAAAGTTGAAAAAAACAATACAGATTTCTTAAAAACACATTCTGAATTAGGCCAAAAATTAAAAGACCTTAACGAGCTTAACTCAAAGATTAGCGAAGAAGCACAAAACTTAACAAATGCCTTAAAAGGAGAAACTAAAACTCAGGGAAATTGGGGCGAAATGATTTTAGAACGTGTGCTTGAAAAATCAGGTTTAACAAAAGGCCGAGAATACGATATACAACAGAGTTTTGAAAATGAAGACGGCAAAAAACAAATGCCTGATGTGGTGATTAATTTACCAAACGAAAAACAAATGATTATCGACTCTAAGGTATCACTTGTCGCTTACGAACGTTACGTTAATAGCAGTGAATCTCTTGAGAAATCAAAACACCTAAAAGACCATATTAAATCTTTAAAAACTCATATCAAGCAATTAAGCGAAAAAAAGTACGAAGAATTAGGATTTCAAAAATCACCTGATTTTGTGCTTATGTTTATTCCTATCGAGCCAGCACTATATTTAGCTCAAAATGAAGATCAAAACTTTTTTTACTCAGCATTTGACCATAATATTTTATTAGTTAGTCCAACAACGCTACTTTCAACATTACGAACGGTAGATACTATTTGGAAAAACGAAAAACAACAGCAAAATGCCAACGAAATTGCCAAACACGCTGGTAATCTCTATGATAAATTTACAAATTTATTAGTTGAATTAGAAACCATCGGTAAGCGATTAAAATCGACTGATGCTGCTTATAGCGATGCGATGAAAAAACTTACTGGCAAACAAAACCTCATCAAAGATGTTGAGAAGTTGAAGCAACTTGGTGTTAGAACATCAAAAGATATTAGCCAAAAGTGGATTAAAAAAGCTAATGAAAACTCTTTACTTGACCATGAATAAAGTCTTTAAACACGCTTCTGAAAGTGAAGTAACATTATCGCAACTCATGTTGCCCTCACATTCAAATTTTAACGGTAAAATTCATGGCGGTTTTATTTTATCTGTTTTAGACCAAATTGCTTTTGCCTGTGCCTCGAAGCATTCTGAAAACTATTGCGTTACAGCCAGTGTAGATCGTGTTGACTTTCTTAATCCTGTTGAAGTCGGTGAGCTGCTCACTTTAAAATCATCAGTAAACTATGTCGGTCGTACTTCTATGGTTGTTGGTGTTAGGGTTGAATCTGAAAATATACAAACCGGACAAAAAAAACATTGTAATTCTTCTTATTTTACAATGGTGGCTAAAAATCAAAATGGTGAAACCACTAAAGTTCCTGGACTTATTCTTAAAACCGAAAATGATATTAGACGTTTCATTAAAAACATTAAACGCCGAGAATTACGCCAACAACATGATAAAACTTTTAATGACTTTCAATTAGACCTTGAAAATCACCTAAAACTTCTTAAAAATCATAATGCTAAAGTTGAACTAGATAAGCATTAATCAATAGGATTACAAATGTTCTAGAATCCGGTACTTCAAATTAATTTAAAAATATCTTACTTTTTATTTTCTATGGCTTTTGAATGCTTCAGTAAGTTATTCTTTTCTTTTTCTGCTTCCCAATGGTCAAATAAATCAATAAAATCTATTGCTGAACTTGGATTTTGTTTCTCAAGTTCTCCCTTAACAAAACTCTGGACTAAAATAGATTCGATATAAAAATCTTCTTTCACCTTGTAAGGCTGATAGGTTTCTTTTAAAGAAATATTAAACAAACTTGCGGTTGTATTATACCAAAATGCTCTCCATCCCGATTTTAAATCTTTTACAAGATCATAAGTTGAGATTCCTGTTTGACGATGCATAAGCTTAACCAATATTTGCCCTTCTGTTTTGGTGAGTTTTTTTAATTCATCTGTAAACCGATTTTCGATATAATTTTGAATTAATTTTGTGTATTTTTTTCGCTTACGTTTCGACTCAATTTGCTCTAAACGCTTATTTAAGCTGTCTAAACGCTTAGAAGCTAGAATAGCGTAAGGCCAAACCCGTTTAACTTTTCGCTTGAGTATAAGGTATTGCCTAATATTTGATCGGTCTGATAACTTCAATTTGGGATAAATGACTACTTCATCTAACTCAATTGAAGAAACCGCTTTAGGGTTTTCTTCACTTAAATCATAAAATTTCTTTTGCTGAGTAGAAGCTGTGGTCGTATCCTGTGACCAAAGCACAAAAGACTTCAAGAAAATAAATATGATGATAAGAAATTTCATGTTTAAATGACAGCTAATTCAATGCCAAAATTAAGATTTTGTAAAGTAAAATATCTTAAATTCTTTTTCTAAATTCGCAAAAGTTAAAATTAAAAAACTATGACAGATACTTCTTTAAAATTTCTTGAAAAATACCTCAATAACGCGGCTCCAACTGGTTATGAAGCTGAAGGCCAAAAACTTTGGATGGACTATTTAGAACCTTATGTAGACGAATTTATAACCGATAATTACGGCACAGCTGTTGGCGTTATTAATCCTGAAGCAGAATTTAAAGTCGTGATTGAAGGTCATGCTGATGAAATTTCTTGGTATGTTAATTACATTACAGATGATGGATTAATTTATGTGATTAGAAATGGCGGTAGCGATCATCAAATAGCGACCTCTAGACGTGTTAACATTCATACTAAAAACGGCATTGTTGAAGGTGTTTTTGGTTGGCCAGCTATTCATACACGAGATAAAAGTAGCGAACAATCGCCAAAGCTTGAAAATATTTGTATCGATGTTGGTTGCTCAACCAAAGCCGAAGTTGAAGAATTAGGTGTTCATGTTGGTTGTGTCATCACATATCCAGATGAGTTTTTTGTGCTTAATAATAACAAATTTGTTTGTCGAGCTCTAGATAATCGCATGGGTGGCTTTATGATTGCTGAAGTTGCCAGATTACTTAAAGAAAATAATGTTAAACTCGACTTTGGACTTTACATTACCAATTCAGTGCAAGAAGAAGTTGGCTTACGTGGTGCTGAAATGATTACACAACGAATTAAACCTGATGTTGCTATTGTTACAGATGTTTGTCACGATACAACTACACCTATGATTGACAAGAAGAAAGAAGGTTTAACTAAAATTGGAGATGGCCCAGTAATTAGTTATGCTCCGGCCATACAAAACAATTTAAGAGAACTTATTATTAAAACAGCTGAAGATAAAAATATCCCTTTCCAGCGTTTAGCTGCTAGTCGAGTTACAGGTACTGATACAGATGCATTTGCTTATAGCAATGGTGGAGTTGCTTCTGCTTTAATTTCGTTACCATTGCGATACATGCACACAACAGTTGAAATGGTTCATAAAGATGACGTTGAAAATGTGATTCAGTTAATATACAATAGCTTACTCAATATTAAAAACAAGCACAACTTCAGTTATTTTAATTAAATTTTATTGAAGTTAGAACCATAAAAAAGCCGTTTTTTGCTAAAAACGGCTTTTTTATAATAGGTTTCTAAAAATAGTCCTTAAGGTTACTTTCTATTCTTTGGTTGATATCTGAAACATCAGCTTTTATAAATTTTTTGCCAGTAATTTTTTCGTACAATTCAATATAGCGATTGCTTACGGATGTTATAAAATCGGTTGTCATCTCTGGGATTTTTTGATTGTCTTTACCTTGAAAACCGTTTTCAATTAGCCATTCTCTAACAAATTCTTTTGAAAGTTGCTTTTGACGAAGTCCCTTTTTTTGTAATTCTTCATAAGTATCGGCATAAAAATAACGGGAAGAATCAGGTGTGTGTATTTCATCAATAACAACAATCTTACCTTCAGTTGTTTTGCCAAATTCATATTTTGTATCAACCAAAATTAAGCCACGCTTCTGAGCAATTTCTGTTCCTAACTGAAACAGCTTCAAACTGTAATCTTCTAGGATTTCATAATCTTTTTGTGCAACAATTTGTTGTTTTAAAATTTCTTGCCGAGAAATATCTTGATCATGTAAACCTTGATCTGCTTTGGTTGTAGGTGTAATAATTGGTTGCGGAAGTTCATCATTTTCTTTTAAACCATCAGGTAAATTAACGCCGCAAATCTCACGTTTTCCAGATTTATATTCACGCCAAGCATGACCAGCTAAGTAAGCACGTACAACCATTTCTACCTTAAACGGCTGACATTGATGCCCAATTGCTACATTGGGGTCAGGAGAATTCGTTAACCAATTCGGTACTTGGTGTTCAGTAGCTTTTAACATATCAAAGGCTATCTGGTTTAAAATTTGTCCTTTAAATGGAATTCCTTTTGGTAAAACCACATCAAAAGCACTAAGACGATCTGTGGCAATCATGATTAGTTGATGGTTTGATAGTGTATAAACCTCACGCACTTTACCTTTATAATAATTAGTTTGAAGCCTAAAGTTGAAATTTGTCTCTAAAAGTGTAGAATTCGTCATTTAAATTGTGATTAATCTTGATTTTCAATTGATTTATAAGCTGAAATAACTTTCTTAACGAGTTTATGACGTATCACATCTTTATCGTCTAGGTGTAAAATCCCAATTCCTTTAACGTTTTTAAGAACTAAAAGTGCTTCTTTTAAACCAGAGATTGAACGTCTTGGCAAATCTACTTGACCAGGATCGCCCGTAATCATAAACTTGGCATGACGTCCCATTCTTGTTAAAAACATTTTCATTTGGGCGTGTGTGGTGTTTTGAGACTCATCGAGAATAACGAAAGCATTATCTAAAGTTCGGCCTCGCATAAATGCTAAAGGCGCTATTTGAATAATACCTTTTTCTATGAAACTATCTAATTTTTCTGGTGGAATCATATCACGCAACGCATCGTATAAAGGCTGCATGTAAGGATCTAACTTTTCTTTTAAATCACCTGGCAAAAAACCAAGATTTTCTCCAGCTTCAACTGCTGGACGTGTTAATATAATTCGTTTTACTTCTTTGTTTTTAAGTGCTCTAACAGCAAGAGCTACACCAGTATAGGTTTTACCAGTCCCTGCGGGACCAATCGCAAAAACCATATCGTTTTTTTGCATTAATTCAACTAATTTGCGTTGATTAGCTGTTTGAGCTTTGATACTTCGACCGCCAACACCGTGAACTAGAACTTGGTCAGATTGTTTAGACGTTTGATAATCGGCTTTTGATTCGCTTGTTAAAATACGTTCTATACTATTTTCATCTAAATTGTTATACTTTAAAAAGTATTCGGTAAGCATTTTCATGCGCTTTTCAAACTCATCTAGCATTTCTTGATCTCCAAAAGCTTTAACAACTCCACCTCTAGCGACAAGTTTTAGTTTTGGAAAATACTTTCTAACAAGTTGAAAGTTTTTATTTTGATCGCCAAAAAATTCTTTAGGATTGATTTCTGAAAGTTCTAAAATTAGTTCATTCAATAGACATCATATTTGTGCATTAATACTTAATTTCGCAAAGCAAATTTAACGAAAAAAATAGCGTTAATCTAGTTTTGATATTAACAATTAATTAAATGCCGTTAGTTACCTTAACCACCGATTTTGGACTTAAAGATCACTCTGTTGCTGCTGTGAAAGGTGCTTTATATAGTGAACTTCAAGATGTTAAGATAATTGACATTACTCATTTAATTTCACCTTTTCATATTATTGAAGCAGCCTACGTCATCAAAAATGCGTATCATAATTTCCCAAAAGGCAGCATTCATATTGTTGGTGTGGACTCTGAACTTACTCCAGAGAATAAGCATATTGTAATGGCACTTGACGGCCACTTTTTTATTGCGGCTAATAATGGCATTTTATCGCTAATTGCTTCAGAGATTAATCCTGATGAAATTGTAGAAATTAATATTCATGATCGTGTTGATACTAATTTTACAGTTTTAGATATTTTTATAAAGGTTGCTGCTCACATTGCCCGTGGCGGAAACTTAAGTGTTATTGGTAAAAAGTTAAATGAAATTAAACAAATAAAACATATTGAGCCTTCAATTAATAATGAAAACAACCAGATGATTGGTCATGTGATTTATATTGATAATTTTGGGAATGTTGTTACCAATATTAAACGGCAGTCATTTCAACAAATTGCTAAAGGACGAAGTTTTACGATTACAGCACGTTCTCAACGGTTTAAGAAGATATATGATAGTTATAGTGAAGCGATTAATTTTTCGCTTCCTAAAGATCAGCGTGAAGAAGATGGTAAAAAATTAGCGCTATTTAACTCATCTTCCTACTTAGAGTTGGCGATTTACAAGAGTAATCCTTCAACTGTTGGTGGCGCTTCAAGTTTGTTTGGATTAAAAGCTTTAGATACCATAACCATAAATTTTGATGAATGATTATACGTATTGTTAAAATGACATTTAAACCTGAGCGTATCAATGATTTCAAGGCTATATTTGAAGCTTCGAAAGAAAAAATTAGAGATCAAAACGGCTGTAATTATTTGTGCTTATTGCAAGATAAAAACAATACATCTGTTTTTTTTACGTATAGTTATTGGGACAATGAAACTTGTTTAAATCAGTATAGACATTCTGATTTATTTGGCCAAGTTTGGCCTAAAACTAAAGCTTTGTTTGCCCAAAAACCAGAAGCTTGGACAGTTGAACAACATCACGAATTAAAATAAATCTATGATAGCTATTTTAAAAAAAGAGTTTAATTTATTTTTTAGTTCAATTTTAGGCTACCTCATCATCGTTCTTTTTCTTATCAGTTTAGGCTTATTTTTATGGGTGTTTGACTCAAGTTTTAATATTTTTAATTCAGGTTATGCTAACTTGACACCATTCTTTGAGCTCTTGCCTTGGGTATTTATCTTTTTAATTCCTGCAATTTGTATGCGAAGTTTTAGTGAAGAACGCAAACAAGGCACGATAGAATTGCTATTTACCAAACCTATTTCTACACGCGAACTTGTGTATGGTAAATTTTGGGGTGCTTTTTTACTTGCAATTATTAGCTTAATACCAACTATTGGCTACGTGTGGACAATTTCTACCTTAAAGCAATACACAAACCAAATCGATTTAAGTGCCATAATCACTTCATATATCGGTGTTTGCTTGATGCTATTTGCACTAATAAGCGTTAGCATATTTAGCTCTGTTTTGAGCAAAAATCAAATCACAGCTTTTATACTAGCTGTATTTTTTAATCTATTATTGTTTTATGCATTTTACGGTTTAAGCAATTTTAAACTTTTAGGCTCTGAAATTTATGCTTTAGAATATTTAAGCTTAAATTTTCATTACAAAGCCATGAGTCGAGGTGTTATTGATACACGAAACCTGATTTATTTTTTAAGTATTGCGATTATTTTTAATGAATTTACGCGCCTAAAACTCAACCAACTTAAAGCTTAATGAAAAAGTATCTAAAACATATTAGCCTTTTTTTATTAATATTTATTAGCATTAACCTTGTCTCATCACAATTGTTTGTGCGACAAGATTTTACTCAAAATAAACGCTACAGCTTATCTCAATACTCAATAGAATTAACAGAATCTATAGAAAAAAACGTTTTAGTTGAAGTTTTTTTAACTGGCGATTTACCAAGCAATTATAAGCGATTAGAACGTGAAATTGGCTACTTACTAGAAGAGTATGCGGCTTACAATTCGTTAGTGAAATTTAATTTTATTAATCCGCTTAATGAAACTGATGATGCTATGGAAGTTGCTAATCAGTTTTATGAAAATGGCATGTCTCCGAAAATACTCAACCAATTGAAAAATGGTGAAATGCGAGAAAAAATAATTTTCCCTTGGGCAATTATCACTTACAATGAGCAAAAACTTCCCGTAAAATTAATCAGTGAAAACAATCAGGCTAACCAAGAAGAGTTAATCAACAGCTCAATTGAAGAACTTGAATATCAACTTACCAATGCCCTTAAAATTATTAGCCAACCTAAAGCTAAAAAACTAGCTATTATTAAGGGACAAAATGAATTAGATGATATTTATATTGCCGATTTATTGCAAAGCCTTAAGCAGTATTACTACATCGCAGCTTTTACCTTAGATTCGGTTGAAGTTTCTCCAGTAAAAACACTCAACCAACTTTCAGAATACGACTTAATTATTGACGCTAAGCCTCAAGAAACTTTTAGCGAAAAGAAGAAATATTTACTTGACCAGTATGTAATGCAAGGCGGTAAAGCAGTTTGGCTTACCGAACACGTTAAAGCTGAAACAGATAGCTTAATGAAAACAGGTAAAAGCATAGCCTTACCATTAGATTTAAATTTACATGATTTGTTTTTTAGCTATGGCATCCGAATCAACCCAAAACTTGTTAAAGATATTTTTTGTGCGCCTATTAATTTAGCGGTTGGTCAAGGCCAAAACACAGAAATTAATCAGTTTCCATGGTATTATTTTCCGCTTTCTCAACGTAATAAACAGCATCCTATCAATCAAAATCTAAGTCCGGTAAAATTTGAATTCACCAATCCGATTGACACCTTAAAAAACGGACTTAAAAAACATATTTTACTTCAAAGTTCACCATTATCTGCTGCGGTTGGTACACCTAGTAGCATTAGTATTGAAGAAATTAAATCTAAACCCAATAAAAATTTATTTAATGATGGCCGCCAAAATTTGGCTGTTTTACTTGAAGGTAATTTTAAGTCGGCTTATAAAAATAGGATAAAACCTTTTGAATACCCTAACTCAAAAGATAACAGCATATCTACACACCAAGCTTTTATAAGTGACGGCGATTTTATAAAAAATAAAGTCTCACGCGGAAAACCAATGCCGCTTGGTTTTGACCGGTTTTCTGGTAAAAATTATGGTAATAAACAATTTTTTATCAACCTGATTAACTACATGCTAGCTGACGAACAGCTTGTAAAACTTCGAAATAAATCTATAAAAACAGCTAATTTAGATAGTGATAAACTAGCAGTCTCAAAACTCAGTTGGCAGTTATTGAATCTTATTGGCTTACCTGCATTAATTATTGCCTTTGGCTTTGTGAGCTACTATATTAAACGTAGGCAATTTGTAAAATAAAAACTTATATATACTAAGTTTTTGTTTAGCTTTTATAACTTATGATTTCTTCCAATTGCTAGATATAGTATTGATCCTAGAAACGGAATAAAAATTACAACTAAGGTCCAAATTAATTTTTCGTTGGCTTTAAACTTGCTTTTCAAAATGTCATATAATCAAAACAAAAAGGTACTTAAAAGCAGTAACTGCCATATTAATAGATTAATGGAAAAATCTTTCAAAAAAAAAATCCATAATAGTCAATTTTCTGAATTACTTCAAATTAACCTAAAAACTCAAGAATTGTGTTGGTAATATATTCAATTTGTTCAGTATCTAATTCAGTATGCATTGGTAATGAAATCACTTCATCAACCAATTGATTTGTTACTGTAAAGTCTTCTTCATTATAACGTTTATCAGCATAAGCCTTTTGTAGATGTAAAGGTATTGGGTAATAAATGCCAAAAGGAATATTCTTTTCTTTTAAATGTTCTGCCAAATGATCACGTTTACCATTTGTGATTCTAATGGTATATTGATGAAAAACATGACAATCGCAGGTATCACAAATACTACAATTAATATCGCATGATTTATGCGTAAATGTGGTAGGCGTTATAATCGCTTCATGCTTTTGAAGTGCTTTAGTATAAGCTCTAGCAGCATCTTGACGCCTAGAATTGTAAGTATCTAAATGCTTTAACTTGATATCTAAAATCGCAGCTTGTATACTATCTAAACGCGAGTTTACACCAACGACATCATGATGATATCGCTCATACATGCCATGATTAACTATGCCTCGTATTATATGCGCTAGTTCGTCGTTATTGGTGAAAATTGCACCACCATCACCATAGCAACCTAAATTTTTTGAAGGAAAAAAAGAAGTTGCACCTACATCACCAATGGTTCCGGCTTTTTTAGATGTTCCATTTTTAAAAGTATAATCAGCTCCGATTGCTTGCGCATTATCTTCAATAACTTTTAAATCGTGAGCTTTGGCTAAATCCATTATAGCATCCATATTGGCGACATGACCGAATAAATGTACTGGAACAATAGCCTTGGTTTTTGGAGTAATTGCCTTTTCAATTGCACTGATATCGATATTATAAGTTTCTGGATCAACATCAACTAAAACGGGTGTTAAACCAAGAAGCGCAATAACTTCAACTGTGGCTGCAAAGGTAAAATCTGCCGTAATCACTTCATCGCCAGGTTTTAATCCAAGACCCATCATAGCAATTTGCAATGCATCTGTTCCATTTGCACAAGGGATTACATGTTTAACGTCTAAATATTGTTCAAGATTGGCTTGAAAAGATTGAACTGCAGGTCCATTAATGTAAGCTGTAGAATCCACAACATCAATGACTGCTTGGTCAATTTCAGATTTTATATGTGTATACTGACCTTTAAGGTCTACCATTTGAAGTTTTCTCATAAATATGTTTTCAGATATCAAAAATACAAAATAAGCATTCCTATTGCAATCGTTTTTAGGTAAAGCTGTATTTTTAACCCAAAATTAGGTGTCATTTATTCATTTTTAATTCATATTTTTAGGGTCTTACTGCCTTTACTTGCAAGACTAAACAAGAGTTTGGCTAATTTTTATAATGGTCGACATCACTTGTTTAAAAAACTAAAAGCAAATACTAAAACGATTACAAATCCAGTTTGGATTCATGCTGCATCGCTTGGCGAATACGAGCAAGCCGTGCCTATTATCAATTTTCTTAATAAAAGGCAATATGATGTTGTGGTTAGCTTTTTTTCACCTTCAGGTTATGACGTAAAGAAAAATGATAAAAAATTAGCTGCTGTCACTTATTTACCGATTGACACCTCACAAAATATGAAAGAGTTTGTTGAGGTTTTAAATCCTAAATTAGCGATAATTATAAAATATGAGGTTTGGCCTAACATGCTTCAAGCACTGGAAAATAAAAATATTCCTAAAATTTTAGTTTCTGCTACATTTTCTAAACATCAACTCTATTTTAAGTGGTATGGCAGCTTATTTTTAAAAGCGCTTAGACAGTTTGATGCTGTTTTTGTACAAAATGAAGACAGCTTTAAGTTAGCTCAAAAACTTCAACTAAACCATATTCATATTTCAGGAGACACAAGATATGATCGGGTTTTTAATCAGCTTGAACAAGACAACTTTATTGAAGGCGTTTCAGAATTTATTGATGACCAGCCGTGCTTAATTTGTGGTAGTACTTGGCCAGAAGACGAAAATTTTATCATTAACTACATCAATCAAACCAATCAAAAACTTAAAGTTATTATAGCACCTCATAAAGTAGATACAACTCATATTGAAGCCATTGAAAATAGCTTAAAAATCAATTATATAAAATGGAGCGATGGCATAGATATAACAAGTTTAAATCAAGTACAAGTTTTAATTATCGATTGCATTGGTTTATTAACAAAACTATATAGTTATGCTGATATTGCTTATGTTGGTGGTGCTGCTGGCCATACAGGATTACATAATATCTTAGAACCTTCAACCTTTGGAGTTCCTGTATTGTTTGGTAAAAATCATCATAAATTTCCAGAAGCTAAAGCACTTTTAAATGCTGGTGGCGCTGTTGAAGTTAAGCATCAAACCGACTTCAGTAATCATTTAGATGTTTTAATTTCTAATCGAGAAAAACGCCTAGAAATTGGTAGAAAAGCAGCACAATTCGTAAAAAAACAAACTGGAGCGACGACTTTAATTTGTAATTATATTGAAGAACAACTTAAACAGTAACTGCTTTATTGAGATAGTTTCTGAATGGTAACATGACCTTATAATGTTCGACTAGCCATTCATCAAATTCTTTCGAGAACAACAAATCTTGAGAAAAAGCAGTTTCAACAACAAAACTTTTATGTTTCAATAAATCGATATGCTGATGTTCTTTAGAAAAACCTTTTGGTGCATTTTGAAGCATTTCAACCTCAACTAAACCTCTAAATTTAGCTTTAAATTTTGGTAGGTTTGTAATTTCTTTTAATTCTTCGCCATTATAATCTATCGCTTCACGAATACTTTTCAGAAATGTAGAATTGGGCTTATAAAATCCGCCAGCGATAAATTTTTCATTTAGCCCAACATGAATGTAAAAGTCACTTTGCTTTGGTTTTTTATCAAATCCAAATCCATAATGATCTTTGTAAGGCGGTTTGTTCGGATGATACAATAAGTTATTATTAATTCTATTTAAGGCCTTGTTTCCGGGTAAACTGTAATAATCGGGGTCGACCTGGCTTAATTTAAAATCAATAGCTTCAGCCCAATCAATCATGTCTTTTCTAATCGATTTATAAGTTGACCGATTTTGATCAAGCCATTCTTTATAATTATTGTTGTTTAAATTAGTGAGAAATTTCAGTGCTTGTTTAAAATTCATTATTGAATCGCTTTAAGTTGAGATTTCAATTCTTCCATAGAATGTTCTAATTTTCGTAAAACTGAATTTTCAGCATTAGCATCTAGACTAAATGTTAACTTACTTGTTACTTCCCAAATTTCAAGTACACGTTCAGGCTCTACGAAAATTGGTGGGTAATTTTCGTTTGTTGAAATTAAAACAATTTCATCTCTATTAGGATTTAAGCTGATTTTTTTTACAAGCACAGAATCGTCAAGTACAACAACATACATTTTATGACTGGAGGCTGAACTAATATCTTCTAAGGACTTAGCTAAAACCCAATCGCCAGGATATAAATTTGGCAGCATACTGTCACCTTCAACTTGAAACCCGCGATATGTGGCGTTTCTAAATTGTGGTATAGGCATATTAAATGCTGGTAATTTTTTATACCAAGAAGCATCTTGAATATTGCTTGGATAACCAGCAGCTGCTTTTTGACTAACCATGAGCATGTTTTCATGTTCAGTGTCGTTATCTAAGGTAACAACTTTAGGCATCACATTAAATGCTGAAATTTTTATGTGTTTGTCGTGAGATTTACCGTAAAGCCACATCGGATTTATCTGATACTTTTGCATTAACAATGCTACGGTTTCTCCGGTAATACGTGTTTTACCACGTTCAATATCTGCAGTAGAATTACCTAATGCAAGTTCTTCTGCAAATTGGGTTTGTGTAAAATTAAGTGATTGCCGTATTTCTTTAAAACGTTTGGCTTCAATGGGGTAACTTACTTTCATATTCAAATATAGTTGAAAAAAGGAAATATTCCAACATTATTTGAAATTTTCCAATTATCTGAAAAACTGCCAATCAATTTTAAGTGAAAACACATTAGAATATAATGAAGCGCTTTGATCACCAATATCGGTTAAAGCATAATCAATTTGAATGCCTTTATACACAAATCCAACACCTATGTTAGGTTGAAATCCTATATTATCACTTCCATCAAGCTGAGTTATGGTTTGAAAATTACCAACGCCACCACGCAAATAAATCATGTTAATGTAACCTAAGTCGAAACCAAATGCTGGTGTTATACTTATATTTGAAGTTGAAATAATATCATTAGTTTGCGCAAAACGTGTATTAAGATTTAAGGCTGTAGACATGCTAAAATCTCTACTAATTTCAAAAGACTTAGCCAAACCTAATTCTAGCTTAGGTAAAGTGATTTCAGTGTCTTCTGGTATGCTTTGGTTTTGACCTTCAACAGCAGCACGAATTGTTTCGAGTTGTTCTTCATCAAAAGTCCATGTATTATAGGTAGTTGTAATATCTCTTGCCATAATGCCAAACTCCCAAGAATTAGATTTAAATTGAATACCTGCGTCGAAACCAAATCCCCAAGCGGATGCAAAATCTCCTATAACACGTCTAATTATTTTAGCATTTACGCCATATGAAAAGCCTTGAAGTCTCATTTTACGAGCATATGAAAATGTAAAGGCATAATCGGCTGTAGAAAATAAACTGATACGATTATAGTCGATATTGCCTTGCTCATCAATTAACTGGGTTGTATTTAAAATATCATCTACTCCAAATCGAATAACACTAATGCCAAAAGATGAAATATCATCTATTGGTTTAGCAAATGCAGCATAATTGTAGGTGGCAATATTGGCAAAATAATTGGCATGCATTAAACTCATTTGATTGTCTTCAAGCTGAGTTAATCCAGCAGGATTCCAGTAAACGGAATTTACATCTTTGCTAATGGCAGTCATAGCGTTAGACATACCAAATGCTCTTGCATCTACACCAATATTTAAAAACTCGTTAGAATATTTTCGCGAGCTTTGTGCGCTAATTAAAGCGCTCATCATCAAGATACTTAAAAGCAGTAATTGCTTAGGCACAGTTTTTTAGATTTAAACTTAAAAACTTCAAATATATTGCGTTTTAAAGAGCTACAATAGTAATTATGTCTTAAATTCTGTAAACTTGCATTTACAAAATTGTTTTAATTAAAATTAAAAAACTCTAGGATGAATCTAAAGGCCCAAATCCCAAACATCATCACTTTACTCAACTTATTTTCAGGTTGTTTAGCTAGTATTTATGCATTTCAGGGTGATTATTTATGGGCTGGTTTTTTTGTATTATTAGGGATTTTCTTTGATTTTTTTGATGGTTTTTTTGCTCGTGTTTTAAAAGTTAGTACCGAATTAGGACTTCAATTAGACTCTTTAGCCGATATGGTTACTAGCGGATTTGTTCCTGGATTAGTTATGTTTCAATTAATAGGAACTACAATAAATCCTGACTTTTCTTTATCTAGTTTCGATTTTTTTACTTTAGACAGTCTTGCTTTGTTTGGTTTTATAATCACTTTAGCTTCTGCCTATCGCCTGGCTAATTTTAATATCGATGAAGCTCAAACTGAAAATTTTATTGGTTTACCAACACCAGCAAATGCAATTTTAGTTATTAGTACCGCTATTTTAATTGAACCGCTTCAATTTGGTTTTAAAATTGAAACTTTACTTTTATTGACTTTAGTTAGCAGTTATTTACTGAATGCAAACTTAGCCTTGTTTTCGTTTAAATTTTCTAATTTCAACCTAAATGAAAACTGGTTTCGGTATGTTATGATTGTTGTTTCAATTATACTTTTAATCACACTTCAACTGAAGGCAATTCCTTTTATTATTGGGTTTTACATTTTGCTTAATCTCATACTAAATTTTAAAAACAAAATTTTTTAACGTCGTCTCGTAATTGAAAATAACACAATTAACCCTGCCAATAACAAAGCTAATCTTGGAATTACATTTCCGTAAGTTACATAAAAGGTAGGCTCAGACGTATAAATCGGAAGTTTTTCAACCAGTGCTGTTTTGGTATTATATTTTGACCGACTTAGTTCGGTTCCATCACGATCTATAAAACCTGAAATTCCTGTGTTAGCTGATCTAGCAACTGCTTTTCGTGTTTCGATTGCCCGAAGCTTGGCGTAGCTCCAGTGCTGTTGATATCCCTGAGTATCATCCCACCAGGCATCGTTGGTGATTATGGCTAGCACATTTGCATTATTCTTCACGTAATTTGTTACATACTCGCCATAAACAGATTCATAACAAATAATAGGCGCCACTTTTAAATCGGTATTTACAGAAAAAACTTCACGATTATCTTGAGTTGTTTTAGTCGCTACAGTGCCGCCCAAATCAAGCATTACATTGCCTAAAATGGGTTCTAGCAGATCTTTATATGGAAAATTTTCTACACCAACCACTAACTTTGATTTATGATAAAAATTTAAGGTATCTTGATTCTGAAATACAGCAGAATTAAAGTCATTATACCATAAGTTTTTTCTTAATCTATTACTCTGTCGTGTTAATTGAGATTGATCTCTTATTAAATCATAGGCTGAAATTCCTATTATTATTTGAGCATTTGGGTTTTTTACTAAAACTTGTCGCGTAAAATCTTTAGCGTGAGAATACTTATAATTTTTAAATTCGGTACCGTTAGCAAAAACCGTTTCTGGTGCTAAAATCAGTTGTCTATATTCTGGCTTTAATAATGGCATCACTTGTTCTAAAAGTTGTTGCTTTATTTCTGCATCTGTTAAATTATATTTCTCTTGATAAGGATCTATATTAGGCTGTAAAACAATGGTTTCGATATAGGATTTAGTTGAAGTGTTTGGCTTAATTAAAACACTTACAACAATAGGCAAACCAACAAGTAAAACTGTTTTAAATATTGCTCTATAAATAATCGTCTTTTCCCTGTATTGATTGTATAATAAAACAGATTTTAAAATAACCACATTAACCAATAACACCCAAAAAGATCCACCAAAAACACCTGTGTATTCATACCATTGAATAAAACTAATTGACTCTGAAAAAACATTTCCTAAAGTTAACCATGGCCAAGAAAACTCCCAATGATAATGCAGGTATTCAAAAGAAAGCCATAAACTTATAAACAAACTTGCCGAAGCTATGAAGTTTAATTTTTTAATGAATTTAATAACAACTAACATCACAAGACTCATCAATGCACTATTAACCAAAACGGCAAATAGCATCCCAAAACTTGAAGAATAATACAACCAACCTGTGGAAATAAAATTCCATAAAACAAAACTCAAATAGTTTAAAAAGAAAAGCTTTGTATGGGAATACCCGTGTTTAACTAAGTTATAGTTCTTAAATAAAAGTGGTACAAAAGCAATAAAAATCAATAAGCTAAAACCATTTGTTGGCCATGCAAAAGCAAGCAATAATCCAGATACAATATAATAAACTAATGTTTTCAAATTAATTGTTTTAAGATGAACCTAAATTTATAATTCTTCGTAATTATAATAAAATGCAAGGTACTATCATTATTTTTTTAAATTTGTATTAAACTAACCAAAAATGCCTCTTAAAAAAGGAACTCACTTTGAAATATCTGAGCGAAAGGTATTGCTAAGAATCATTGATGTAATTGTTGCTTGGTCTTGCCTTTATGTTGTTTCACTCTTTGACTTTTTTAACTATTTCACCTTTTATCAGAGTTATGCTATTAACATAGTTGTTCTTGCGTTTTACATTCTTAGTTTTGGAACTGTTTTCGAAATTTATCAACTACGTAATGCAGAGTCTAGATTTACAACGGCAAAAAACCTATTACTCACAACATTTTTTACGGTTGCCTTTTATCTTTTTACACCAATCTTAACGCCACAATTGCCTGAAAACAGGCTGCAAATCCTCATTTTTTTTATAGTTATCTACTTCAGTATTTTTATTTGGAGAATTGCTTACATTGGCTTAATTGCTTCACCAAGATTTTACAAGCGTGCTCTACTAATTGGTGACGATTTTAACGCTGACTCTATTAAAAAAGAACTACAGATTTTTGACCCCAATTATGAGGTTGTAGGCTATTTCTCTCAGCAACCACAAATTGCTAAAAAATGTATAGAATTTGACAAAAATAAACTTGAAAAACTTTTAGCAGACTATAAAATAAGTGAAATAGTTGTCACGAATTCATTTAGAGGTGTTAGCACCGAATTGCAGAAGTTACTCCTACCACTACTTCAAATTGGTTATCCAATTAAGTCTTATTCTCATGTCTATGAAGAGCTCACCAATAAAGTGCCTGTACAACATATTGGAAACGATTTTTACTGCTATTTTCCTTTTAGCAGAAACAATCAAAACAAGCTCTATTTGCTGTTTTTAAGAAGTTTAGATATTACAGTAAGCACTTTAGGTTTACTGAGTGCTTCATTACTATTACCATTTGTACTAGTAGGTAATTTAATCGCTAATCGCGGACCTTTATTTTACTCTCAAAAAAGAATAGGTAAAAATGGTAAAGCATTTAAAATTATCAAGTTACGCTCCATGATAAAAAATGCTGAAATTTATGGCGCGCAGTGGGCTACAAAGAATGATATGCGAATAACAAAGTTTGGGAAATTTTTACGAAAGACAAGATTAGATGAAATCCCTCAGTTTATCAATATTTTAAAAGGCGATATGAGTTTAATCGGTCCGCGGCCTGAGCGGCCAGAATTCGTAAAAGAACTGGCCAAAACAATTCCGTTTTATGAAATTAGACATGTTATTAAACCAGGTGTAACCGGTTGGGCTCAAGTTAACGCTAAATATGCCTCAAGTGATGCTGAAACTATCGAAAAGCTTCAATATGACTTATATTACATTAAACACCGTAGCGCTTTTATAGATTTTAGAATTATTGTTAAAACCTTAAGTACCGTAATCTTTTTTAGAGGTCAATAAAAAAGCCACCCGAAAGTGGCTTAACTTTAATCAACAAAATTAAGTCTAGTTAAAGTAAAATGAGTTTGGCCCAATACCAACTTCCTGTTCTTTAATTAAATCTCCTTGTGAGTTTCTAATTTGAATGAAGCCATTTGAAGCAAAATCAGTTCCATCAGATAAATAAATAAAACCATTATGAACATCAAAACCGTAAAATGTACCAAAAGCTGAAGTAGTTTCATAATTAAATAATGCTGTTTCCGAAATAGTATCATCAGAGGTTGTGAAGTTGTAAACCGAATTGCTACTGGTAAAATAAATCGCGTTACCTTCAACTGCTATACGTGAAGCCCCAACGTGAGTCTCAGCTAAACTCCATGTTGATGATGTTTGGAAATTGGTGAGGTTAACTTGAGAAATTTCATCTTGAGCCAGGACATAAAGCTTACCATTGCTTAAATATGTATCTGAAATGGCCGAAGAAAAACTCAAAGTTTGCTCTACAGTTTGGTCTGCTATATTCAGTTTTGAAACCTTGTCACCAAAGCCATAGCTGGCATTTTGAACGTAAATTTTATTTTCAAATTCATAAATTTTTTCAGCATAACTGCCCAAAACAATGGTATTTTCTACGGTTCTTGATGCAAGATCAATTACGGCCACATAATCATCAGCAGTAGTCGAAAAATCAGCCTGATTGGTAACATAAGCCTTGCCATTTAAGATAAGGCCGTACATCGGGACGTTTAAACCACTATCGATACGGTCTACAAATTCTAAAGTGTAGCGATTAACAATGGTAATCATGTTAGAACCGTTTGAAATAATATAGGCATATTGGTCATCAAAAAAAATCGATTGAACAAATAATCCTAAATCATCGTCAGGATTAACGCTTTTGTAAGCATTTTGAGTAGTTTCTGAAAAATCTGAAGTCATAAAACTTAAACTTCCACCAGAAGAATTACCTTCATTTAAAATAAAAATGCCATTGGCAAAATCACCTTCTAATTCTACTGGAATACCGAAATCATCGTCACTACAAGACGTAAGGATTAAAAAACTAAAGATTGATAAAAAAATTAATTTAATGTTCATGATAAGTGTTTATAGGTTAATAATTGTGTTAATGTAAAATTGGCGACCAGGCATTGGTCGGTTTTCTATTGTTTGGTATGCTTGATTAAATAGATTTTTAAAGCCAATATTAACTTTAAAAAATCCGATACGTTTTGGCTGGTAAGCAAGGTTTAAGTGGCTTAGCCAAAAATCCTCTAATATTTCATTAGGTGCGTTATCTGTTCTTGTAAAAGCTTTACCAGTATAAGTTTGTGTAAAATTTAAGGCAAAAGCTTCATACTGAAAGTCTAAATTTAAATAGGCCGAATGTTGCGGTGTAAAAGTGAGCTGTCGCTGAGTTCGCGCGTCAATAGCTTTACTAAATTCATAATTTAAATGAATTTTGAAATGAATTGGTAAAAATTTAAATGTTTTAGAAATTGAAGTGTTTAAACCATATGTTTTAACTTCATCTACATTTTCGGGTTTCCAGGTTGAAGTTTGGTCAGGTAACCACCTGATCATTTCAGAAATATCATTATAAAATCCCGTAATTTGAAAGTTTAGAGATTGAGGTTTAAAGTTAAATTGATGTGACGCTTCATATTGAAGAGCAGTTTCAGGTTGAAGGTTGGTGGTTCCTTCTACCCAAAATAAATCGTTTAAAGTTGGTTGCCTAAAGTTTTTTGAATGACTTAATTTTAAATTGTAAATTGAAGTTACTGGAAGTTCAGCGCCAATAGTGTAAAGTAATGGACTATCAAAGAAATTTGAAAATTCTTGCCTTAAACCAAGACTTAAGATTGCCCAATTTGAATTATACTTTAATAATGCAGAAAGGTTTAGGTGTTGTATGTGCTCATTAATAATATTATCGCCATCGGCAGACGTCTGTTTAGCTGAAATATTAAAATTGGTATTTAACTTACCGTAATTTTGGTAGACTTCAGTTTTTACGAGATGTGTATTGGCTTTATTGGCAGTACTTAAATTGGTTTCAATATTCTGGTTATACTCAAATGCTTCATGCAAAAACGCATATTTAACAACCGATTTAAAATCGTTTTTTTCATATTCCCATTCAAGTAAATTTCGACTATCTATATTGGTGTAGTTCGATTTATTTTCAGAAGCGCGTAAAACTGAAAAATGTCGTATACCATCGTAAAATTGGCCATAATAGTTAAGTTGCGAATTTTGTGATAGTTTATGGGCAAGGCTTAAATGGGCCGACCATTGTTCAAACTGACCATTTAAATTAGTTCTAGAACTTCCTAAAATAGGGTAATCATTATCAGAAGCAGATCGATTTAAATTAAACTTTAAACTTGTCCTTTCAGTTGAAAAACTGGTTTGTACAAAATTTTCGAATGTATTAAAACTTCCTATTTGAGAAAATAATTTAACCTGAGTTGTGTCTCTAAAATACAGTTGATTATTTAGATGAATACTGCCTCCTATGGCACCTGAACCATAAAGTAAACTGCCACCACCGGGACGAAGAGAAATTTCTGAATAGCCATAAATTGGCATGGTGCTAAAGTCGGTTTGTCCATTAAATTGAGAATTTATGTTAATACCATTCCACACAACTGCCGTTTGTTGAGCGGTTGTGCCTCGAAAACTCGCAGAAGCCACCATTCCATAGCCATTTTGCCTAATATGAATGTTTGAGTTTTCGAGAAGTAAATCGCTTAATTTATTATGAGTAATGCGTCGTTTAGACTTAGGAATTTCAATCAGATTTTGACCAACAGAAAACTGCTGCAACTGACGATCGCTTAATACGATTTCGTCTAATTGCTGAATACTATCTAATTGCGCAAGTGCAGAGGATACAACCAAACACAAGCACACAAAAATGTGGGCTCTAAACTGTTTCATAAACGTACAATCTTTATCCCGAAGATTATGACTTAATTTAAGAATATGGCAGGTCTCCTGGCTCGCGTTTTTGTAAAAACCTTCCCATTTCTATATGAAACAGTGGTTATTGAAGTTTTTTAATTACAAAACATGCACTAAGTGCACAAAGCTTACAGTTGCGGGAACAGCTTTCGATTTTAACGAAATTCCCTTTTAATTGCTGAATTAAACCCTAATTCAGCAAACCAAATTCACAACAAAAGTAAACAAAAGCTTCTGAATTTTAATCATAACTCGAAATAATCTTACATTTGTTAAAAAAAGTTAGTGAAATATTTCTTTTACATTTTATGTATTGCTCTCGTACTTGGCTGTCAAAATTCTTCTAAAGAAACCACTAAAATTGAAGCAAAACAATTAGGCTATTCAGTTAAGCATGCCAAAGGATTTTCAATTGAAGTTTACAAAGATTTTGCTATTATTGAAGTTGAAAAACCATGGCCTAATAGCAATAAAAATTATCGTTATTTGGTTCAATATACTTCAACTCATGATCAAGTTAAAGGAAATTTTGATGCAATTATATCAGCACCAATTTCTTCATACATACTTAGCTCAACTACTCATATTCCTTCGGCTGAAAGTTTAGGTATCTTGGATAATTTAGTAGGTTTTCCGAATACTGATTTTATTTCTTCAAAAGAAGCTCGCAAACGTATTAATAAAGATTATATAACTGATATTGGCCAAAACCAACAACTCAACACCGAACTTGTTTTAAACCTTAAACCAGATGTTTTTGTTGGTTTTAGTGTTGATGGTGCAAATAAAGCTTATTCTGTTTTTGAAAAAGCTGGTATTCCTATTATCTATAATGGCGATTGGGTAGAATCTACACCTTTAGGAAAAGCCGAATGGATTAAGTTTTTTGGTGCATTGTTTAATAAAAACAAACTTGCGCAACAAAAATTTGAAGCTATTGAAGATGCTTATTATAAAACTAAACAATTAGAAACTTCAGCCAAAAAAAAGCCAAAAGTAATTTCTGGTAGTTTGTATAATGATAAATGGTATTTACCAAATGGTACTAGCTGGCAAGCGCAGTTTATTAAGGATGCTCATGCCGATTATATATACAAAGATACTTCAGGTTCTGGAAGCTTAGCTTTAGCTTTTGAAAGTGTTTTAAATAAAGCTAGCGAAGCCGATATTTGGATATCTCCAGGTAGTTATACGAGCTATGAAGCGATGCTAAACGACCAGCCACATTATAAAAAATTTAAAGCCTTTAGCACAAAGACAGTTTACAGCGTTGCTCAACAGAAAGGTGAAACTGGTGGTGTTTTATTTTACGAGCTTGCACCTAACAGGCCTGATTTAGTGTTAAAAGATTTAGTAAAAATTTTTCATCCTGAATTATTACCTAATTACAATCTTCATTTTTTTAGTCCGCTTCAATAATGCAAACTTCAAAATCAATTTTATTATTAAGCCTCTGTTTTGTTGCCTTGTTATTGTTGAGTTTAAGTTTAGGTTCGGTCTACATTCCTTTTACTGAAGTTTTAAAAGCGCTCAGTTTTCAATCCCTTGATAATGAAACCTGGCAATACATCATTCAAAATTATAGGTTACCAAAAACTGTTACGAGTATTTTGGTTGGTGGCGCTTTATCTTTATGCGGACTTTTAATGCAAACTCTCTTTAGAAATCCATTAGCTGGACCTTATGTTTTAGGTTTAAGCAGTGGCGCAAGTTTAGGGGTTGCCTTGGTTGTTTTGGGTAGCTCTAGTTTAGGTTTTGGTTTAAGTGCAGAAATCAGTGAACGTTGGATAATTGTTTTAGCCTCTAGTTTAGGAAGTTTTTTGGTTATGCTATCAATTTTAGCAACTGCTAAGCGGCTAAAAGATACAATGGCCTTACTTATTATTGGATTGATGTTTTCGAGCATCACAAGTGCTATTGTAAATGTGTTATCCTTTTTTAGTAGTTCTGATGAACTTCAAAAATATATATTTTGGTCTTTAGGAAGTTTAGGTAATCTAAGTTGGTCTGAAATTGGTTTATTAAGTATTTGCTGTGGTTTAGGCATTTTACTAAGCATTATTTTAATTAAACCACTTAACGCATTACTTATGGGAGAACACTATGCCACAAGCCTTGGCATTAATATTAAACAAACACGTTTGTTAGTGATTACGGCAACCTGCCTGATGGCAGGCGCAATTACGGCATTTGCGGGACCTATTGCGTTTATAGGTTTAGCTGTGCCACACCTGACTAGACAATTAGTTAAAACAACTAATCATATTATTTTAGTACCAAGTGTTGTTTTGTTTGGTGCTTCACTCCTATTACTTTGCGACAGTATAGCAGAATTACCATTTTCAGAATTGAGTTTACCTATTAATGCCGTAACATCAATTATAGGTGCGCCAGTAGTAATTTGGTTATTAGTGAAACAAAAATATATTCGTTTTTAATGGAGCGTAAAATAGTTTTACATACTGAAAACTTGAGTATAGGTTATCAAAATTCTGCTATTATTAATAACATTAATATTACCGTGAATCAAGGTGAATTAATTGGTGTTATTGGTATTAATGGTGCTGGAAAATCAACTCTACTGAAAACCATATCACAAATGGAAACAGCCATAAGTGGACAAATTTTGTTGAATCAAAAGCCTATTGAATCTTACGATCTAAAATCAAGAGCAAGACAAATGGGATTAGTTTTTGCTAATCAAAACATCAATAAAACATTAAGTATAGCTGAAGTAATTGCACTTGGAAGGCATCCTTACACTAATTGGATTGGGAAATTAACTAGAGAAGACCAAAAACAAATTGTAAATGCAGCAAAACTTGTTGATATAGCAAAACCATTAACCACCAAATGCAGCACTCTAAGTGATGGCCAGCTTCAGAAGGTCATGATTGCTAGAGTTATTGCACAACAAACGCCTCTTATTATTTTAGATGAGCCGACAACTCATTTAGATATGTATCACAAAATTCACACTTTTAAGCTATTACAAGATATTAGCAAACAAAAAAATAAAGCTATTATTTTTGCAACTCACGAGATTAATTTATCACTTCAACTTTGTGATAAAATTGTTTTGATCCATAATGGTTTAACGCATTTCGGATCACCAAAAGAATTGGCTTCAAGTGGAATTTTAAATCAATTATTTCCTTCAAACATGATTAAGTTTGATGAAAATCAATTACTATTTAAATTATAATATGGCTCATATTTTCATTTTATGTACAGGAAGGTCTGGTTCAGTAAGTTTTATAAAAGCCTGTGAACATATCACAAATTTCAGCTGCGGACATGAAACTAAATCTCGCTTGCTAGGCAAAGAACGTTTTGAATTTCCAGATCAACACATCGAGGCTGATAACCGATTAATTTGGGATTTAGGACGACTTGAAAAATACTATGGCAACAAAGCCAAGTATATTTACCTTAAACGTGATTCTGCTAAAGTGGCCAAAAGTTTTACCAAGAGAACTTATTACCCGAATAGTATTTTTAAAGCTTACTGTGACGGTATAAAAAAAACACCAACCGAAAAACTTAATCCAAAGCAACTAGAGCGAATTTCAACTGATTTTGTTGATAACATGACGACGAGTATAGAAAACTTCATCAACAAACAAAAACATACTTTAGTAGTTGATATCGATAATATAGAAAATGACTTCAAAAAATTTTGGGACTTTATTGAAGCCAAAGGTGATTTTCAAAATGCCTTAGAAAGTTTTAAACATAATCACAACGCATCAACATTAAAATCAAAAACTTACTTAAAATACCATGTTAAACTATTTTTTTTAAGATTCTTTAAATCAATTGTTTAATTATATTTCATTTTTATATATATTTGTCTGTACCCCAAAATTTTAAATCATGACTAAAAATCAAGAAGAAGAATGGAGAACGGTTGAACTTGAACCGCAATTCAAAGAAAATCAAAGTATTGAAGTTTCTAATCTTGGAGATGCAAGAAGAATAAAAAAAACAGGTAAAACTTGGCCTATTAAGTTAGGCAACATAAATGGATACGCAAGTGTGAGTATCACACTAAAAGCTGGTGGAAATAGATCTAGATATCTGCACAAGCTCATTGCTGAAACCTTTTTAGATAAAAGAGAAGACCAAACTTTTGTGATTCATAAAGATTATGATAAGCAAAATAATCACATTTCTAATTTAGCTTGGGCCAATAAGAAAGAAAAAGAAAAACATCAATTTAAAAACCCTAAATGGGTTGCAAAATCTAAGCTAGTTAAAAATTCTAAGCTAAGCGAAGATGATGTTAGAAAAATTAAGCGTATGCTTGATAGCCCAAATCGTAAGTATAAAATGCGTGATTTAGCAAAAAAGTTTAAAATTTCTGAAATGCAACTTTACCGTATTAAAAAAGGAAAGAACTGGACTCATGTTAAAATTTAATTCAACTAAAATTTTAATTTAAGCCTCTTTTCTAGAGGCTTTTTTATTTCCATTTAATACCGCAACCCATAGCAGGTTTTTGATTTTTTATAGGTGACTTATTGCTCAATATAAAGTCTAAAGCTTGTCTTAATGAAGTCCCTGAAATTGGAATATTGTTTTGAGGTCGTGAATCATCTACTTGACCATGATAATTTAACCTTAATTCCTTATCGAATAAATAAATATCTGGTGTGCACATAGCTTGATAAGCCTTAGCAATTTTTTGATCTTCATCATATAAATAAGGAAACGGAAAATCATGTTCTCGTGCAAATTCATACATTTTTGAAGGTGAATCCTGAGGATATTTTAAAACATCATTACTCGAAATAGCGACAAAGCTAAATCCGGTAACACGATAATCATTGGCAATTCGTACTAATTCTTCTATAACATGAACAACATAAGGACAATGATTGCAAATAAACATAATTACGGTTCCTTTTTCGCCGCATAAGTCTTTCTTCAGTTCAAAAAAATCTTTAGAAACAGTATCTTGAAGTTTAAAGTTTGGTGCTTCAAAGCCGATTTCAATAGGGTTTGATTCTGTTAGTGCCATTGTTTTAAAATTAAAAAGCTATCTCGTTAAAGATAGCTTATATAGATTAAGATCTCAAAAAAAGATTATTTCTTTTTATCTTCTTTAGGATTATTTAGTTTACTTGTTAATTCCAAAGAAATAGCTGACTTATCGAATGTCATTTTCCCAGAACCAGTTTCGATAATAATTGCGTCTAATTTCTCACTAGTGTCTGCAACTTTACCGTGTAAACCACTTTTTGTAACAATACGATCACCTTTTTTAATGTCATTAATAAAGTTTTTTTCTTGCTTTTGTTTTTTCATTTGTGGTCTAATCATGAAAAAGTAAAGCACAACAAATATTAAGATTAAAGGTAAAAAACTTTGTAATTGCTCCATATTACTTTACTGGAGAACCAGCTTTTGAGTTTTTAGGGTTTACAAAAGCCTTGATTCTTAAAGTTTCAGTCCCTTTTTCTGTGTTAGCAGTAATTCTAATGCTTTTCATTTGTTGGTTAGGCTTACCATTAGAATTAAATTTTACGGTCATTTCACCTTTATCGCCAGGCATGATTTGTTCATTTCTTGGATAAGTAGGTACTGTACAACCACAACTTCCTTTTGCGTTTGTAATTACAAGTGGCGCCTCACCAGTATTGGTAAATGTAAATACATGCTCTACAATATCGCCTTCATTAATTGTTCCAAAATCGTGCATTGATTCATCGAACTGCATTTCTGGAAACTTTTGCTCTTTAGAATCTTGAACTGCTGCTGTTTCAGCTTTTTTAGTATCAACTTCTTCAGCTGCATTTTGTTTACATGATGTGAAGCTTAATGCGCAAACGGCTAATAATGATAAAAAAACTCTTTTCATTTTACTAATTTTTTATTTTTTCAAAAATATAAAAAAAACAGTGATTACATTAAACCACGACCTATTTTATTAATTTTTCCAGACTCTTCAAACTCTTTAGATAGCTTATCGAGCACACCATTTATAAATGTAGCACTTTTAGGAGTTGAATAATTTTTAGCTAACTCTAAATATTCATTAATAGTAACTCGAATAGGAATACTTGAAAATTGTGTGAATTCGCAAAGTGCCATTTTAATTAATATTCGATCAAGTTCTGCAATTCGGTCTTTGTCCCAGTTTGGTGTTTTTCCTACTAAAGCTTGATCGAACTCTTCATTAAAAAGTAAAGATTTAGTAAATAACTTATTTGCGAAGTCTTCATCATCTAAATTAGAAAATAGTTGAGGAACTTTAATATGCTCATCGTCTTCAGAAATATTACTCAAAAATTTAACTAAACTCGTGTTTACAATCGGGAAATCATCTATCCAAGTTAGCTTGTTATCTTCGTAATAATCGTATAAAAAATCATTTGGAGCGATTATTTTTTTAAATAATTCAATAATAAAGTTTTTGTCTTCTCTAAATGATGTTTGTTGTTGAACGTTATAATTTGAATAAAATTCACTTTTTAAACATTCTTCCCAAATTTGTTTTGGAACTTCATCGTCTTGTTTCCATTGATTTAACTTTCGGTTAGACAAAAGTTCAAACAAGTTAGACTCATCTTCTAGCTTTTGAATTAGCTTATTATTAGTGAAATTTAAGTTAGGTTGGCGATCGGCTTCGGTTGCTAAAAACTTCTTTTTACTTAATTCGTAATAATTTGAAGCTATTTCTTTAACTTCAACTAATAAATTTAAATTAAGTAAGAACAAATCATGCATATCTTTCATGCTTTTCTTTAGAAACTTTTGTTCTGTTTGCATCACTTCTCTATTTCCTTTATTAAAGGCATAGATAGATTGCATAACTTTAGCACGAATATGGCGTCTTGTAAGCATTTTATAAAATTTTCAGTTTGCAAAAATAAGATTTAAAATAAGAGTAATTCAATTTTATTAGATTTTTAGCCAACTTCTCTATTAAACTTATGTTAGTAGCAATAGTGCTAAACCGAATAATATTACATTTGCATTCTTTAAAATTAAGCTAATTGAAAGCATTAAAGCATCTAAATAAATACCTCTACAAGTATAAGTGGCGATTATTGCTAGGGCTTATCATTACAATTGGTGCGCGAGTTTTTGCCATATTTACACCACAACTCATTAGAAATTCTACCACTGCAATTGAACGTTACTTAAATAATGAAATTACTGATTTAGAAGTAGTTAAAAATGAATTAATGCTAAATATTGCACTGATTATCGGAGCAGCTTTAGCCTCTGCTATTTTTACTTTTTTAATGAGACAAACTTTTATTGTTGTATCTCGCTTTATAGAATACGACCTTAAAAATGAGGTTTTTGAACAATACCAAAACCTATCGCTTAACTTTTATAAAAAAAACAGAACAGGAGATTTAATGAATCGTATTTCTGAAGATGTTTCAAAAGTAAGAATGTATGTCGGTCCCGCTTTAATGTATGGTGTGCAAACCTTAACTTTATTTGTAGTAGTTATTTCGTACATGGTTAGCGCTGCACCAATGCTTACGTTGTACACTTTAATACCTTTACCTATTTTATCGGTTGCTATATACAGATTAAGTGTTGCCATCAATAAACGCAGTACAATTGTACAGCAATTTTTATCCCGGTTAAACACTTTTACACAAGAAAGTTTTAGTGGAATTGCAGTTATAAAATCTTATGGTATTCAGCCAAAATTTAAAAGCGACTTTAGTGACTTAGCTGAAGAAAGCAATATAAAAAATGTAGATTTAGCAAGAGTTCAAGCAATATTCTTTCCATTAATGGTGTTACTGATTGGTTTTAGTAACCTTATTGTAATTTATGTAGGTGGGCAGCAATATATAAATGGCCAAATTGAAAGTGTTGGTGTAATAATTGAATTTATATTATATGTAAATATGCTTACTTGGCCTGTAGCATCTGTTGGCTGGATCACTTCTATGATTCAACAAGCTGAAGCCTCTCAAGTTAGAATAAATGAATTCTTAAGTGAAAAACCAAGTGTTAAGAATACATCAGAGCGAAGTCTAAAAATTAAAGGTAAAATTGAATTTAAAAACGTAAGCTTTACCTACGAAGACACCAATATTGAAGCACTAAAAAACGTCTCTTTTGTTTTAGAACCTGGAAATAGTTTAGTAATTTTAGGAAAAACAGGATCAGGAAAATCAACAATCCTTGAACTCATCGGCAGGCTTTATGATGTAACTGAAGGTGAAATTTTAATAGACGACCAACCTATTGAGAGTTTTAACTTATTTGAACTTAGAAAGCAAATTGGTTATGTACCTCAAGATGCATTTTTATTTAGTGAAAGTATAAGAGAAAACATAAAATTTGGGAAACATGATGCCACTGAAGAAGATGTTATAAAAGCGGCTAAATATGCTGCAGTTCACGACAATATTAAAAACTTTAGTAAATCTTACGATACTGTGTTAGGTGAACGAGGTATTACATTATCAGGTGGCCAAAAACAACGTGTTTCTATCGCAAGAGCAATTATTAAAAATCCAGAAATTGTTTTATTTGATGATTGTCTTTCGGCTGTTGACACCGAAACTGAAGAAGAAATATTTAATAATCTTAGTCAAATTTCAAGTAAAAAAACTGCTGTAATTGTTAGCCACAGAGCTTCTTCAGCTAGAACCGCAAACAAAGTTTTAGTTTTAGACGATGGCAAGATTATTCAAGAAGGTACTCACAACCAACTTGTTAAATCTAAAGGTTATTATAAGTCGCTTTACGAAAAACAACTTACCAAAAAAGAAACCTAAGTAAAGCTTGGTTTTTTTTATTTTTTTTTATGATTTTTGACACTTAAACAAATCAAAAAGTTATTATGAGTGATCAAGGCATGATGAAGAATGACGACATCTTTTCAAGAGTGATTAGAGCTGGCAGAAGAACTTATTTTTTTGACGTACGTTCTACAAAAGCAGATGATTATTACCTAACAATTACTGAAAGTAAAAAGTTTACCAATGACGATGGTTCGTTTTTTTATAAAAAGCACAAAATTTATCTCTACAAAGAAGATTTTGATGGGTTTAAAGAAGCCTTAGAAGAAGCCACACAGTTTATTGTTAATGAAAAAGGCGAAGAAGTGATTAGTGAGCGACATCAAAGTGACTTCAAAAAAGAAAACAACCTTAGTAATGAAAATGTTTTAGAAGAAACAAAAGCTTTTACTGATGTAAAGTTTGACGATATATAAAAGTCTATTTTTGTTAAAAAAACAAAGCCTCAAAATCTAGATTTTGAGGCTTTGTTTTTTATAAACTGACTGAAAACTTTTTATGACAAGTGCTGTTTAACAAGCTTAGAGATGGTCTTACCATCAGCTTTCCCTGCAAGCTGCTTCGAGGCTAAACCCATCACCTTACCCATATCTTTCATACCTTCAGCGTTAACTTCAGTTATTATTGCTTTAACTTTCGCTTCAATTTCTTCTTCAGATAATTGCTCTGGTAAAAAAGTTTCAATAATTTTTGCTTCACTCAATTCAGCTTCAGCTAAATCTTCACGACCTTGTTCTTGATAAACTTGAGCACTTTCTTTACGCTGTTTCACTAACTTTTGTAGTAGTTTAAGTTCATCAGCTTCGCTTAATTCTTCAGCTGAACCTGAAGATGTTTTAGCTTTTAGTAATTCATTTTTTATAGATCTTAAAGATCCTAAGGCGACGCTATCTTTAGCTTTCATAGCCGCCTTCATTTTTTCCATAACTTGTTTTTCTAGAGACATAGTTGCATATTTTTAGCAAATATACACAAAGACTTGTTGTATTTAAAGTGCACTGTAACCAATGTTACTGCTACTACTGAAGAATAAAGTTAATTTTGAATTTTATTTAATTACTATGGAAATTATAGAAGTTCTTGGTTACATTGGTGCTTTAATTATAGGGCTCGTTTTAGGTTTAATAGGTGGTGGTGGTTCAATATTAACTGTTCCTGTTTTAGTATATTTATTATCTGAAGACCCTGTAATCGCTACGGCTTATTCGCTTTTTGTAGTCGGTGTGTCTTCTTTGGTCGGTGCGTTTAGAAATATGCAAAAAAGATTAGTAGATTTCAGAACCGCTATTGTTTTTGCAATTCCTGCTTTTATTGCTGTTTATGTAACTCGTAAATTTTTAATTCCATTTATACCTGATGAGTTATTTAGTGTTGGTGGTTTTTTAATTACTAAGAATATAGCCATCATGCTCTTTTTTGCGGTGATAATGATATTAGCATCTTACTCAATGATCAAGAGTAAAAATAAGCCAACAGATGAGCAACAAGCTATACAATACAATTATCCATTAATTATTATAGAAGGTTTTGTTGTGGGGACATTAACTGGAATTGTTGGAGCTGGTGGTGGATTTTTAATAATTCCTGCACTGGTGATTTTAGCAAAATTACCTATGAAAAAAGCGGTGGCAACTTCTTTGTTGATCATTGCTATAAAATCACTTATCGGCTTTATTGGCGATGTTCAGAATCTTGAAATTGAATGGAATTTCCTTGTTAGTTTTACAGCCCTTTCAGTTGTTGGTATCTTCATCGGCATTTGGCTTAACAAATTTATCGATGGAAAAAAATTAAAAAAAGGCTTTGGCTGGTTTGTCTTAGTCATGGGAATTTACATTATCTTTAAAGAATTCACTAAATAACTTAAATATGAATAAAATATTAAGTCTTTTTTCAATAACTTCATTAGCATTAGTGAGTTGTCAAACTTCAACAAAAACTGAATCAAATGAAAATAATAAATATGTAGATGTTTCTGAAGCTGAAATAGCACAAACTGAGTTAGCCTCTAAAGGGAAAACATTAATGGAGAATCAGTGTTATGTTTGCCATAATCCTAAAGCTAAAAAAGAAAACAGGATTGCACCTCCATTTGTAGCAATTAAAAATCATTATCTAAAAAAATATAATTCAGAAGAAGAGTTTAAAGCCAAAATGTGGGCTTTTTTAGAAAAACCCACCAAAGAAAAGGCCATCATGAAGGGTGCAGTGCAGAAATTTGGACTCATGCCTTATCAGGTTTTTAAAGAAAAAGATATTAATGCAATCGCTCATTATTTATACAATTACGATATAGAAAAACCCTCTAAGTTTAAAGAGCATCATGGCAAAGGCAAACAAAAAAAGCTTGGTCACACTCAACCTAAAACAGACGCAGAAAAAGGTATGCATTATGCTAAATCTACAAAAGCTGTTTTGGGACAAAATTTAATGGGAGCTATTCAGAAAAAAGGTGTGAGTCACGCCCTAAGTTTTTGTAACGAGCAAGCTATACCGCTTACAGACTCTATGGCAAAACACCATCAAGTCAAAATAAAACGTGTTACGGACCAGCCAAGAAATCCTTCAAATACAGCTAATAACGTAGAGCTCGAACATATTAAAACATTTAAAGCTTTACTAGCTAACAATAGCGATATCAAACCAATTCTTGAGAAAAATAATGGTCAAACTAACTTTTATTATCCTATTGTAACAAATAACATGTGTTTAAAATGCCATGGTACACCAAATAAAACAATAGCAAAAAACGACTACAATAAAATTTTGAAATTATATCCTGAAGATCAGGCAATAGGTCACCAAACTAACGAAGTTAGAGGAATTTGGAGCATAAGTTTTAAAAGTGATGAACAAAATTAAATCTATATTTCTTATCCTGATTTTAGTAACAAGTTGTGGTACTGAAAATGCGACTGACAAAAACGCTAATCAAAACCATTGGAGCTATGAAGGCGAGACAGGACCTGAGCATTGGGACGAACTAGAAAAAAACAATCAATGTAACGGATTATTTCAATCTCCTATAAACTTAGTTAATTTCAGCGAAGATAAAAATCTAAACCCACTTGATTTACATTATGCAGATAGTACTAAAATTCATAGTGTAGAAAACAACGGACACACTGTTAAATATAATTTTGAAAAAGGAGATTATTTAATTTACAAATCAAAACGATACAATTTGGTTCAATTTCATTTTCATGAACCAGCTGAACATTTAATTGAAGGCGTTCGTTATCCTCTTGAAATACATTTAGTGCATACCTCGAATGATGGTGAAGTTTGTGTTTTAGGAATCATGGCAAAAGAAGGAAAAAACAGTGAACCTTTTGAATTTTTGGAGCGCTTTTTACCTTTAGACTTACATGAATCAAAATTGATTGATAAAAGTTTCGATATACAATCAACACTACCTGAAGACCAAAACTATTTTATGTATAAAGGATCTTTAACCACGCCACCTTGCACAGAAAATGTATCATGGTTTGTATTTAAAGAACCAATTAATGTATCTGAAGCTCAAGTTGAACTACTTAGAGATTTTATGCCAATTAATAATTATCGTGGCCATAAACCTCAGAATGGAAGAATCATTAAATTAAGTCATTTTTGATATGAAATTACTTGGACTCATTGGCGGAACTTCTTATCACTCAACTTTAGAATATTATAAATTGATTAACGAAGGTGTTAGCAAGCAAATTGGCTTAGATGCTAACCCTGAATTATTAATCTACAGTATTAATATAGATGTAATGAGACGGCAAGATATCGATGAGATTAATACTACTTACCTAAAAGTCGCTCAAAAGCTACAAAAAGCCGGTGCTGAAGCAATAATCATTTGCGCTAACACACCACACATGGCAGTAGAATTTGTGCAGCCAAAAATTGATATTCCGTTTTTACACATTGCAGACGCTATTGGTCAAGAAGCCAAAAAATACAACTATAAATCTTTATTACTTCTTGGTAATAAACCAACAACTACCAAGTCTTTTTTGAAAGATTACCTAAAGGAAAACTATGGTTTAAAAATTGTCATTCCTTCTGAAAGTAATATTGATAAATCACATTATTACGTTTCTAAAGAACTAACACAAGGCCAGTTTACTTCTGAAGCTAAACACTTTTATAAAGAACTCATTAAAATACATAAAGAAGCAATTGATGCTGTTATCTTAGGATGTACAGAACTCCCAATTCTCTTAAAAGATGAAAAATCAATTGTTCCTTTTTTAAAAACTACCGATTTACATATAAAATCAGCTATTAATTTCATTCTTAATAAATAAAAAGCCATTTACTTAAGGATAATCCAAACTATTGTAACTTTAGTTACATATAGCGTTATCTATTATTCGTATTTTTATTAAATTTTAAATTAAACTTCTTATGAACTCATCACATGATATTTTAATTATCGGAGGCGGTTCGGGTGGCATTATGACAGCTGCACAACTTCTAAAAAAAGATAAAACATTAGACATTGCTATTATAGAGCCATCTGACACACATTACTATCAACCAGCTTGGACTTTAGTTGGTGCAGGAACTTACAATTATGAAGACACTGCAAAACCAATGAAAGATTTAATTCCAGAAGGCGCTAAATGGATTAAGGATTATGCCACGAAATTTAATGCTACAGAAAACATCGTAGAAACCAAAAATAATGGATCTATTGGTTACAAATATTTAGTCGTATCTCCAGGCTTAGTTATGGATCCTAAACAAATAGAAGGTCTTGAAGAGTCGTTAGGTAAAGGTGTTGTTTGTAGTAATTATACAGACCCTAAACACACTTGGGAAGTCATTAAAAACTTTAAAGGTGGTAATGCTATTTTTACTCAACCTACAACTCCTATAAAGTGCGGTGGAGCTCCACAAAAAATTGCCTATTTAGCTGCAGATTATTTTAGAAAAAACAAAATAGACTCTAAAGTAGTGTTTGCTACACCAGGCTCAGTACTATTTGGTGTTAAGCCTATTCGTGATACCTTAACTAGAGTTGTAGAGCGATATGGTATCGTGTTTAAACCATTTTATGCACCAAGACATATTGATGCAAAAAATAAAAAAATTATTTTCTCGTACACAGGAGATGACGAAAACCAATGTGTAACAAATGAGTCAAAAGAAATTGGTGAAAAAATTAGCGGTGTCGCTAATATTGAAGTTCCATTTGACATGCTGCATATCGCACCGCCTCAAGCTGCACCAAAATTTGTTCGTGATTCTGAATTAGCCAATAAAGATGGCTGGCTTGATGTTAACATAAATACACTTCAACATAACAAATATCCAACTATTTTTGGTCTTGGCGATGTAGCTGGCTTACCTACGGCTAAAACAGGTGCAGCTATTAGAAAGCAAGTACCCGTTTTAGTTGATAATATTTTAAAATTAATGAATAATCAAGAAGCGAATAATAATTCTTATCAAGGTTATTCTTCTTGTCCTCTAGTGACAGGATATGGTAAAATGACGCTTGCAGAATTTGATTATGAAGGTAATTTTACACCAGATCCAAAACTAAAGCAAATGCTAGTTTTCAATTCTGCTAAGGAACATTGGCGATTATGGATGCTTAAAAAATATGGCTTGCCTTACTTATACTGGAATAAAATGATGAAAGGTGAAGCTGTGTAATTCAGTATAATCAAAAAAAAAGGTCAACTAATAAGTTGACCTTTTTTTATGCAATTCCTTATGTTCTAAAATTTATACTTTGCAAATACACTAAAATTTCGACCTGGTTCAGTAATTGGTCGTCTTGAAAAACCATCTTGGTTTGTGAATGCAAAATTAAGATGGTTATTATAAAATTCATCAAAAATATTAAGCACTGCAACACCAAATTGATAAGACTTGTAGTTAAAACCAGCTTTAAAATCTAATGTTTGCCAAGCTGGTGTTTCAACTTCACCAAAAGATGTTGAAAGTTCGTCTTGTTTACTCACAACTTGATAAGCTAATTCACCCCAAAAAGTATTGGTGGTATATGCCAATGTAAATCTATTTCGCCAAGGCGGTGTTAATGGTAAAGCTTCATCAAGATCTTGATTTTTGGTCATGACATAAGCAGATTGCCAGTTTAAATTAAAATCATTTATTAAAGCTAAACTAAGGCTAGTTTCAAAACCATACTTATATGCTTCATCCAGGTTTCTAAACACTTTTGGGTTTGTTGGCTCAAGATTTGGCATATATTTCCGGCTTAAGCTTGTATCTATCAGTGGTACAATATAGTTTTCGAATATTGAATAATAAGCAGATGCTTCAAAATTAATCCCTTTAAAAAAGTTGTGATTAAGCGCATAATTAGAAGCATATTTTACTTCAAATTGATTATTAACTTCGGCATCAAGGTTTGGATTACCTATATATTCAAAAGGGTCTGGACCTACAGAAAAATGATTAATATAACGTTCTATCATATTAGCTGACCGAAGTCCACGACCAAAGGCAAACTCTAAGGTAGAATGATCGCTTAAATCCTGAATTATAGATGCCGTAAAACTAAAATTATATTCTTCACGCTCGCCCAAATTAGGGTATAAGTCTTCGAAATCGGCTTCTGGATCTTTGATATCTGAAGTAACTAAATCAAGTCTTGCGCCTAAAGTTAAAGATGTTTTTTCTTGAAGCTTCCATTTGGCTTCGTTAAAAAAACCAAATGTATTAACATAAGAATCTTGCCAAATTTTATCTGTAAATATTTGGGCTTGCGGCAAAGGCATTCCCATCATGTTTTGTTTTACAACTCGAGTTCTAGAGCCATCTCTAGCGATTAGTTGAGCATCAACACCGCTAAACACTCGAATTGCTTCAGATAATTGCCAATCAACTTCTAGTTTACCACCAGTTGTTGTAGACTCTACTGGCGAACTTGCTTCAACTATAGATCGGTTTGGTCTATTTTCATTAGTCATTAAATGATCAACAAATGAATAGTAAACCTTGAACTTTAAAGCGTTAATACCTTCAGATAATTCATTGATGTGATAATCTAAAGAAGCAATAGATGAATCGTCATATTCTGTATCCATAGGTAAAGAGGCATGTAATACTTCACGACCATACGATTGGCGCCAATTAAGTTGAAGTCTTTGTTGTTCTGTAAAATTATAACCTAAATTTATACCATAATCAATACTTCTAAAACTACTAGGAATCTCGGTATTAGAGCCATCTTCGTAGTTACCAAAATCACGATAACCGTAGTTAACACCTAAATCAAATTTATTATCAACATAGTTTAATTTAGCCATTGTAGTTAAAGCATTCCCATTAGTTTCATATCCAGAAGAAACAGATCCTGAGATACCTTTTTTATAGTTTTGAGCAGATTGTGTTACTAAATTAACAACACCACCAAAAGTAGCGCCATAACGCACACTAAAAGGACCTTTAATTACTTCTATTTTAGAAATTTCTTCGGGAGAAACATGACTAGTTATAGGATCCATACGGTTAGGACATGCATGCATAACTTTTGTGCCTCCATCATATTGAATATTTAGTTGTTCGTACTGAGCTGCTCTAAAGCTTGGATCTATAGCGTAATTACCACGTTTTATTAACGAGAACCCATTTAGTCCTGAAAACAAATCAGCTACATTTTTTGGTTGAACAACATATTTTGAAATATCTGGTTTTACCATAGTCATTACAGGGTCTTGGAGTCTGTTACCTGTAATTAGAACTTCAGCTAAACTATTTACTTTTGGCTGAAGAGATACGACTTCTGGAGTAGTTGAAGTAATTTTAACTTCAACAGATTGATAGCCTAGATTTTTAATGCGATAACTTTGCTGTAGCTCAAGAGCTAAACCTTCAGCGTTTGCATAAATTATAGCATTGGTTACCGTATTTTCGGCATAAGCCGTAGTTAATTCTTTTTTTGTGTTTTTATCTACAATTTTAAATAGACGAGTTTGAGCAAAGCTGACTGCTGTAAACAACAGAAACGCTGCTAAATACATTTTTTTCATTTGTTTTTAGTTACTTGATTAAACATTTTAATAGAATCCTGAAAAATTTATAGCAACTCAGGCGGTTTAATCAAGCTATCTAAGCTCCTGCCGTTATAAAAATTAATGTACGCAAATTTTGAAGATTTTGGCTCTACTGGGGCAAAATCAAAAATTGAATGAAGTGATAACACATAAATAAGTTCATTTTCAACAAAAAAATTAAAAGAACTTGTATGATCATCTGTTGGTGCTTTATCTAACATTTTAGACAAAAAACACTTCCCATCACATTCTAATTCTGGCTGGTCTTTATTGACACAAAAGTTTTCAATAAAGTTATCTGTAAAAATAAGGTAATAAGACATTAAAAAGCCACTCTTTAATGTAAAAAGACTTATCAAAACGACTAATAAGATGGCTTTAAGTTTCATTAACCTAATTCTATTGCAAAGATACAAAGCTCTGTAATTTGTTTTGTGACATAAGTCACAATTTAGCCAATGTTAAATCTATTCTGTTTGTAACAATAGTTACCTGTTGTAGGAATTTAATTGTTTTAATTTTGTAAAAAAAAATTATGGATGTAGAAATTCTCTCTCGTATCCAATTTGCCTTCACTGTTGCTTTTCATTATATCTATCCGCCACTAAGTATCGGTATAGGCTTAATAATGGTTGTTTTTGAAAGTATGTATTTACGAACCAAGCAAAAAGAATACGAAGTCTTAGCAAAATTTTGGACTAAAATCTTCGCTATTACTTTTGGTATTGGTGTGGTAACTGGTATTGTTATGGAGTTTGAGTTTGGAACCAATTGGGCAACTTATTCTCGTTATGTGGGTGATATCTTTGGAAGTGCACTTGCAGCTGAAGGTATTTTTGCCTTCGCTTTAGAAAGTAGTGCTTTAGGTGTACTATTATTTGGGTGGAACCGTGTAAAACCTTGGGTTCATTTAGTGGCTACCTGGGCTGTTTTTTTAGGTTCTATGTTTTCTGCAGTGTGGATTGTGGTAGCCAATTCTTGGCAACAAACGCCTGCGGGTTACCATATTGTAGGAGAAGGAATGCAAGCCAGAGCAGAAATAGTTGATTTTTGGGCTATGGTCTTTAATCCATCTTCTGTTGACCGGTTAACTCACGTTTGGCTTGGTGCCTTCTTAGCTGGAACATTTTTAATCTTAAGTGTGCATGCTTATTATATTTTAAAAGGTCGTTTTGTATTTTTATCTAAAAAAGCATTCAAAATTACCTTGGTAGTTGCAGCCATTGCTTCATTAGCTCAACTATTTACGGGTCACAGTTCTGCTGAAGGCGTTGCCGTTAACCAACCCGCAAAGTTAGCCGCTATGGAAGGACATTTTGAAAAATCAGCAGCAGCAGATTTATACTTGTTGGGCTGGGTAGATAAAGAAAATAAAGAAGTGAGTGGCTTAAAAGTGCCTGGAGGACTTTCATTTATGTTACATCAAGATTTTGAAACTCCAGTCACAGGCCTAGATGCTTTTCCTGAAGAAGATCAACCTTCTCAAGTGAATGCCGTTTTTCAATTTTATCATTTAATGGTAGCTATTGGCATGTTTCTTATTGCTTTAAGCTTATTTGCATTATGGCAGTGGAAACGTGGTAAGCTTTTTCAGAAAAAATGGTTGTTATGGACTTTTGTTTTTACAGCACTATTGCCACAATTAGCCAATCAATTTGGCTGGTTTGCTGCTGAAATGGGCAGACAGCCTTGGGTTGTTTATGGTTTACTAAGAACTTCTGATGCTTTATCTAAAAGTGTACAAGCCAATCAAGTGTTATTCTCGTTAATCTTGTTTTTTGTTGTTTATCTCGTTTTATTTCTTTTATTCATTTATTTAATGAATAAAAAAATTAAAAGCGGCCCAGAAAGTGATATCAACTTTGATGATGGAAGTTTAAATAAAGAAATAGCTGAAGTAGTTACAAAATAAAATAATATGGAAACTTTATTAGGAATAGATTATCCAACTTGGTGGTTTTTAGTCGTCGGGGCACTCTTTTCGGGTTATGCCATTTTAGATGGGTTTGATTTTGGAGCAGGAGCTTGGCATATGTTTTTTAAAAAAAATACCAGCAGAGAAACCGCTCTAAAAGCCATCGACCCTACTTGGCATGGAAATGAAGTTTGGTTGGTAATTGGCGGCGGAACGCTATTTGCTGGTTTCCCCGTGTTTTATGGCACCTTATTTTCGGCTATGTATACGCCATTTATTTTGTTTTTACTTTTTATCATTTTCCGCGGTATTTCTATCAAATTTAGAAATATGGAAGACATGCTTTGGTGGAGAAGAATGTGGGATTGGAGTTATTCTATTTCTAGCATTATGTTGGCTTTTCTACTAGGTGTTGTTTTAGGTAATATTCTAAACGGCATGCCGTTAAATGAAAATTATGAATATGTTGGACGTGGTTTTTTCGAGTTTCTAAATCCGTTTTCAATTTTAGTTGGCGTAACTAGTTTAGCACTCTTCATGATGCATGGTGCTATTTATCTACTGCTTAAAACAGAAGGCAAATTATTTGATAGAATTCAGGGTTTTTTGAAAAAAGGAATGGCATTTTTCATTCTAGCTTACTTGATAACTACAAGCTATGGATTTTTATATTTAGACCATCTTTTGGTGGTTTTTGAAGAAAACAAAATTTTATTTATTGTTCCTTTATTGGTATTTTTAAGCATAGCGAATGTGCCTCGATTAGCAAGTAAGAAAAAATATGGCTGGGCCTTTATTTTTACAAGTATTACCATTGCCTTGTTACTTGTAATTGTGGCTTTTGAATTATACCCTAGGTTATTACTATCTAATCCAAGCATAGAAAATAGCATTACCATTTACAACGCTGCAGCGTCTACCAAAACCTTAAAAATTATGATGGGATTTGTGGCCATTGGCGGTCCTTTGGTGTTACTGTATAGCTATTTTGTTTATAGAACATTTTGGGGGAAAGTAAAACATAACCAAATTAGTTACTAAATTTTGAATCATATTATTTTAATACAATTGCTTATTTACGCATAAAATTAAGGATATTTGGCCTATGCCAAAACCTCTTAAAAGACATCCAGCATTACAAAATCTAAGTCGGGAACATCACGACATTTTGGTATTTGCTTTACGTTTAAAGAAAGGGCTTAAAAAAGCTGAAATTGATAACATTAGAAGTTACATCGATTGGTTTTGGAAACATTATCTTTATGTTCACTTTCAACAAGAAGAGTTGTATTTATTTCCGATTACATCTGAAGCCACTAATCTCACAAAAAAAGCTCAAGAATATCATGAAAAACTTGAGCAACTTTTCAAAACTAATCAAATAGAGAAATTGCATGTTATTAAAATTTATAAAATGCTAGTGGTTTATGTAAGGTTTGAGGAACGCAAATTATTCCCTGAAATACAAACTAAACTCAGTGAATATGAGCTTGAAATTTACACAAAAAATCATCAAGCACAGCTTAACTGTCCATATTGGGACAAACCTTTTTGGAAATAACACTATATTTTATAACTACATAAATTAAAGCATATTATCTAAGCTATTCTAAACCTTATAGTAAAAAAATTTAACGCGCAATATTTAAATGATATCTTCTGAGATATGTCATAATTTAAACCTTAAAATAGGTTTTATTTTGCATTCTCAATAATAAAATATTTATGGAAGATCACATTTACAATGTAGAAATTAAATGGCTTGAACAACGAAAAGGTAAAATGTATTCACCTGAACTTCATGACCAAATAAATAACAACTCAAACGAAATTGAAGTTGCCACACCAACACAATTTAATGGCGGTATGCCATTTACGTGGTCTCCAGAACATTTATTTACAGCAGCCGTATCAAGCTGTTTGATGACCACTTTTTTAGCGATTGCAGAACACTCTAAGTTAAACTATAGTAGTTTTAAATGCCCATCGAAAGGTTTTTTAAACAAAGTAGATGGACGCTTTGCTATGCACAAAGTTGAACTTTATCCTGAAATCTGCCTTAAAAAAAATCGAGACAAAAAAAAGGCAGAAAAAGTATTAGAGAAATCAAAAAAAGCTTGCTTAATTTCAAATTCTGTTATTTCTAAAATTGAAATGCATCCTCGCATTATCGTAATAGAATAATAAAAAAACCTGTCTTTTTAAGACAGGTTTTTTAAGGTAATGTAACGTCTAAATTAATCTACATTATCGTGTAAAAATGAGTTGTTAGATTTAAAGTTAATCCCATCTTCATTAGATTCTAATGAAGTTCTTGACATATTTTGAGCATTACGCTGGTGCTCTTTAAGTTCTACACCTGCACGCTTATAAGCAGGTTGTTTTTCGATATCATCTATATTATTACTACGATTAAATTTATAGTTAAACTGCTTCATTTTGGCTCGTCGCTCTTCTGCCCTAGCCGCTAATTCTGATATTGATGAATTAAATGGATCTACTTCAGTCGTCTCATTGTTATCCTGAGTAGATTCAGTATCTCTTATAGAAGTAGTAAATAAATTTTCTTCTTGAGGTTCTTCAACTTTTTTTGGTTGAGTTGAAGTTTTCTGTGAAACACTTTCTAATTGCTCCTCCTCGAAATCTTCTAAGTTATAGCGCTTCACTTGATGTTCAGACTTAGGCTGAAATTTGATTTCTTCAAAGTTATGAACTTCAATTTGGCTTATTTCTTCAGCAGTAAATTGGCGTTCCTTTTTGATGGTTTCTTCAGTATTTGATGTGTTCAAATCAAATTGTAAAAAGCCATCATCATGACCTTCAGCTTGTTCAGATTGAGTTTCACTTTCTGTCGGCTTTTCATGAATTTCAAATTCAATATCATTGTTGACAGTTTCGTAATCAACATCTATTTCGTTAATATCATTAGGTTGATTATTCTGCTTTGGCTTATTATCCTCAGCTTCATCTAAATTTAAGGTATGAATTATTTTTTTAGGTTCTTCAGTTGCTCTAGATGTTTTTGGTTGAGCTTTAAAATGATCTTTAGGCATTAAGTCTTGTTCAACCTTTTGTTCATCTTCCAAAGTATGAATAATTTTCTTTGTTTCGGTATTAACAATCACATCTTGCTGTTCAGTATTAAAACCAGTGGCGATAACGGTTACTGAAATAGACTCTTCTAAGCTTTCATCTTCACCAACACCCATAATAATATTAGCGCTGTTACCTGCTTCAGCTTGAATATGGTCATTAATTTCTCCTATTTCATCAATCGTAATTTCTTCCTTACCTGAAACAATTAATAAAAGTACATTCTGGGCACCAGTAATTTTATTATCATTTAACAAGGGAGAATCAAGCGCCTTTTCGATTGCAATATTCGATCGGTTTGTACCTGAGGCTGTTCCTGAACCCATAATTGCAGTACCGCTATTACTTAAAACTGTTTTAGCATCACGAAGGTCGATGTTTTGTGTGTAATGGTGAGTTATTACTTCTGCAATACCTCTAGATGCGGTTGCTAAAACCTCATCGGCTTTAGAGAAACCAGCTTTGAAACCAAGATTACCATAAACTTCACGTAATTTGTTGTTATTAATAACAATTAAAGAATCTACATTTCGACGTAACTCTTCAACACCTAGTTGAGCTTGATCATTACGAGTTTTACCTTCAAACTGAAAAGGAATGGTAACAATACCAACAGTTAAGATGTCTAAATCACGTGAGAGCTGCGCAATTACTGGTGCTGCACCAGTTCCTGTACCGCCACCCATTCCAGCCGTAACAAAAACCATTTTAGTATTTTTACCTAGTAAGTTTTTGATGTCTTCTGAAGATTCTTGTGCTGCTTCTTTACCTATTTCCGGATTTGCGCCAGCGCCTAATCCTTCGGTTAAGTTAACGCCAAGCTGGATTTTATTGGGAACTGGACTACTTTCTAAAGCTTGAGCATCGGTATTACAAATTACAAAATCAACACCTTTAATGCCTTGACTAAACATGTGATTAATAGCGTTTGAGCCACCGCCACCAACACCGATTACTTTAATGACGTTAGACTGGTTCTTCGGTAAATCGAATGCAATGTTATCTAATTCTGAGCCCATAATATATTGTTTTTGTGTATTCTTACTTTAAAATTTATTCTGCTTTATCTAAAAAATCTTTTACTTTATCAAAAAATTTATCGAAAAAACTTTTCTTAGGTTCGGCTGGTCTTTTGGCGCCGTAGTCTTCATTCAAAAATGAGTCTTCGTATTTTTGTTCTTGATTTTGTGTTGCTTCAGTTGATGTTTGGTCTTCCTGATGTTCATCAGTTACTGTGCTGTCGGCTTCAAGTTCATCCTCGGCTCCATCCTCTTTTTTATTATCTGATTCTTTTTGTAATTCTAAGTTGCGTTTTAGCCCGTCCATAACTAAGCCAACGGCCGTAGCATACATCGGACTTGCAATTTCATCATCGGTATCGCCTGCAAGGTGTTCGTTAGGATAGCCAATTCTAGTATCCATTCCAGTAACATATTCAACTAATTGCTTTAAATGTTTAAGTTGAGCGCCGCCGCCTGTAATTACAATTCCTGCAATGAGTTTCTTTTTTTGTTCTTCGTGACCATAATTTTTAATCTCTAAAAAGACTTGTTCAATAATTTCAACAGCTCTAAAATGTATAATTTTAGATAGATTTTTCAGCGAAATCTCTTTTGGGTCACGTCCGCGTAAACCAGGAATAGATACAATTTCATTTTCTTTATTTTCTCCTGGCCAGGCTGAACCAAATTTTACTTTTAGTAATTCAGCTTGTTTTTCTATAATTGAGCAGCCTTCTTTAATATCTTCAGTAACAACGTTTCCGCCAAACGGAATAACTGCTGTATGACGAATGATACCATCTTTAAAAATCGCTAAATCGGTAGTACCGCCACCAATATCAATAAGTGCTACACCAGCTTCTTTTTCTTCTTGACTTAAAACAGCATTTGCAGAAGCTAAAGGTTCAAGCGTCATTCCTTTTAACTCTAAACCAGAATTTTGAACGCATCGGGCAATGTTCCGAATAGATGATATTTGACCAACAACCACATGAAAATTAGCTTCTAAACGACCGCCTGACATGCCACGTGGTTCAGTAATTTCAGACTGACCGTCAACTTTGTATTCTTGTGGTAAAACATGAATAATTTCTTCGCCAGGAAGCATCACTAATTTGTGCACTTGGTTGCAAAGTGAATCTATATCGTCGTCGTTAATTACTTCTTCAACATCATTTCGTGTAATATAATCGCTATGTTGCAAACTACGAATGTGTTGCCCAGCTATGCCTACGGTTACGGCATCTACTTTTAATTGAGAGTTAGCTTCTGCCTGTTGTAGAGCTTGCTGAATTGACTGTATTGTTTGTGTAATGTTGTTTACAACACCTCGATGTACACCTAGACTTTTAGTACGGCCAATACCTAAAATCTCTACTTTACCATATTCGTTTTCACGACCAATCATGGCTACAATTTTAGTTGTACCGATATCTAAACCTACTGCAATGTTTTCATTTTCCATCGTTCACCTATTGCTTAAATGTACAAACCACTTGATTGCCAAATTGCAAATTCACCGATTTGTAATCGTTTAATTTTTGTTCTTGTTTTGCTTTTAAATAGAAAGCTTTATAGTTAGTAAACTTCAAGTCTAAAGCCTCAATCTTACCTAGATTAATGCTAAAGTCTTGATTTCTAACATTTAATTTTATAGTCTGATTTTTTGAATTTTTTCGGATTGCAATGATATGCTTTTTTAAAAACTCATCGTTACGAATTTTTAATAAAAGTGGATAAATTGCTGAAATTTCTTCAGATGAAAATCCATACACTAAAGGGACTCGCGCTGAAAATTGATTAGATAAAGGCATTAGTAAGCCTTGATCATCTATATAGTTGAAGTCACCATCAAAAATTCGAGCAATGGGTTGCCGTTGTGAAATGATGACGCCTAAATTACCTTTAATGTCTGAAAATATATCAGCCGATTTAATCATATCATGCTTATTGAGCAAATGCTCTAAACCTTCCAAATCTAACATATATTTATAACTATTTAAGGAGTCTTTAAGATTATCTATCAACAAGTTTTCAACAGTTTCTGCTGTGACAAAAAGCGCTGTATTGTTATTAAAATTCACCCTAATATCACCTAATTTTCGTTGGTTATTTACTGAATTTGCAAATCCAAATAAACCTAACATCAATAGCAAAATCAATGCGAAACGTATGTATTTTAAATTAAACATTTGCTTCTAATTGTTTAGTTATATGACCTACTTCTACTCCAATATCGCCAGCGCCTAGCATTGCAACAACTTCGCATTGGCTAGATATTATTTCATGATAAATACTTTTTTTAGAAATTACCTTTGCATGATCGCCAATTTTTTGAGCGAGTACTTTTGAAGTTACACCTTGAATCGGCAACTCACGTGCTGGATAAATGTCTAATAAAGCAACTACATTAAACTGTTTTAAAACTAAAATAAAATCGGTTATAAAATCGCGCGTACGGCTATATAAATGAGGCTGAAAAACGACCATTTTTCGTTTATTTGGGTACAGTTCTTCTAAAGTTTCGTAAACCGCATTAATTTCAGTTGGATGATGTGCATAATCATCAATAACAATTAAGTTTTCGTTTTCAATTACTTTATTAAAACGTCGCTTAATTCCTTTAAAAGTCGAAATGGCTTTTGCAAATACTTCAGCCTTATCAGGAAATTCAGAAATAGCTAATGCTAGAGCTAAAGCTGAGTTTATGCAGTTATGTAAACCTGGTAAATTACTTCGCACCGACTTCAACTCAACCTCATCAAGTTTAAAATCAAACTGAAATGCTTGATTTACCACTTTAACATTTGATAATGCAAACTTCCCAGACGAATTAAGTTCTAAATTAATTCCGTTTAAATTAACCTTAGGACCTAAAAAAGCTTGAGATGAATTTGGTAATAATTGAACGAATTCTTTAAAAGTTTGATTGAATTGTTCTGGAGTTTCATAAATATCTAAATGGTCTGGGTCTTGAGCTATCACGCAAGCCTTAGTCGGTTGAAGTTGTAGAAATGAGCGATCAAACTCATCGGCCTCAACAACAAACAAATCACTTCCTGTGGAAACATAGTTTGAATCAAAATCATTAACCACACCACCTAAAAAACCTGTAAAATTAATTTTAGCTTGAAATAAAAGATGTGCTAAAATAGCTGATGTTGTTGTCTTTCCATGAGTTCCAGCTACTGCTAAAGTGGGTTTATTCTTGGTAATTTCTCCTAAAACTCTAGCTCGCTTGTAACAATCAAATCCTTGAGATTTAAAATAAACCAATAATTCATTTTGAACACTTATTGCAGCTGTGTAAATGACTAAAGTTTTTTCAGGTAAAAATTGTTTTAGATTTACTGTATCTAAGCTTGTTTGAATATTAATACCTTCAGCTTCTAATTGTTGTGTTAACTTAGTTGCTGTACGATCATACCCAAAAACTTTTGCATTGTTATGATTAAAATAACGCGCAATTGCACTCAAACCTATACCGCCAATACCGATACAAAAAATAGAACTATAGTGGTTTAAATCTTTCATTGTCTTAAAGGCTTTTGAATGCGTTTAATTTCATCTACAATATGTTGAGTAGCTTCAGGTTTTGCTAAATTCTTAAAATTACGAGCTAATTTTAGCTTTAAATTTTGGTCGGTAATTAGTTGGCTCATTAAGTCTTGGAATTCAGCCTCCAAATTTTGTTCTTCAATCATAACTGCAGCGTTTTGTCTACAGACAGACTTAGCATTTTTATATTGATGATTCTCGGCTACGTTTGGAGATGGAATAAATAAAACAGGTTTACCTACAGTAGCCAGTTCACTCACCGTACCAGCGCCAGCACGAGAAATAATAATATCAGCAGCAGAATAAACTAAATTCATATCTTCTATAAATTGCTTTACCTTAACCGATTTTGAATGCTTTGATTGGTAGGTTTGATAATACATTTTTCCTGTCTGCCAGATTAATTGTAAATCTTTTGATAATAACCAATTTAGATGAGAATCAATAAGTTCGTTGATGCGCTTAGAGCCTAAGCTACCACCAATAATAAAAAGTGTTAACTTCTGCTCTAATTGAAGGTTTTGTTTCGCTTGAGAAGAATTTAATGTATTTTTCAACAAGCTTTTACGTATTGGGTTTCCTGTAAATTTTAATTTTTGTTTCGGAAAATAAGTTTCCATATTCGGATAAGCCACACATATTGATTTTGCTTTTGCTGACAGCCATTTATTGGTAACTCCAGCATACGAATTTTGCTCTTGTATTAGGGTTGGATATCCCAACCACTGAGCTGCTTTTAAAGTAGGTGCTGAAGCAAAACCTCCAGTACCGATTACAGCATTTGGTTTAAACTTTATAATGATAAAAACAGCTTTAATGAGACTAAAAAACAATTTGATTGGAAATAATAAATTACTTAAGTCTATTTTACGTTGAATCCCGCTAATCCACAAACCTTTTATATTATAACCCAGTTTCGGAATTTTCTCCATTTCCATTTTGCCTTTTGCACCAATAAATAATATTGAAGTCTCTGGATGTTCTTGTTTTAGTGCATCAGCAATGGCAACAGCCGGAAAGATATGTCCGCCAGTACCGCCACCTGATATGATGTATTTTGGTTGATTCATATCGTTTCGCTTAAAACTTCTAAAGGGTTATCGTTATTACTATTTTCATTTAAAGAAACTTCTTCGTTTGGCTCATTTTCTTCTTTATTACTGACGCTTAAAATTATACCAACCGAAATACATGTCATCCAGATAGAGCTTCCACCGCTACTAATCAAAGGCAAGGTTTGTCCTGTAACCGGTAACAACTCAACTGCGACGCTCATATTAATCAAGGCTTGAAAAATAATAGGTAAGCCAACAGCAATTGTAATTAGCTTACCAAAGAAATTATAAGATTTTGAAGCAACAATGCTAATTCTAAAAAGCAAAAAAAGATAAGCTAATACAACCCCAAGACCACCAATTAATCCCATTTCTTCAACGATTATCGCGTATATGAAATCTGAAGATGATTGCGGTAAAAAATGACGTTGAACACTTTTACCAATACCATTACCCGTTAAACCACCAGTTGCAATGGCAATTTTAGCTTTTTCAACTTGATATTGTTCATCACCGTCTGGTTCAGAAAAATTTTCGATTCTACTCATCCACGTATCAACACGATTAGGAAACAAACCAGGAAAAGCTTTGGCCGTTAACACAAATATAGAAAGCATTACTACTCCTATACCTAAGATAAGTCCAAGATATTTTAGTGGATATTTTCCAATATAAACAACCAAGATTACCATAAAAAACAATAAAGCTGCAGTTGAAAAGTTTGCTGGTAAAACTAGACCCACAACAGCAAAAACTGGTAACCAAAGTGACACTATGCTTTGCTTAAAATTTATTTTGCGATCTTTATACTTTGCTAAATATCTAGCCACGTAAACCAATAAAACAACACTAGCCAAACTTGATGTTTGAAAGGAAAGATTAACAATAGGAATACTAATCCACCGGCTAGCATTAGCACCACCAATAGTTGTGCCTTGTGCAAGGGTAATGATTAATAACACAACTACTAAAGGTAACATGATTAAAGAAATACCCTTAAAATAACGAAGCGGCACTTTGTGAACAGCGTACATTAACCCAAAACCTAAACCTAAATGAATAAAATGCTTTATTAAATAACTTATAGTGTTACCATCTCCACCATTTAAATAAGCCAAGTTACTGCTTGCACTAAAAACAGGCATAAACGAAAATATTGCCATCAGAGCTACAATAGCCCAAATAGATTTATCTCCTTTAATATGTGAAAACAGTTGCTGCATCATTTACAGTTTACGAACACATTCTTTAAATTGTCTTCCACGATCTTCATAATTTTCAAACAAGTCAAAACTAGCACATGCTGGCGATAACAAAACTGTATCGCCAGCACTAGAAAAATGCTGAGCTGCTAAAACAGCATCAGCCATATTAGCAGCCTCTATAATCTCATCGACTGTTTTTCCAAAAGCTTCAATAATTTTAGAGTTATCTATACCTAGACAAACAATGGCCTTTACACGTTCATTTACTAAGGCTAGCAAATCTTGATAATTATTTCCCTTATCAACACCTCCAACAATCCACACAGTTGGTTTAGTCATACTATCTAATGCATAAAATGTAGCGTTAATGTTTGTAGCTTTAGAATCATTTATATAATTAACATTGTTCAAAACTTTCACCTCTTCAAGTCGGTGCTCTACACCTCTAAAGCTTTCCATACTTTCACGTATAGTTTGTTTTCTTATTTTTAAAAGTCTTGCTGCTGTTGAGGCTGCCATTGCATTTTGTGCATTATGAGCGCCTTTTACGTTCAAATTATCTATAGACATGTTAAATGTTTTTTGTTGATTAAGGTTTATTTTAATTGTATTCTGCTCAATAAAAGCAGCAATATTTTGTTTTAATTGTTTTTTACTAAATGGAATGAGTTGTACGTTTGTTGAAATCTTCGGAAGGAATTCAGTAATAGCTAAATCGTCTTCATTGTAGATAAAGAAATCATCTTGACCTTGATTTTGAAGAATTTTAAATTTAGCTTTTCGGTACAAGTGGAAATTATTATCATATCTGTCTAAGTGATCTGGAGTAATGTTAGTTAAAATTGAAATATGAGGTTTAAAACTCACACAATTATCAAGCTGAAAACTACTCACTTCAATCACATAATTATCAACTTCGGGTTGAGTAGCAATATGCATCGCAAAACTATCGCCAACATTACCAACCATTGCAACAGATAAATGAGCTTGCTTTAAAATATGGTAAACCATTTTAGTTACCGTTGTTTTTCCATTAGAGCCTGTTATAGCAATAATAGTAGCCTTGGTAAATCGGTAAGCAAATTCAATTTCTGAAATCACTTCAATACCTTGATTTCTCAAATTATTAATTAACGGTATATCATCAGGAATACCAGGACTTTTAATAACAATATCAGCCTTAAAGATTTCACTTGTTGTATGACCTTCATCTTCAAAGGGAATGCTATGCTTTTGAAGTATTTTTTTGTATTTCGGTTTAATTTTACCTTGATCACTCAAAAATACTGCAAACGCCTTTTGTTTTGCCAGTACAGCAGCACCAACTCCGCTTTCGCCACCACCAAGTATAACAATTCTTTTCATCATCTAATTTTCAAGGTTACAATGCTAATAACAGCTAGTAGAATACCAATTATCCAAAAACGTACAACAATTTTACTTTCATGAAATCCTTTTTTTTGATAGTGATGGTGTAAAGGAGACATTAAAAAAATTCGTCTACCAGCACCAAACTTTTTCTTGGTGTATTTAAACCACCCAACTTGTAAAACCACCGATAAATTTTCTAGAAAAAATATTCCGCATAAAATAGGAATCAGTAATTCTTTTCTTGTAGCGATTGCAATAACTGCGATAATTCCGCCTATTGTTAAACTTCCTGTATCACCCATAAAAACTTGGGCCGGAAAAGTGTTATACCATAAAAATCCGATAAGTGAACCCGTGAATGCAGCTATAAAAATGGTCATTTCTCCAGATCTTGGAATATACATCACATCTAAATACTCAGAGAAAATAAGATTACCTGAAACCCAAGCAAACAAACCTAAAGTAAGCACAATAATAGCTGAACTTCCTGCTGCCAAACCATCAATACCATCAGTTAAGTTAGCACCATTTGAGACTGCTGTTACTATAAAAATTACAATTGGGATAAAAATTAACCAAGCAAATGGTTTTAAGTCATTCGAAATCCAAGTTAATACCTTTGAATAATCAAGCTCATTATTTTTAACAAACGGAATAGTTGTTGTTGTTGACTTCAACTCTTGACTTTGAAAAACTTCAGTATTAGTAAGCGTATTTTCTTTTACCGTAATTTCTTTTACGGTGACATCTTCATGAAAGTACATTACCGAACCTACAATAATACCTAAACCAACTTGACCAATAACTTTAAACTTTCCTTTTAAACCTTCTTTATTTTTTTTAAATGTTTTGATGTAATCGTCTAAAAACCCAATAGCTCCCATCCAAACAGTTGTTATAATCAACAACAAAATGTAAATATTGTTTAGGTTATTAAGTAAAAGTACAGGCACTAATGTAGCAGCAATAATAATTAAACCGCCCATGGTTGGCGTTCCTGCTTTTGCTTTCTGGCCTTCTAAACCTAACTCTCTTACGCTTTCACCTACTTGTTTGCGTTGGAGCAGTAGTATGATGTGCTTACCAAAAACAGTTGAAAACAACAAGGCAATAATTAAGGCTAATGCAGCTCTAAAAGAGATATAACCAAACAATCTTGCACCTGGCAAATCGTAATTTTGTTCTAAAAATTCAAATAAGTTATATAACATTGTTTAGAGCTTAAATAATTTAAAGTTTTGTTTAATATGCTGTCGATCATCAAAATCATGTTTAACACCTTTAGTATCTTGATAAGTTTCGTGACCTTTTCCAGCAATTAAAATAATATCATTAGGTTGTGCTTGCTGACATGCCGTTTTTATGGCTTGTGCGCGGTTGCTAATTGCTACATATTTAGACGTATTTTGGGGCTCAACGCCTGTTTCTATGTCTGCTATAATTTTATCAGGATCTTCAAATCGCGGATTATCACTCGTAAAAATCACTTTATCACTCAACTGAGTTGCAATTTTGCCCATTTTTGGTCTTTTACTTTTATCGCGATTACCACCACAACCAACTACAGTAATTAAAGTCTCGTTATGAGTGCGAATAGCATTAATTGATTTTAAAACATTTTGTAAGGCATCAGGTGTATGTGCATAATCTACAATTGCGTGAACATTATTATTTGTAGACACCATGTGCTGAAATCTACCAGCCACTGGCTTTAAGCAAGTAATTGACTGTAAAATTTGAAGTTTATCACTACAAAACTGAAGCGCTGTAGCATAAACAGCTAACAAATTATAAACATTAAACTCTCCTAAAAAAGACGACCAAATTTCTTGTCCATCAATATCAAGCTTAAGTCCATCGAAATTCTTTTCTAAAATTTTTGCTTTAATATCTGCAATAGACTTTATAGCATATGTGAATTGATTGGCGCTTGTGTTTTGCAACATGAATCGTCCGTTTTTATCATCTATATTGGTAATTGCAACGGCTTGAGGCTTCAACTGATCAAAAAGTCTTTTTTTAACATTCCTGTATTCTTCAAAAGAATTGTGATAATCTAAATGATCATGTGAAAGGTTAGTAAAAATTGCAGTATCAAAATCTAAACCTAAAGAGCGCTTTTGGTCAATTCCGTGTGAACTCACTTCCATAAAACAGTATTCTACGCCAGCTTCAACCATTTTACTAATCGTATTGTTTATAGTAATAGAATCTGGTGTAGTGAGATTTGTCGGAAAATCTTCATCATTAATTTTAATAACAACTGTAGAAATTAAACCAACTGAAAAGCCTAAATCTTTAAACAATTGAAATAATAAACTACTAACTGTAGTTTTACCATTTGTACCTGTTACGCCAACAAGTTGAAGTTTTTGTGATGGTTGATTATAAAAGTTATTAGATAAATGTGCTAAAGCTTCGCGCGTATCATTCACTCGAATATAAGTAACATTATTAACCAGTTCTTTTGGCAAAGTATCACAAATAATAGCACTAGCGCCTGAGTCAATTGCTTTAGTGATAAATTGATGTCCATTAGCCTTTTCTCCTCTAATAGCCACGAAACAAGTTAATGAGCTCACAGCTCTTGAATCAAAACTTAACGCGTTAACTTCAACAGAAGTTGACCCAACAACTTGTTCTATAGCAACGTTTAATAAGATGTCTTTTAATAACTTCAACCTAAAATTAAATTTACGTGTTTATTCCCTTTAACTGATTTTCCAGGTGCTAGTGATTGCTTAATCACTTTTCCTTCGCCAAATAATTTTACCTTCAAGCCAAGATTTTCTAAAATTGAAATAGCATCCATTGCTGGCATACCAACTAAATTTGGCATGATGGTTTTATATTTGTTAAGCACTTGATTATAATTGTCTTGTTCAGTTAACTGTAACTGGTTTAACTTTATTCTTGGTAATCGGGCTTCAATAGGCGTATCTGAATAAATTTTCTTAGCGATACGTTTAAAAACTGGTGCTGCAACTGTACTTCCGTAATATCCTTTTTCAGGATTTGGCTTATGTATTACAACAATGCAAGAATATTTAGGCTTGTCTGCTGGGAAATAACCAGCAAATGATGCAATGTATCGACCAGATTCTACCCAATATTCAGTTTGGCAAGTTCCTGTTTTACCAGCCATTGAAAATCTTGGTGAATAAATATTACTTGCTGTACCTTTATTAACTACATTTTTTAAAATGGCTCTCACTTGTTTTGCTGTTTCTTCAGAACAAACGCTACCTGTAATTTGTGGTTCAGTATATTGCTCAATTAACTTATGTCGGTCACGCACAGCTTTTATAAAACGTGGTTTTACCATTACGCCATCATTAGCAATTGCGTTATAAAAACTCAAAATTTGAAGCGCTGTTTGAGAAACACCATAGCCGAAACTCATCCATGGTAAAGTAGTGCCGTACCAATTTGAATTATTTGGATGAGGAATACTCGGTTGACCTTCACCTTTTATTTGGAGACCAATTTTTTGATCTAAGCCCATCATTTTTAAACGATCAACAAATTGTTCTGGCTGATCTTTATAATTTTCATAAATCATTTTAGCAAAAGCAGTGTTTGATGAAACTTCAAAAGCTTTAGCAACTGAAATCTTACCATAACCACCTTGTTTAGAGTCGTAAACTGTTCGATCAAAATATTTTAAGCGACCGTTTTCTGTATCAATTACAGTACTTGTATCTACGACCTTATCTTCAAGTGCAGCAACTAAACTCATCAATTTAAATGTAGAGCCAGGCTCGTGAGGCTCATAAACTGCGTAATTACGTTTTTCATAATATTTACCAGGTTCATTACTTAAGCCAAGATTTGAAATTGCTTTAATTTCACCTGTTTTGGTTTCCATTACAACAGCAGTTCCATGTTCTGCTTCAAAAAATTCAAGTTGAGCTAACAATGCATGATGTGTGATATCTTGAATATTGACATCTATAGTTGAAATAACATCAAGACCATCAACTGGCTCCACTTGATTTAAATCGGTGAGTGGCTTCCATTGCCCTTTTGCGATTTTTTGCTTTAGCCGTTGTCCTTTTTCACCTTGTAAGTAATCATCAAAAGCACCTTCTAAACCTACACTATTATAGCCAACAGTTCGCCGGCCAATTTTTCCTAGCGGATGTTCTCTAACAGTTGACTGCTCTGCGATGAATCCACCTTTATAAGCGCCAAGATTAAACATCGGGAAATTTTTAATTCGGATGTAATCTGAGTAATCTAAATTTTTAGCAATAAAAACATAGCGATTGTTTAAAGCTCTAGCCTTTTTAAACTTATTTTTATAATAAGCTGCAGACTTAGAAAACATTTTTGAAAGCGAATCTGAAAGTGGATTTAGATAAGTATCAAAGTTAGACTTGGTAACTGATATTGGGTCAAACCTAATTTCATATTTAGTGACTGAAGTTGCCAATAAATTCATATTAGCATCGTAAATATTACCTCGATTAGGCTCTATTTTGAAGTTTTTGTATACCGTATTTTGAGCCAATTCTGTATAGTAATCACCTTGCTTAAATTGAATATTGAAAAGTTGGTAAACAATAGCAATAGCAACAACCACAAACAATACGGCTATTAAATAATAGCGTTTTAATATGTCTTTATCAGTTTGACTCATCAGACTCAATTACAATTTTGATAGCAGGTTGGTCTGAGGTGAAAATTCCTTTTGGTTTCATCATCTCAGCTATATTAGACTCCATTTTTAACTGCATTAATCGTTTTCTAGAATCTACAAATTCACTCCTTAATTCTTGAATTTCTTGATTAAGTTCAGCTACTTTAAAAACTTTTTTCTCAGCTGTATGCGAACTAGCAATCATAATTATAGCTAGTAGCGTACAAAATAAAATATAACTCCAATTTTTTGAAGCGTCTTTATTGGTTAAAAACTCACCTTTTAATATGGCAAAAAGATTTTTTTGCATAATTATATTTTTTCAGCTATTCTTAATTTAGCACTTCTAGCCCTACTATTTTCAGTGATTTCAGACTTGTCAGGAATAATTAACTGGCCAACTTTTTTAAATGGCGCAAGTTTATTTCCGTAAAAATCTTTCTCTACCTGACCCGTAAAATTACCATCTCTAATGTAGCGCTTCACCAAGCGATCTTCTAATGAATGATAGGTTATAAAGCTTAGCCTTCCTAAGGGTTTTACAAGGTCTTGTGTTTGCAATAAAAACTCCTCAAGCGCCTTCATTTCCTGATTCACTTCTATACGAATGGCTTGATAAATTTGAGCTAAAAATTTAAACACCTTAGTTTTTGGTAACAGTGGTTCTATAACTGAGTTTAAATCAGATGTAGTTTCAATAGGTTTATTTAAACGTTCACTAATTATCGCTCTCGCTAACTTAGGAGCCATTTTTAACTCACCGTAAGTTCTAAACAGCTTAATTAAATCTTGCTCTTCATAAGAATTAATGAGCTCATAGGCGGAAAGTTTATCATTTTGATTCATCCTCATATCTAGCTGAGCATCAAAACGTGTTGAAAATCCGCGTTCCGGTACATCAAACTGATGTGATGACACTCCAAAATCAGCTAAAATTCCGTCAACTTCATTAATTTTAAAGAACTTTAAAAAGCGTTTTAGGTATCTAAAATTAGCCTCTATCAATTCGAAACGATCGTCATTTAAGCCATTTTGCTGTGCATCTTTATCTTGATCAAAAGCAAATAATCTACCCTTAGCACTTAATCTAGAAAGAATTTCGGCAGAGTGTCCGCCACCACCAAATGTTGCATCGACATAAACACCATCTGGGTTTAAGACTAATGCATCGACGCTTTGTTTTAGTAAAACTGGTATGTGGTACTTAGTATTCATCTTCTTGTGTTCCCATGACTTCTTCGGCTAATTCAGCAAAATCATCGACCTTATTAATCGCGTTTTCATAATTATCTTTATCCCAAATTTCAATAATATTGACAGATGAAGACAAGACGATTTCTTTTGAAATTCCAGCAAATTGAATCAAGTCTTTCGGTATTAAAACACGAGAATTCGCATCAACTTCAACTAATTTTACGCCGGCTGTAAACTTCCTTATGAAATCGTTATTTTTCTTTTTAAACCGATTCAATCCATTTATTTTACTCATCAATGCATTCCATTCTTGCATCGGATAAAGCTCTATGCAATTTTGAAACACTGAACGCTTTAGTACTAAACCATCTTCAACAACTGGCAGTAATTGCTTTTTTAATGCTGAAGGCAAGGATAACCGACCTTTTGCATCAATTTTGCATTCATATGTTCCTATAAAATTTAGCATTATTACATAATTACACTTCAAATATATTGATTTTTTTTCCACATTATCCCACTTTTTACCACATTGTTGATAAGTTTTTACACAAACTTTTCATCATTTCTTGTTAAGGCTTTATTAGCAAAGGTTTAGCCACTTCAATTAACAGAACTACTTGATTGTTAATAAGTTTAGTTTTGAGGCGAGTTTCAAATTCAAATAATTAAAATTGAATAGATATTATTATAAAATGCTTTTATAAATATGACTATATTTGAGGTTTGAAAGATTGATAGTTAATGGAAAAACATATACAACAAGACGGTAAGTTTAAGTTTTTTGAATTAGGTGAAGGTCAACCCTTAGTGATTTTACATGGCTTAATGGGTGGCTTAAGTAATTTTGATGGCGTTATGAACTTTTTCCCTGAAAAAGGCTATAAAGTGATTATCCCTGAATTGCCGCTTTACGATTTACCATTACTTAAAACAAATATTAAAACCATTACAACTTACATCAAAGAATTTATCGACTTACGGAAATACGGTAAAGTTGTACTCATCGGTAACTCGCTTGGCGGACATATAGGTTTATTAACTACAAAATTATATCCAGAAATTGTAAAAGCACTTGTAATAACAGGAAGCTCTGGACTTTATGAAAGCGCTATGGGCGAGAGTTATCCTAAACGTGGTGATTATGATTACATTAAACAAAAAGCCGAAAATGTGTTTTTTGATCCAAAAATCGCAACAAAAGCTATTGTTGACGATGTTTATAACACAGTTAATGACCGTTCTAAGTTAATAAGAACATTGGCTATTGCTAAAAGTGCTATTAGACATAATATGGCTAAAGATTTACCAAAAATGCCCACACCAACTTGCATAATTTGGGGAAAACAAGATACAGTTACACCACCAAATGTTGCTGAAGACTTCAATAAATTGTTACCAGATTCTGATTTATTTTGGATTGATGAATGCGGTCATGCTGCAATGATGGAGCATCCAAATAAATTTAATGAACTGCTCTACACCTGGTTAAGTAACAGAAATTTATAAATCATGCAAATTAAAACAGCAAAGTTTGTCATGAGTAATAGCGATGTTGCAAAATGTCCTAATTCGCCATTGCCAGAATACGCATTTATTGGCCGCAGCAATGTTGGAAAGTCTTCACTGATCAACATGCTAACTGAACGTAAGAGCTTAGCAAAAGTCTCGGGAAAACCTGGTAAAACACGCCTTATCAATCACTTTTTAATAAATGATAACTGGCATTTAGTAGACTTACCTGGATATGGCTATGCAAAGGTTAGTAAAAAAGAAAAAAAAATCTTTCAAAAATATATTACCGATTATTTTAGAAAACGCCCACAATTGGTTAATACTTTTTTATTAGTTGATATCAGGCATGATCCACAGCCAATAGATGTAGATTTTATGACTTGGTTAGGTAAAAATCAAATTCCATTTTCAATCATCTTCACCAAATCAGACAAATTGAAGTCACACCAAGTTGAGAATAATGTTGCTAATTACTCCACACAATTAATGGAAGATTGGGCAGAGTTACCGCCCATGTTTATTACATCTTCAAGCAAAAAAATTGGTCGTGAAGAAGTCTTAAACTACATTGAGCACATTAACCAAAGCCTCTAAATATTTGTTACATGTGGCGTTAACTTATCTATTAGTTGTCTTAAACTATCTAGTTGGTTAATTTCTTTTGCAGAAAGAACAACATTTAACTCATAATGATTCTGTTCTAAGATAACTGGTAATTCGTATTTAATACCAAATTTTGATTTAAATTGAGATTTGAATTCATCGGCATGTAAAAATTGCATTTCAGTTGAAGTTTGCGACTTAAATTTTTTCCACTGCGTCTTCTCAGATGTAAAACCATAAGTTAAACTACATAACCGACAAGTTAAAGTCTGCGGATTAATTAATTTTTGCAGAGATTCTTTTAAAGCATTTCTAGTGCCCGAATTAGCATTATAAACAAAAATTAACTTAGACACAATTTATTCTTTTTTTAAATCAAGTTTTTCTGCAAAGTAGTCGCAAAAATCATTAAAAGTTGCAGCCATTTTATCGTCATCAGTAGCTCTTTTGTAGGTGCTTGCCATACTCACTAAAGTTTGATGAAAAAACTTTTTCATTTCATCTACAGGCATATCTTTTGTCCACAAATCAATACGTAAGGTTTCTTGTGTTTTATGATCCCAAATAGACAACATAGCAGCTTTAGCAGACTCATTTTCAACGCCACCATCTTTAGCCGACCAATTAATAGATTCAGGAATTTTATTTTCGTCGGTCTCTATATGAATATTAATATCTGATTTTGCCATAATTAAGGTTTATAATTTGATTGTTTAAAAATTTGTTGTGCATCAAGCAACATAAGTTTATTAGGCTCAATTTCGGGATTATTTTTCATAAAATCCCTTACAATTTGCCAACCTATATATTGCCCAATTCTAGGTGAAGAATCATTATCTAATTCAAGATAAAACTTAGAAAATGGCGCTGGATTAATAAAGCGATCTTTCAAATCGGCTTGTGTTGAAAAAACATAATCTTTTTCAATAAAAAATTCCCAGATCTTTGTTTCATTAGATTTTGCCCATTCTAATTGCTCTTGTGTATAATGAATTTTAGCTGCGTCATTTTCCCACGGAATAACTAAATCTTTAAAATAAAGCAATTTACCGTGGTAAACCATATACGAAATAAAGCGTCGATCTAATGGTGTAAAAGTTGCCTGCTTGGCATAAGCGCCAGCAACATCAGATATTAAATACTTTTTGTCTTGAAAATGCTTGATGTAGTCTGGAAAACTTTCATAAAACCGATGTTCGCGCCCCAAGTAATTATCTAAAGAAATCACGAGTAGAGAGTCTGAAGTAACGACTTTATTCTTATAATCAACACTTTCTGCAATTGTAACAATTGTCGGTTGTTTAAATGCGGTAAAATAAAATTTAAGATATTTAACGAATCGCTCAATATTTTGTTTTTCTTTATCGAAATCAGGAAATGCTTTTAAAACCTCTTCATTAATTTCATTTTGCAGTGTATCCTTCATTTTTTTATACCACAAACTATCAGGTACGGCGCTATTAAAGAAAAAAGGATAACCTATTTTTAGGCTTTCTAAATCTAGTGAATCTGATGTTGCAAACTCCCGATCAAAACGCATAAGACTTAAATCAAGTTCTTTGTTTTCAATACGTTCAATAATCTTTGAATTTTCCGAATCGCAAGAGATCAAATAAACACAAGTGACTAGAATTAATAAAACTCTAGTTATTGTTTTGAATAACATTGGCTCTGTTTTTAATATATTTGGTGCAAATGTAACTAATCTTACACTTAAATTTAAGGGCATGCAAAACGAAAAAGTTATAAATTATATTAAAAATTGGCTTAACAATTATCTTAACAAAACCAATGCAAAAGGATTTGTAATAGGAGTTTCAGGAGGAATTGACTCTGCGGTAACTTCAACTTTGTGTGCAATGACTAAACAAAAAGTACTTTGTGTTGAAATGCCTATTCATCAAGAAATATCACAAGTTACTCGGGCACAGAAACATATTTCATGGCTAAAATTAAATTATAAAAATGTATCGTCAGTAAAAGTTGATTTAACTCCAACATTTAATGTATTTAAAGACAGCTTACCAGATACTAATTCTAAGCGTGAAGACTTAGCGCTTGCGAACTCTCGTGCTCGTTTACGCATGACAACTTTATATTATCTTGCAGGCCTAAACAACTATTTAGTTGCTGGAACTGGCAATAAAGTTGAAGATTTCGGTGTTGGTTTTTATACAAAATATGGCGACGGCGGTGTAGATTTGAGTCCGATTGCCGATTTAATGAAATCTGAAGTCTTTAGTTTAGCCCAAACGCTTAAAATTATAGATGAAATTCAAAAGGCCAAACCAACTGATGGGCTTTTTGGAGATAGCCGAAGTGATGAAGACCAACTAGGCGCAAGTTATGATGAATTAGAATGGGCGATGCAGTTTGAAGGAAAACAAGAAGAATTAAGTTCTAGACAAGCTGAAGTTTTGAAAATTTACCACAATTTAAATTCTGCCAATCAGCACAAAATGAAGCCTATACCAATATGTAATATACCAGCAGAGTTTAAATAATTCGGTTTAATTTTCGAGCAATTAAAACTTCGAGTTGCTTATACTCCATCGTTTCTTCTAAAACTTCAGTGGGGTTATCATAATCACCATTTTTAAGAAGTTCTCCCATTTCATCAACTTTTTGATGTATCAAAATACGTCTTAGGTTTAAGATTGTTTCGGTCACCTCTGCAGTTTCAAGTTGGTCTCTATGCTTAACAAAAATATTTTGGCTTTCCCAATTATGCAGTTCGTAGCGTTCGAAATTCATTAAGATGCTCGTTGCTTCTTCTGCTAATCTCTGGTCTAGTTCACTCGTAAATTTAGATACATTAAAGTCTTCTTGGGTAGATAACTTATCAATTAAACTGTGATAAAGCAACTTAAAATTTTCATCGGTAAACTCAATTTCATCACTTTGCAAATCGAGATAAATTTTTTCGTAAACCTTATGCGTTTTGTTAATAGGTTTTAAAACTTCATTACCTTTTTCATCAATTTCAATCAAAAAATCTTCAAATTCAGCCTCTTGATTACCGTATTTTAATAATAACCCAATAATAATCCGTTCAAGTTCTACCTTAGGATCAATTTTTTTTGAAGTCACTTTAGTATCTTCAACTTTGCTTAACTGAGGGACTTGAGCTTTATTTTTTTTCTTTTGGTCACGACTTGATTTAGCCAAAATTTGATCTAAACTACTAAATAAAACTGCCTCAGAAACATCCATGAGTTTAGCACAGGACCTGATATATAGTTCTCGTTTAATTTGATCAGGAACTTGAGCAATACTCTCTACAATATCGCGAACTACTTCAGCGGTTTTTATAGGATCATTTTCGGCTTCTTTAATTAAAAGCGAGGCCTTAAATGTGATAAAATCTTTTGCGTTAGCTTCAAGATATTCCTCTATAACATGAGTTGAGTTAGCTTTTGCAAAGCTGTCAGGATCTTCGCCTTCAGGAAACAGGCAGACTTTAACATTCATGTCCTGAGCTAAAATCATATTTACACTGCGTAATGAAGCGCGTAGACCAGCGGCATCGCCATCAAATAAAACGGTAATGTTTTTAGTTAAGCGATTAATTAATCGAATTTGTTGATCGGTTAAAGCTGTTCCGGATGAAGAAACCACATTTTCAATTCCTGCTTGATGTAACTGAATAACATCAGTATAGCCTTCAACTAAGTAACAATTATCTTGTTGAGCAATGGCTTTTTTAGCATAGTATAAGCCATATAACACCTTACTTTTATGATAAATTTCACTCTCTGGTGAATTTAAATATTTAGCGGCTTTTTTAGAGTTATCCAAAATTCTTCCACCAAAGCCCAATACACGACCAGACATGGAATGAATTGGAAACATAACACGACCTTTAAAACGGTCGAAAGATTTTTGGTCTTTTGTTATGGTTAAGCCTGTAGCTTCAAGATATTTTTTTTCGTAAGCCTTATTGATTGCTGCTTTTGTGAAAGCTTCCCACTGATCTGGCGAGTAACCTAAATTGAATTTTTTTATAGTATCATTAGTAAAACCACGCTCTTTGAAGTAAGACAAACCAATTGTTTGACCTTCGGTAGAATTATGTAATTGGTCAACAAAAAAATCTTTTGCAAATTTAGACACTAGAAACATACTTTCACGTTCAGAAGCTTTTTCTTTTTCTTCTGATGTTTGTTCAGTTTCTTCAATTTCAATATTATATTTTTTAGCAAGGTATTTTATAGCTTCAGGGTACGAATAATGCTCGTGTTCCATGATAAAACTCACAGCGTTTCCTCCTTTTCCAGAAGAAAAATCTTTCCAGATTTGTTTTACAGGTGAAACCATGAAACTCGGTGTTTTTTCTTCGCTAAATGGGCTTAAACCTTTAAAATTTGAACCTGATTTTTTAAGATTAACGAAATCACCTATCACCTCTTCTACTCGAGCGGTATCAAAAACTTTTTCTATGGTACGCTTGGTAATCAAATAAATTTATTTTTCACGATTAATCACGTAATCTACCATTAATTTTAAAGACGATTTATAATCAGATTCAGGATATTGGGCTAAAATTTGAAGTGCTTCATCTTGAAACTGATGCATTTTAGCAGTGGCATAATCTAAACCTCCAGAACTTTTTACAAAATCAATCACTTTATTGACTCTCTTTTTGTCTTTATTATGGTTTTTGATAGAATTAATAATCCAATCTTTGTCTTTTTTTGAAGATTGATTAATCGCATATATTAATGGTAGGGTCATTTTCTGCTCCTTAATATCAATACCTGTAGGCTTACCTATTTTGCGTTGTCCATAATCAAAAAGGTCGTCTTTAATTTGAAATGCCATACCTATTAATTCGCCAAATTTTCGCATATCATCTACATCTACAGAATTAGGCTTAACCGCAGCCGCACCAAGACTACAACAAGCGGCAATTAAAGTAGCCGTTTTTTGCCGGATAATTTCGTAATAAATAGCTTCTGTAATATCAAGCCGCCTAGCCTTTTCTATTTGCAATAATTCGCCTTCACTCATCTCTCGAACGGCAACTGAAATAATTTTTAGAAGATCAAAATCATCATTATCTATAGAAAGCAAAAGACCTTTAGACAATAGGTAATCACCAACTAAAACGGCAATTTTATTTTTCCATAAGGCGTTAATTGAAAAGAAACCGCGACGTTGATTACTATCATCAACCACATCATCGTGAACCAAAGTAGCCGTATGAATTAGTTCTATAACTGAAGCACCTCGATAAGTACGATCATTTACTTCACCATTAGACACCATTTTAGCTACTAAAAACACAAACATAGGTCGCATTTGTTTTCCTTTTCGATTAACAATAAAGTGGGTAATTTTGTTAAGAAGCGCAACCTTAGATGACATAAATAAAGAGAATTTTTTCTCAAAAACCTCCATTTCGTGGGCAATAGGTTGTTTAATTTGGTAGACAACTTTCATAATTCAAAAATACCAAAGTTTATTAGATTTTAACAAGCTTAAACTTTTATTAACTTAAACTTTATTTATATTTACCACTTAATTATAAATACACACACTATGAAGAAAATTACTTTTATTTTAGTGAGTTTACTTACTTATGTAAGTTTTGCTCAATTACCTACCAATCCTTTTTCTGTAGGTCAAGAATTTACTGTTCAATCAACCGTTTGCTATGGTAACGGTACTGGCGCATGTGATCCGGCTAACACTAATATAGCTGTAACTGGATTCGCTACAGTGACAGCCGTATCGGGTAATACTGTAACACTATCAGATATTACTGGTGGATTATATGCAGGACCTTACGGTGAATCTGACAATCCAGGTACTATAACCTTGAATTATACTGCTCAAACAATCGTGTTCAATAACCAACCAGACGTTGTTTATGGCGGTGATGATTTTGATGGAACAGGTACTTACACTCTTGATGGTCAAGGAGATTTAGTGAGCTTCGAAACAACTTGGTCTAACAACTATGGTGACGGAGGAACAAGCACTTACACTTTATTTGATAATCAAGTACCTGACCCGGTAATAAACCCAACTCCAACTGATGGCGCTGTTGATGTTACTGTCGACACCGCTGACAATGATGGCGATGGACAACCTGATAACGCTGTACAACTTGATTGGGATATAGCTCAAACAGGTGGAACTCCGACTGAATTTGATATCTATTTTTCTGCTGATCAAACATTCCCTGGTGGACCACTTGGAACCACTGGTGGTAGTCAAGTTAGTATTACTGGTGTTGATTTTGGAGTTACAAGATATTGGAAAGTAGTTGCAAAAAATCCAGCTGGAGAAGCTGTTGGTTCAGCTACATGGAGTTTTACAACTGAAACTATTGGAAATCCTCCAAACCCAGTTATCTTACCTACTCCAAGCGACAATGCTACAAACGTGGCTATAATAACCGACGATAATAATGGTGACGGACAACCTGACAATGCTGTTGATTTATCTTGGTTAGCAGCACCACAAGGTCCAATAGCAACTACTTACGAAGTTTATTTTGGTGAAGACCAAAATAACTTATCTTTCTTAGGTCAAACTGCACAAACATCAGTTTCAATTACAGGAAATGATTATGACACTACTTATTACTGGCAAATAGTTGCTAAAAATACTGGAGGTTCTGCGACAGGTTCAGCTGTATGGTCATTTACAACAGAGTCTTCTTTAAGTATTACAGATGTTCAGTCTGAGAATCTTGTAAATCATTTCGTCAATAATGATAAATTAAATATATCAGCTAAGTCACCTATTAACCAAGTTGAAATTTATAATATGTTAGGTCAAGTAGTTAAAACTCTACAACCTGATAGTTCTAACGTTAATATCGATTTAAATGAACTTAACAATGGTATGTTTATTTCTAAAGTTAGTATAAACGGTCAAACTCAAACTTTCAAGTTTGTGAAATAAATTAGATTTTAAATTTAAATCAAAAAAACCCAGCATTTCTGCTGGGTTTTTTAATTATTAAAATTTTGATTTTAATGCTTATTTGCCAACTGACCGCAAGCAGCATCAATATCTTTACCTCTTGAATGACGTAAGGTTACTGTAATGCGATGAGCTTCTAAAGCATTTTTATATTGAGCTACTGAGTCATCTGAACCTTGCTTAAAAATACCATCATCAATTGGGTTGTATTCAATCAAATTGACTTTACAAGGGATCAGTTTACAAAACTCAATTAAGGCTAAAATATCTTCGCGAGTATCATTTATTCCATCCCAAACAATATATTCATAAGTAACTGCTTTTCCTGTTTCTTGATACCAGTATTGAAGTGATTCGCCTAAGTCTTCTAAAGGGAACTTAGCATTAAACGGCATTATTTGGGTCCTAACTTCATTTCTGGCTGAGTGTAATGAAACCGCTAAATTAAATTTAACCTGATCATCAGCTAACTTCTTAATCATTTTTGGAACTCCGGAAGTTGATAAAGTAATGCGTCTTGGTGACATGCCTAAACCTTCTGGAGAAGTAATTTTTTCGATAGATTTTAAAACATTTTTATAGTTCATGAGTGGTTCTCCCATTCCCATATAAACAATATTAGATAATGGCATGTTGTTATATAAGCGACTCTCTTGATCGATCGCTACAACTTGATCGTAAATTTCATCTGCATTTAAATTCCTTAAACGTTTCAGTTGTGCTGTTGCACAAAATTTACAATCTAAGCTACACCCAACTTGAGACGAAACACAAGCTGTTGTTCGAGAATAGGTAGGAATTAAAACAGACTCGACAGTAAAGCCGTCATGAAGTTTTACAGCATTTTTTATGGTACCATCATTACTGCGCTGCATGGTATCAACCTCAATATTATTTATTACAAAATTCGCATCGAGCATGGAACGAATTTCTTTTGAAATATTTGTCATTTCGTTAAAATCATAACATGCTTTTTGCCACAACCATTCATAAACTTGTGTGCCGCGAAATGCCTTTTCTCCATTAGATACAAAAAAGTCTTGTAAATCTTTTTTGCTTAATGCACGTATATCTTTCTTATTTGCTTTCACATTGCAAAGGTAAAAGAGAAATAATGAAGTGACTAACTTTAGAGTTAAAAAACCTCCATCGATTTGTTGTAAGCTGCCTCAAAGCTAGTCATCTTGACATTAGAGTCTGTATTTTTTGTGTTGAAATAAGATAATAATTTTTCGGTTGGCATATTCCCTGTAAGCTGATCTTTTGCCATTGGGCAACCACCAAAGCCTTTAATAGCACCATCAAATCTTTTACAACCTGCAAGAAAAGCTGCATCTACTTTATCAAACCATTGGTCTGGTGTGGTATGCAAATGAGCGCCAAATTCTATATTTGGATATTGGGGAATTAAATTTGAAAACAGATAAGCAATAGTTTCACGATCTGAAGTCCCTACAGTATCCGATAAAGATAAAATCTCTACACCCATTGAAGCTAGTTTTTCAGTCCATTGAGAAACAATATCTACATTCCACGGATCTCCATAAGGATTACCAAAACCCATTGATAAGTAAGCAACAACCTTTTTATTAAACCGATTTGCTGTATTGATAATATCTTGTAAAACTTCAACCGATTGGTCTATTGTTTTATGAGTATTTCGCATTTGGAAATTTTCAGAAATCGAAAAAGGATAGCCTAGATAATCTATTTCTTCAAATTGACAAGCATCTTTGGCTCCTCTAAGATTTGCAACAATAGCTAAAAGCTTACTTGAGGTTTGTGTTAAATCTAACTTAGACAAAACTTCTGCCGTGTCACGCATTTGCGGTATAGCCTTTGGAGATACAAAACTACCAAAATCTATGGTGTCGAAACCACATTTTAAAAGTGATTGAATATAATCAGCTTTGAGTTGTGTAGAAATAAAAGGCTTAATACCTTGCATAGCATCTCTAGGGCATTCAATAAGTTTAACACGGCTCATAAGCTTTTTTTAACTTTAGGTCAAATATACAAGTTTTGTCATATTATCACTAAATTTTTACTCTGATTACACTTATACTAAAATAAGCACCGCAATAAGCAAAAAACTAATAATTTGAAAATATTTCATTATATCTCCAAAATGCTTTTGGTGTTTTAAAAACTGTGCTAAACGATCTGAGAAAAAGGCTACTAAACTAAAAATCACAAAAGCTTGCAGCATAAAAACTGCGCCTAGTAAGTAAAACTGAAAAATTGTATTTTGAGTTTCATTCCATAGAAATCCAGGGAAAAATGCTAAGAAAAATAAACTCACTTTAGGATTAATTAAATTCATAATCAAGCCTTTTTTAAAATAATTATTTAATGATTTAGTGCTTTTAGATAGTTTAATTTCTGATGATGGGGACTTGTAAACTTGATAAGCTAAATAGACTAAATAGCCAGCACCAATTAATTTTAAGGTGAAAAAGAATTGTGGAAATTCAATTAAAAGTGTTGAAACGCCAAAGGCTAATAAGCTTGTATGAAAAATAATTCCGCTTACTAAACCCGCTGCAATAATAACACCACGTTTAAAGCCACCTGCTATGCTTTGGCTCAAGACAAAAATTATATCTGGCCCTGGCGCCAAAGTCAATAATATTGAGGCTAATAAAAAGCTACTCAGTTGAGCTAACATTTATTTATTACGCTTTAAAATTGCTTTATTTATAGACTTGATCAGTTTTGGTCCATGAAAAACGAATCCTGTATAAAGCTGAATTAAATCTGCACCAGCGTCTAGTTTTTCAAGTGCATCCTGAGCTGTCATAATACCTCCAACTGCAATTACTGGAAACTTAGCTTTTTGATGTTTTTTAATAAGTTTTATCACTTCTGTGGAGTGTTTTTTTAAGGGTTTACCACTCAGTCCGCCTGCTTCGGCTTTGTATTTTGATTGCAATCCATCTCGACTAATTGTGGTATTTGTTGCTATTAAGCCATCAATTTCTGTTTGCTCTACAATATCGATAATATCTATAAGTTGAGCAGTATTTAAATCTGGTGCGATTTTTAACAAAATTGGTTTTGGATTAGATTTTTTAGCATTTAATTTTTTTAAATGACTCAATAAATCAGTCAGTGGTTTTTTATCTTGAAGTTCACGTAAGTTTGGTGTATTAGGTGAGCTAACATTAACAACGAAATAATCAACAACATCAAACAAAGCTTCAAAAGCATAGGCATAATCATTTATAGCTTCGGCGTTTGGTGTTAGTTTATTTTTACCAATATTACCACCAATAATAATTTTATTTTTAAACTTTAAACGTTCTACTGCCGCCAGAACTCCTTCATTATTAAATCCCATTCGGTTAATAATTGCCTCGTCTTCAATTAATCTAAACAAACGTTTCTTAGGGTTTCCGTCTTGAGGTTTTGGTGTTAAAGTTCCTATTTCAATAAAACCGAATCCAAAATTATTTAACTCATTAATGAGTTTTGCATCTTTATCAAAACCTGCAGCTAAACCAACAGGATTAGGAAATTTAATTCCAAAAACTTCTTGCTCTAAAGACTTAGAATGTATGCAAAACTGTTTCCGAATGAGTTGATCAACAAATGGAATTTTATGCAACAACTTGATTGACTTAAAGCTGAAATGATGAACTTTTTCGGGATCAAACTGAAATAATAACGGTTTTATAAGAGAATTGTACACTGCTGAAGTTTTAGCAAAAGTAATCCATTTAAAAGGCTTTTTAAAAAATAATTGGTTTAAAGAATATGTAATCTGTATTTTTACCCAAAAATTTCTTCAATGCTGGACACTAAACAATTACTTGATCGATTTATAAGCTATGTAACTATAGACACACAGAGCAACCCTAACTCCAAATCGACCCCGAGCACAGACAAGCAATGGAATTTAGCTAAAAAACTACATCAAGAACTACTGGATATTGGTCTCGAAGACGTTAGCATTGATGAAAATGCTTATGTTATGGCTACTTTGCCATCTAACGTAAGTCATGAAGTACCTACTATTGGTTTTATTTCTCATTTTGATACTTCACCAGATTTTTCGGGTACTAATGTAAACCCACAAATTCATGAAAATTATCAAGGTGGCGATATTATTCTAAATAAAGCCAAAGATATCGTACTCTCACCAGCCTATTTTGAAGATTTAAACAAATATATAGGTAACACTATCATCACAACAGATGGAACTACTCTTTTAGGAGCTGATGATAAAGCTGGCGTTACTGAAATCGTTTCAGCAATGGCTTATCTTATTGAACATCCTGAAATTAAACACGGAAAAATAAGAGTTGGTTTTACACCTGATGAAGAAATTGGCAGAGGCGCACATAAATTTGATGTTGAAAAGTTTGGTGCTGAATATGCTTACACAATGGATGGCAGTGAGATAGGAGAATTAGAATACGAAAATTTTAATGCCGCTGAAGCTAAAATACACTTTCACGGCCGTATTGTACATCCAGGATATGCCAAAGGAAAACTTAAGAATGCTATGTACATGGCGACTGAATTTGTAGAAAGTTTACCTAAAAATGAAGTTCCTGAAAAAACTGAAGGTTATGAAGGCTTCTTTCATTTAACTGAAATGAATGGGGAAGTTGAAAAAGCTTATCTACATTACATTATTCGCGACCATGATAAAACAAAATTTGAAGCTAGAAAAGAGCTTATTTACAAACTTGGTCAATTATTAAAAGACAAATATGGTGAAGATGCCGTGACAGTTGAAGTAAACGATCAATATTTTAATATGAAAGAACAGGTTTTACCTATAAAACATATTGTAGATATAGCCGAAGAAGCCATGAAAAGCTTAAACATTACTCCTATTTTAAAACCTATTCGCGGTGGAACTGATGGCGCGCAACTTAGTTATATGGGATTACCATGTCCTAATATTTTTGCTGGAGGACACAATTTTCATGGAAAATTTGAATATTTACCCCTAGAAAATCTAATCAAAGCCACAGAGGTAATCATTAAAATAGCTGAATTAACAGCTAAAAAAACAAAATAAATTGTCCTTAAAAAGTATTTTATTAATCTTTATTGGCGGTGGCTTAGGCAGTATAGTTCGTTATTATCTAAGCCACTTAATGAATAGCTATCAGTTAATAAAATTCAATCTAGGAACGTTCAGCGTTAACGTTATTGGTAGTTTTTTTATAGGCCTTATTTTAGGTTATGTTTTAAAATCGCAACCTGAAAATCAAAATCTAATTAGTTTTGCTGTCATAGGCTTTTGTGGCGGTTTTACGACATTTTCAAGTTTTAGCTACGATAATTTTCTGTTACTTAAGCAGGGAGATTATCTTCAATTTTTAATGTATGCAGTAGGCAGTTTAGTGGTTGGTTTATTAGCTGTAGCCATAGGCTTTTTAATCACCAAATATTAATTAATAAGCTTTTTCTCTATCTACCTCATTTTTAAGGCTCTCATTGTTTTTCATCCTGTTGAAATTATCTAAAATTTGATTAACAACAGAATCAGGGTCTGTCATGCTAGCCACGTGAGGTGTTACCGAAACTTTCGGATGTGACCATAATCTAGAATCTTTCGGTAAAGGCTCTGTTTGAAAAACATCTAAACAAGCTAATGATAAATGACCATCATCTAAAAGCTGAATTAAGTCATCTTCAACCAAATGTTGGCTTCTAGCTACATTAATAACTTGAGCATTTTGGGGAAGCTTTTTTAAGTTATCATGGTTTAATATAGCCTTTGTATCTTCAGTTATAGGTAATAAACAAACTAAGATTTGGCTTTCAGCTAGAAATTGGTCGAGTTCATTTTCTATATAGCTTTTAATACCTTCAATTTTTTTTCTGCTTTTTGATAAGCTATTAACCATAAATCCGTTAAGCTTAAGTTTTTTTGCAGCTGCTTTGCCTAAAACGCCAAAGCCCATGATACCGACTTTTATATCTTCAGGCTGTCGATAAGCTTTGATTTCCCAATGTTTATCAAGTTGATTTTGAGCATGAAATTTTAAATTTCTAATCCCGTATAAACAATTTAATAACACAAAATCTGCCATGTCTTTTGTTAAATTATCATCTACAATTCTAGTAACTTTAATAGATTTAGGAATAGTTTTATCTCTGAGTATATGATGAACACCAGCACCCATTGAGGCTATAACTTTAAGGTTAGGAAACTGACTAAAAACACCATGCTCATGTTGCCAAGAAATAGCAAAATTAACAGAGTTAATATCTTTAATATCTGGGTAAACCTGAATATCAAGGTTTGGGTTTTTATTTTTAAAGGCTTTAACCCAAGGCTTTGGGTCACGATGATTACAAACTAAAACTATAGACATCATTAAATATTTGTAGATTAAAAATGAAATCGGTTTTCTAAGGCAAATTTTAAAAGATCACTTTTCCCCTTTAACTTCAACTTATGTATAATATTTTTTCGATGGGTGTAAATTGTAGTTAGTGCTGATTGCCTAATTTCAGCGATCTCTTCACTTGTTTTTCCTTCAGCAATTAAATTTAAGATTTCTGTTTCAGAATTAGACAAGAGCGATTTATAATTAGAAGACTGATTATTTTGAGCTAAACTAGAAATGGCGTTATCATAAAAACTCCTGCCATTATGAACCGTTTCTATGGCTTTAAACAAAGTTTCTAAGGGTGATGTTTTAACCACATAACCTGAAGCGCCAGCTGCTTTAATTTCATCAACAGCCGAAATTTGATCAAACATTGAAAATGCAACAACACCAATATTATTAAAAGATTCGGAAATTAATTTAGTTAAATGAATACCACTCATTCCTTTCATTTTAATATCAGTAACAACAACATCTACGTTTGAAACTTCGAGATTAAGGTATAAAGCTTCAGCTGAAGTGGCTTGCAAAACAAGCTTAAACTTAGGCATTTGTTTAATTTTTAAAGCAAAACCATCTAAGAGAGATTGATGGTCATCTGCTATGGCAACTCTAATCATAATTTACATTAATAATAAAGGTTGAACCTCGACCTATCTGTGTGTCAATATCAAACGTACCACCAAGCGCTTCAACTCGTTCTTCAATCGTTTTTAAACCCATTCCGGATGATTTTATCTGTTCCGGATCGAACCCTTTTCCGTTATCTTCAATAATGATGTTAACTGATGAATCGAAGACGTTTACACTAATATCAAGTAAACTTGCTTCAGCGTGTTTAATGGTATTTGTAGAAAGTTCTTGTATCATTCTAAATAGAGAAACTTCAATATATGAAGGAAGTTTAATTTCTGAATTAAATACAGAAAGGTTAACTTGTATGTTATGAAGTTGAGATATGGTTTGTTTCAAATCTTTTATAGAACGAATTAAGCTTTTTTCTGCTGATATTCCGCTATTATTTTTATGTGCCAAAGTACGAATATCTTGGTAAGTTTTAGAAAGTAAATTATAGGTTGTATTGAAGACTTCTCGTTGATTTTGGTCTGAGATTTGGTCTTTTAGGACTGAAAAGTAGGCATTAATCGATGCTAAATTACCACCAACCTGATCGTGTAAATCACTTGCAATTCGTTTTCGCTCTCTGTCTTGCCCCATTAGCATGGCATCGACAGATTTAAGTTCTTGCTCTTTTAATAGTTGCTGATTTTTCTGGAATTGAATTTCAATAGCCTGTTCAGCAATTAATTGTTTACGCTTGATATTTTTATAGACTAAAAAAGAGAGAAAAATTACAAGTATAAAACCGCTAAAGCTTGCATAAATTAGGTTTTGTTGCCGCTGGTTTTCTTGTTTTAATATTAGATTTTGCTTCTCTTTACGTTCAGTTTCAAAACGTGTTAAGGCAATATTTTGTTTTTCAATATTTAAACTATCAAGATATTTCATCGAAGCATCAAGGTAATAATAAGCCGAGTCGTATTGACCAAGTGCCTTATAATCCTGAGCAAGTAATTCATAATTAAAAGCTGTTAAATCGTAATCGAAACTGAGATCTCTGTAGTTGTTAGCTTGTTTTAAATATTTTATAGAGGCTTTATAATTACCTTGAATGCGCTCTACTTCACTAAAATTAATATAAATAAGGAGTGATTTGTTTGATAGATTTAAATCTTCATAAATTTTGAGTGACTTTTGAAGATAGGCATTAGCTGAATCTTTATTAAACTCAACATCTATATAAAACAATGCTTTATAAGCATTTAACATACCGTAAGTTAAAGGATTTTCATCTAAAGAGTTATAATAAAATGCCTTATCAAAATAATTTAAAAAAGTTGAATTATCTAATGTATCTAAACTATTAAAAGCAAGTTCAATTTGAAGGTTGGCTAACTGATTAGAGTTATTGAGTTTTCTAGCTGTCTTTGCATATAAATCAAGATAATTTGTACGTTCACCTATAAAATTACCTTCAAGCAAAATATAAAATAAATCAAGATTAATTTCATTATAGCGCAATTCATGTCCTGTTTCCAAAAATAATTCTTGAGCTCTTTGAAGATGGTTTACAGCTAAATCATAATTAGTATTACGGTCATATAAATCGCCTAAAATATTAAAATAATAAGCTTTTTGTTCAACTGTAAGTTTTAATGTATCTAATTTTGCTAAGGTTTTAAACCCTTCGTTAAGTTGCTTAGTAAAGTTATAATAATTGGCTTTAATTAGCAGTCTATCTTTAGGTGCAAATTGATTGCTTTTTAATCGCTCTTTTATTTCTTTAACTTGTCCTCGCTCGAAAAGACTATCTATTTCGGGTGTTTGCCCTAAACAAAAATCTAAGGCGCTTAAAACCAATACCAATAAAATAATTTTCCGCATGATTAATAAAATATCACACTAAAATATAATTTTATAATTAAAATTGGGCTTTGAAAGGTATAAAAAAAAACCATATCTGAATTTAGATATGGTTTATAGTTTTTGTGACCACGGCAGGATTCAAACCTGCAACCTTCTGAGCCGTAATCAGATGCGCTATTCAGTTGCGCCACGTGGCCTATAATTACTAAAATACAATTTGTTTTAGCGGGTGCAAATATATTTCTTTTTATACTTTTACCAAAGAAATAATTTGTTTTAATTATGAAATTAGAAAAATATATCAGAACGGTAAATGATTTTCCTAAAAAAGGAATTTCCTATAAAGATATTACACCATTACTGCAAGATGCTAGTGCAACCAAACAGGTTGTTAAAAAATTAGCTGAACCTTTAAAGAAAGAGCGCATTACAAAGGTTGTTGGTATAGAATCAAGAGGTTTTTTATTTGGAATGTTGTTAGCAAGTGAATTAAACGCAGGTTTTACTCCAATTCGTAAGCCAGGTAAATTACCATTCAATGTCGTAAGTCAGTCTTATGATTTAGAATATGGCACTGATCAAATTGAAATTCATCGAGATGCTTTAAATATGAGTGATAAAGTTGTAATTCATGATGATGTATTGGCAACTGGTGGAACTGCACAAGCAGCCTGTAAGCTAATCAATAAATTGGGTGGAAACATTATTGAGCTTAATTTTTTAATCGAATTGGATGATTTAAAAGGTAAAGAAAAAATAATTGGTTATCCATATCGAAGTTTACTTAACTATTAAAACCATAAAAGCTGCAAAATTGCAGCTTTTATGGTTAAATATGAAAATCTCAGTTTTATCGTTTTAAAGTAAAGTGTGATTTAAATATTGTTTTTTCTCCTGTGCGCGGTTCTATATAATCTATCGTGAACCAATAATCGTCTGATGGTAAAACTTCGCCTTGATAAGTGCCATCCCAACCGGCTTGATCTGGTGTTAATTTATACAAGTGCTTGCCATAACGATCAAATATATTAACCTCGCTAACATCTAAATTTGTCATTGTCGTGTTGTTCAACTGCCAATTATCATTATATCCGTCTGCATTGGGTGTAAAAAACTCTGGATAATCTATTAGTGTGATTTCTTTGGAGACTTCTCCACAACCATTTTTATCTCGGGCCGTAATTACATGCATGCCGCCTGGAACATCACTAAATATAAGCTCTGTTTGTCCTTCTTCTAAGTCAACCCATTCTCCATAATCTAACCTAAATTCGTAATCTCCTAATCCAACTTCCGTAATTGTTACACCTATTCCGTGTTCATTGTTTTGAAAACTATCAGTTAAAATCGCTAATTCAAAATCTATTTGACCACTTTCTATAATTTCTGCTGATGACGTATTTACACAGCTGGTAATTTGTTGCGCTAAAGCATTCGTTACCTCTACTGTATATACGCCTGCTTCTGTTGCCGTAATACTTGGCGATGTCTCCCCTACAATTTCTACACCATCTAACAACCATACAAAATCGTAATTTGTTGCTGACAATCCAGTCTCTATAATTGGTGGTGAAGTGGCTGTGTTTACCAAGTCACCATTCTCATCTATACAAACACTTTGACCTTCATAGCCTGAAATATCAACCAGTGGTATTACATTTTCTATATTAAATGATGTTACTTCTGAACGACATCCTGATACCGAATTAAGTACAGCTGCATAAATCTCTGTTTGGTTTTCTGCTAAGTTGAAGCTTTCTGGAGTTGCTATTGCATTATCGTTTTCATAAGCTGTTTGAGATACATAATATTCAACAATATCACCTGTAGCTAAGCTATTAATTTCTGAGTCTTTTATTGTTAAATCTATCGTGTTATCTCCGCCATCTTCATAATTTATACAAACCTCTAAAACACTTGCTGGTGTTACTTCTGGCTGTGGTGTAATGCTTAAATTAAATGTTTCAGTAGCTGTACAGCTTTGGTCGTTTTGGTTGGTTACTTCTACTGTTATCGTTGCTGAACTAGAAACTTCATAAGCTTCAGGGTTGCTTATCTCATTATTAGAAGCATCTAAATAACGTACTGCATGTGTCGTTTCATCTTGATCTTCACCGAATGCTAATCCTGTATTTTGGATTAAATCAAATTCAGCTACGCCAGTAACTGGGTCTATACAACTTTCTAAATCTTGAACTGATGAAACTTCGACTTCGTTTAGAATCAGCTTAAAACTACCAACAGAAAAACATAATTCATTTGTACTATCTTCTATTCTAACAAAAATATCTTGCTCAGAATTAATTGGAGAATAATCTGTAATATCAAGGCCTTGATCTGAGATAGAGTTTAGCCCTGCTTCAGCGTCTGCTTGTGTTGTAAAATATTCAATCACAAAGCTTCCTGATTGACTACCTATGATATTTGCTTCATTTTGAGTTAAATCAAAAGTTTGAGTTTGAGTAAAATCACCACATTGTTCTAAATCTACTGTACTTCCAACTTCAGGCGGATTATTTTCAATTATAAATCTTACAATATCTGACTCACATGAAGAATTCGTGTTAAGAATTTTTACAAAAAACTCCTGTTGCTCATTATTATCAGGAGTAAATACAACAGATGTAGGATCAGTTATTGGATTGTCTGCTTCAGCATCATTTAAAGAATAATAGAATAAAATATTAGTAGGCACAGATGTACTATTATTATTAAACAAATCTGCATAATCTTCATTCAAGTTTAAGATAGTTCCTTCACACGACTGAAAAACAGAATCGTCTCCAGTGATACCAGGTGCCAAATTAACATTAAATGTAAAGCTAGCTTGGGCATCGCAAAACCCGGAGCTGACATTATCAACAGACACCCAAATGGTGTTAGGTCCTAAATTATCAGTTGTGTTAATTTCATAATTTTCAGGATCAGCAATATCTGATTCTGGAGAACTTTGTGGATTAGCAGAATAATAGGTCACTGAATAATCACTAGATGACTGACCATTAAGTGCTATTGAAGTATTAGAACCACCGTCTGTAAGGTCAATAACTTCGGTCTCGCCTTCACTAATACAAACATCTTCTACTGTATAACCAGTTGAACCTACTGTAGCCTCATAAATTATAATATTAAAGGAAGCAATATTTGTACAAGCTGTGTTGGTTTGATTAGCAAGCTCAACATAAATATCATACTGATTAGTTGTCCCATTTAAGGGATAGTTTTGAGGGTCATTTATCGGATTACTTAGTGTTCCTGTATCTGCATCATAATCGTCATAATAGGTTATGTCAAAACCTGAAATTGAATTAAAGCCTCCTATAGTTGTTAGATCGAAGGTAGATTGGTTATAATTACATAAGATAATATCTTCGGGATCGTCAGCATTAAAACCTTCAAGATAGATGACTTCAGCACTAGCTGTTAAATCGCAATTACCACCGATAGCATTAATCATGTAAGTTCCTGACTCCGAAACGTTCAAAAATCTAGAATTTGAATCTGGAATTGCTGTCATGTTGCCATTTTCATCAACTCGAAACCATTCATAATTTACAACAACACTATTGTTTTCAATAACTTCAGCTTCAAGTAAAAGCTCTTCACCAGCACAAGGATAATATGTATCTGGATCTAGAGTTAATTCAATATCGCTCTCATATAAAACTTCTACTTCATCAGTAAGAGTTGTGATATTACATCCATCATTATAGGTAACTTCAGCTGTAAATACACGATTTTGAGTGACTTGTGGGCTGAAATTTTCAGACGTACTAACCACGTTACCGTTTTCATCTAACCATCTAAAGCTTGTAATGCTATTACCACCATCTGGAATAAAACGCCAAGCTTCATTTTGTGCCTGCCATGAGGCACCACCTGCATTTCTACCGGGTGCTACATAAGCTAAACTAGCATCTTGATTTTGAATCCCTATGACTGAACTACCACTATTCCAACTACAAACATCTTTATTTTGTACATAAACTTCAATCACATTGGTGGTTTGGTATAAAATAATTTGAGAGGTCTGCAACTGATCTGTACAACCATATTGCGACGTGTTATAAATATTAAAAACAAAACGGTCACTTTTACCATCTTGACTCTCTAAAAACCCAAAGTTGATTGAATAATCTGCTGGTGATGCTCCAGGAAATAAATCTTGCATCACACCAAAAATAGCATTGATAAATGGTGGCTCATTTCCACCACCATCTGCTGGAATACCCTGATTATAACTCCAACCTGCATAACCTAATGGCGCATAACGTTCTGATCCTTGGCCGGTTCCTGCAATATCAAAGGTAACTGCGCCGTTATCTGTTATAATAACATCATCATAACAATTACCAAAAAAATTTACTTCGTAAGGCAATGTCAACACACTAGACCAGTCATCATCTGAGTTTAATTCTGTAAATACATTAGACTCTGAACCGTAACAAGGGTCGAAAATATAGGGTAAATTAGAAGGATATTCAGAACTGATATCTTGTACAGCATAAGCCGTAGATTCTTTAACATCTAAATAAGAAGCTTCTAAATTAACAGTTACTGGCGTGCCTGGATCTTCACAAATTCTTACATCTTCGCCTGCGTCTAAGTTTACTGAACCTGGACTACTATTAGGGTTTAATATAACTCTAACAGTAAAGCTTAAATTATCTCGGTCACAATTATAACCATCACTTAAATCTAAATTAACTGTAAAGTCACAAAGTTCACCATATTGGTGTGAAACTTCGTTTTGAAACGATGCATTTGTAGTCCCTTGTAGTGTTGTACCATCACCAAAATTCCAGTTATAAGTAGCCGTTTCTTGCGCAAAATTATCTTGAAATTCAGCTACAGCTGTTAGTGAAAATTGCTCATTAAAATAGACGATATAGTCGATATTATCTGCTTGATAAACAGGATCATTTTGAACATTAACTATATTATCGGTATTTACAAGCTCTGGCGCATCTGGAATGCAACCTGGCTGTGTCCCAATTTCTGCGATCCAACCTGTAAATGCAGGATTACTATTCGAGGCCTCAAGAACAAAAGTTAAACAACCTGACGGTGTGGTGTCTGTTGCCGATAATAATTGACCAGAAACTGGGCCGTCTCCGTCTATACTTCCTGTATAGCTTGCTAAAATTGGTGCTGTATCTGAATCGCCGTCATATATTGTTAAAGTATGCGGTCCTAATAAAAATTCTGAAAATGATATTGTAGAAAAAAAACCATTACTTTCTGGACATATGGTATAGGTATAAGTACCTTGATCGACAGAAGCAGCATCACCACCTGGGTCAAAAAAGTTACCCTGATCAGTGTTTACTGTTTGCCCATCTACCATATCAAAGTCTTGTGCTAAGATAATGCTTGAAAAAAACAGCGCTATTAAAACGAGTAATTTATTAAATTTCATGATTCAGAAAATTTTAATGGGTTAAATATAAGACTTTGTTAAAGATTAGCTAAACAAAAATCATAATAAAGCTATATTTTTGTGAAATTCACGTTAATTTGATAGTCAAGATTGAAGTAACAAGACATCTATTGAGCTCAAATTCTTAAAAAGACTATCTTTGCCAATTACATACTAAAGCAAAATGAGTAAAGATAAAAACACAGATTTTATTGAAGATATTGGTGATAATCACGTTGCAACTTCAACTGAAAACCCTATTAGAGAGGATGCTTTTTCAATTTCTAATGAAACTAAAATTGAACAAATTGAATCACATGTAAATTCAATTCTTGATATATTAGGAATGGATTTAACCGACGACAGTATTCGTGGCACACCTAAGCGCGTAGCTAAAATGTTTGTGAATGAAATATTTTCAGGTTTACATCCAAACAACAAACCAAAAGCTTCTACTTTTGATAATAAGTATAAGTACGGTGAGATGCTAGTAGAAAAAAACATTACTGTTTATTCTACTTGTGAACATCACCTATTACCAATTGTTGGCCGTGCACATGTTGCCTACATATCAACTGGAAAAGTTATTGGTTTATCTAAGATGAACAGAATTGTAAATTATTATTCTAAACGACCTCAAGTTCAAGAACGCTTAACTATGCAAATAGTAAAAGAAATGCAAGAAGCACTTAACACTGAAGATGTGGCTTGCGTAATTGATGCCAAACATCTTTGCGTTAACAGTCGAGGAATCAGCGATATAGAAAGCAGTACTGTTACTAGCGAATTTGGTGGCAAATTTAAAAATGAAACGACTAAGAAAGAATTTCTTGATTATATTAAATTAGAGACAAAATTTTAAAACCCAAAGATGAAGTTGTACGAATCTCAAGAGTTAAAAATTTACAATTCGCTTTCTGGCGAAAAAGAGTTATTTAAACCTATCATTAAAGGTCATGTTGGCATGTATGTTTGTGGCCCTACCGTATATAACAACGTTCATCTTGGAAATTGCCGTACATTCATATCATTTGATTTAGTATATCGTTACCTTAAGCATTTAGGCTATAAAGTTAGGTATGTGCGTAATATAACTGATGCCGGTCATCTAGAAAACGATGCTGAAGAAGGCGAAGACCGAATAGCTAAAAAAGCAAGATTAGAAGAGTTAGAACCGATGGAAATCGTTCAAAAATATACCGTCGACTTTCATGATATTCTTAGACTTTTTAATAATTATGCGCCTAGTATAGAACCTACGGCAACTGGCCATATCGTAGAACAAATTGAAGCGATAAAAACTATAATTGATCGTGGTCTAGCTTACGTGGTTAATGGCAATGTGTATTTTGATGTCATTAAATATAATAAAGAAAATCATTATGGCATTTTGAGTGGTCGTAAAATTGAAGAACTCATCGCTAACACGAGAACATTAACTGGGCAATCTGAAAAGAAAAATCCGCAGGATTTTGCCTTATGGAAAAAAGCAGAACCACAACACATAATGCGCTGGCCTTCGCCATGGGGAATTGGCTTTCCTGGCTGGCATCTTGAGTGTACTGTAATGAGCAGTAAATATCTAGGTGACAGCTTTGATATTCATGGTGGCGGAATGGACTTAAAATTTCCACATCATGAATGCGAAATTGCCCAGGGTAAAGCCGTCTCTGGCAAAGATCCCGTAAATTATTGGATGCACGCTAATATGCTTACTTTAAATGGCAAAAAAATGGCCAAAAGCACAGGTAACAACATTTTACCTCGTGAACTTTTTACTGGAGAAAACAAAAATCTATCTAAAGCTTATGCACCAAGCGTAGCTCGTTTTTTTATGCTCCAGGCTAACTACAGAAGTGTTTTAGACTTTTCAGATGAAGCTTTACAAGCCGCTGAAAAAGCTTACATTAAGTTATTAGAAGCCATACAAAGCATAGAATATTTAGAGACAAGTAGTTCGTCTTCTATTGAAGTTTCTAAGTGGAAAGCTAATTGTTACAATGCGATGAATGACGACTTCAATAGTCCTGTTTTGATAGCGCATTTGTTTGAAGCAGTTAAATTTATCAATAATGTAAAAGCTGAGAAAGCTCAAATTACAGAAAGTGATAAACAGTTATTACAAAAAACAATGAAAGACTTCACTTTTGATGTTTTAGGGCTTAAGCCTTTAAAAAATTTAAAAGATCAAAAAGTTGGTAATTCGACAAAACATATTAACGGCTTGGTTGAAATATTGATTGAACTCAGAAATAAAGCTAGAGCAGATAAAGATTTTAAAACTGCTGATTTAATTAGAGATCAATTACTAACTGAAAATATTGAGTTAAAAGACACTAAAGATGGCACTGTTTTTAAGATGACTAATTAACATATGCTCAAACAATTTTTAATAGCACCTTTTTTATTAGTTATCAAAATTTATCAAATTTTTTTATCACCGATTTTTGGTTCTAATTGTCGTTTTGCGCCGACTTGTTCTAGCTATTCTAAACAAGCACTTAAGACGCATGGTTTAATAAAAGGCTTATATTTGTCAGTAATCAGAATTTCAAAATGTCATCCTTGGGGCGCTTCAGGATATGATCCAGTACCTGAGAATAATACTAAAAAACATCAAAAATGATACACGCCATTACTTGGGATCCTTCTTTAGGTATCGACTTAGGATTTTTTACTATCAGGTATTATAGCCTAATGTTTTTAATAGCCTTTTCTCTAGGTTGGTATATCATGAAACATATTTACCAAAAAGAAGGTATTGATATGAAGTACCTTGACTCGTTATTCATGTACACCGTAATTGCTACTCTTTTAGGAGCAAGATTAGGACATGTAATTTTTTATCAACCAGAATTAATTACTCAAGACCCGCTTTCCATAATATTACCATTTCAGTTTGTTCCTGAAATTCAGTTTACAGGTTTTCAAGGCCTAGCAAGTCATGGTGCCACAATTGGTATTGCCATTGCAATGTATTTGTACAGTAAAAAAGTAATTCATAAACACATCGCTTGGATTTTAGACAGAGTCATTTTACCAATTTCAATAGGTGGTATGTTTATTAGAATCGGTAACTTTTTGAATTCTGAAATTATAGGTGAACCTACCAATAGTGGCTTTGGTGTTATTTTCAAAAAATTGGGCGAAGACTTCCCTCGTCATCCAGCTCAACTTTATGAAGCAGCTGGCTACCTGCTATTATTTGGCTTATTATGGTTTTTATTTCATAACACAAAGTTAAAAGCAAAAAAAGGATTTTTGTTTGGTTTATTCTTCACATTAATGTGGAGTATTCGTTTCATTGTTGAATTTGTTAAAGAACCTCAAGTGCCTGAGCGTGCAGATTGGATTATTAATACTGGCCAAATATTAAGTTTACCTATGCTAGGTATTGGATTAATAATTATGGTTATTGCCAATAAGAAATCAAAATAAATAACAGGCTTATAAGTTCTATCAAGCTATAAAAAAGATTAAAAAAGTTTAGGTGTAGAGCTGAATCATAAATTATTCAACTTTTTTTGTTTGAAGAATTATTAAACACTTAATATAAAATTCTATACTCAACTGAATTCATCAAATAAAATTTTTATAATCGTTAAAAACAAACTAAGTATAATAAATATTTAATATAATATTCTACTCATTAAAATACATGATCAATTGAATTTGAGTTGAAATCAATTAAAACAAAATAGTTATAATTAATACTTGAATAATAAACTTAACAAAATAAAAAACCCAACATAAATGTTGGGTTTTTTATTTTTAATATAGAGAAAAGTTAGGCTGTTTCATCCTCTTCTTCGTCCTTTTTAGATTTATCGGTCAAGTCAATACCTTTTTTCTTAACGGTATCAAACATTACAGGAGTTGCTATAAAAACAGATGAATAAGTACCAACAACAACACCTATAATTAAGGCAAACATAAAACCACGAATGCTGTCTCCACCGAAAATAAAGATGGCAATTAATACAACCAAAGTCGTTAAAGATGTATTAATTGTACGACTTATAGTGCTACTAACTGACTTATCGATGATTTTTTGCATGTTCCACGATGTATGTTCATTGAAATACTCTCGTATTCTATCAAACACAACAACAGTATCGTTAAGTGAATAACCAATAACAGTTAATATTGCTGCAATAAAAGCTTGATCGATTTCAAGACTAAAAGGCATTAATCCATAAAGTAATGAAAAAGCACCAAGAACAATTAAAACATCATGAGCAACAGCTACAACTGCACCTAAACTAAACTGCCAACGTCTGAAACGTATCAAAATGTATAAAAAGACAACAAATAACGAACCAAATATAGCGTAAAAAGAAGCCGTTTTAATATCATTAGCTATCGTTGGTCCTACTTTAATAGCAGACATGACACCAAATTTTTCAGTTTCATTATTTCCGCCTTCAACAGAAAACTCCTTATAAGTTGTTCCTTCTGGAAGATAACTTTTTAAAGCTTGATACATTTTTTCCTGAATCTCTTTATCGATTTCAGAGCCCTGAGTATCAATTTTATAGTTAGTGGTAACTTTTAGCTGATTATTTGAACCGTAAGTTTTAGCTTCAGCACTACCTAGAACTGCAATTAATTCTTGCTCTAATTCAGTAGGATTAACATTTTGATCAAAACGAACAGTATAAGTTCTTCCACCAACAAAATCAACACCTTGGTTTAAGCCATTAACAAATAGCGAACCTACACTTAAAATAATTAAAGCAGCAGATATGATATAGGTTACTTTACGTTTTTTCAAGAACTCAATATCAATGTTTTTAAACAGGTTTTTAGTCAATCCTGTAGAAAATGGTAAAGATTTACCTTTTTTACCACCACCATCGATCAATAAACGAGTGATAAAAATTGCTGTAAACAATGAAGTTAAAATACCAATTAACAATGTGGTTGCAAAGCCTTTAATAGGTCCTGTACCAAACGTAAGTAAAATAATACCTGTTAAACCAGTAGTAACATTGGCATCAAGGATTGATGATAATGCACTTTTAAAACCATCTTTTATGGCATCAATTTGGGTTTTACCACGCTGAATTTCTTCACGAATACGCTCAAAAATAAGGACGTTTGCATCAACTGATATACCTATTGTTAAAACAATACCTGCAATACCTGGTAAAGTTAGTACCGCTCCGATTCCTGAAAGCACACCGAATATAAATAAGATATTTACTACAAGTGCTATATCTGCATAAAGTCCAGCTTTACCATAGTAAACGATCATCCAAATAAGAACTAAAACTAAAGCAATAATAAACGAGTTTATACCGCTATCAATCGCTTCTTGACCAAGTGACGGTCCAACAATTTCACTTTGAACAATATCTGCAGAAGCAGGAAGTTTACCAGCTCTAAGAACATTAGCTAAATCTTGACCTTCTTGGATGCTAAAATCACCTGTAATTTCACTTCGTCCACCAGTAATAGCTCCAGATGAGACGCCTGGCGCAGAATATACAGTATTATCAAGAACAATTGCTATCTGCGTACCTTGTTGAGACGCACGGCCAGTCATATTTTCCCAGATCTTAGCACCTCGACCGTCCATTTGCATACTTACTGCAACACGGCCGACTTGATCGTAAGTTTGTTGAGCATCTGTAATTACAGATCCACTTAATTGAGGCTCATCATTACGGTTGCCTTTTATAGCGTATAAATCAATTAATTCACTATCATTCACAGGCTTTCCCCATGCAAATTTGACGTATTTTTTATCTGCTGGTATAAGGTTTCTAACCTGAGGCATCTTCAAGTATGAATTAACTTCTGCAGTGTCTTTAATCGCAAAAGTAGCTAATACAGGTCCTTGACCAGGACCAACATTTTGAACTAAACTTAAAAATGGATTAGTTTTTGAAACATCTGTAGAATCTTCAGAAGATGATAAAAGCTCGTCTAAATCTTCAGTTTCAGTTGAAGTTGAGTCTTTAACCTCTTGTTCTTCGATGTTTAATGCGTTAGCAACAACTTGATCTGCTTCAACTATAAACTGCTGAAACTCTCTAGCTTGATAAACATCCCAAAATTCTAATTGAGCTGTACTTTGAAGTAAGTTTTTTATTCGGCTTATGTCTTTAGCTCCTGGCAATTCAACAAGGATTCTCCCTGACTCACCTAGGCGCTGAATGTTAGGTTGTGTAACACCAAATTTATCAATACGCTCTCTCAATACCTCGAAAGCCGAAGTAATACTCTCGTTAATTTTGCGCCTAATAATTGGTTGCACTTGATTGTTAGTCATATCAATATCAATCTCATCAGCTAAGGCTCTAGTACCAAAAACATTTGGAGATGCTAAAGATGCGCCTTCAATATTATTGAAAGCTTGAAAGAAAAGTTCTAGGTAAGTATCTTGGCTATTTGCTCTAGCTTGAGAAGCTTCTTGAAGTGCTTTATTAAATTTAGGATCTTTTGAGTTATTAGCTAAACCTCTTAATAAATCTGGTACAGAAATTTGTAAAATCACATTTATACCACCTTTAAGGTCAAGACCTTTATTGAGTTCTTTTTGCTTTGCAGTTGCATAGGTTATGCCTGCAAAAACAGGTTCGGCTGCAATAGAGTCTAGATAATTTTGAACTTTAACATCTCGTTTTTCTGCATAGTTTTCAACAGATTCAGAGATACTTGATTTTGCAAATTCTTCTGCTTTACTTTCAACATTGTTAGCAATAAATGTAAACGATAGTTGATAAATACTTACCAAACCGAATAAAATTGCAAACAACTTTATTAATCCTTTGTTTTGCATTATTTAATTTATTAATGAGCTTATTCTAAAATCGGACAAATATAGGGTTTCGATATAGAAATGGCAATTATTTTTTTAAAGATAATTTAAGACAACTTCAAACCCCATAAAAAAACCCGAATCATCTAAAATCCGGGCTTATAGAAGGTAATATCTAATTAAAGTTCTAATAGTTGATTGGTTTTCTTTACGCCTTCAGCACTTTCTTTAAGCTTATTAAGTTCAGCTTCTGTCAAGTTTAATTCAACTATATTTTCGATACCATTTTTCCCTAAAATAACAGGGACACCAATACATAAGTCTTTTAAACCATATTCTCCATCTAACAAAGTAGAGCATGGAAACATTTTTTTCTGGTCACAAGCAATTGACTGTACCAAAGATGAAACGGCGGCACCAGGCGCATACCAAGCGCTTGTTCCTAACATTTTAGTTAATGTTGCACCGCCAACTTTTGTGTCTTCTGCAACTTGTTGTAATCGGTCTTCATTTAAAAACTCGGTCACACGAACACTATTACGAGTAGCAAGGCTTGTTAATGGCACCATGCCTTTATCACTATGTCCGCCAATAACCATACCTTGAACGTCTGAAGCTGGACAGTTTAATGCCTCACTTAATCTATATTTAAAACGAGCACTATCTAAAGCGCCACCCATTCCAATAATTTTGTGTTTTGGTAAGTCAATAACTTGATGAGCAAGGTAAGTCATAGTATCCATTGGGTTACTTACAACAATTAAAGTTACATTAGGCGACTGCTCAACAATTTTACTGGCTACATCCTTAACAATTCCTGCATTTATTCCAATTAACTCTTCACGAGTCATTCCTGGTTTTCTAGGAATACCACTAGTAATAACTGCAATATCACTATTAGCTGTTTTGTTATAATCGTTAGTACTGCCAATAATTTTAGTATCAAAGCCATTTAATGTTGCTGTTTGCATTAAATCCATTGCTTTGCCTTCGGCGTAATCTTCTTTAATATCTAAAATCACAACTTCCGAAGCGAAATTTTTAATAGCGATATATTCAGCACAACTTGCGCCAACTGCTCCTGCTCCAACTACTGTTACTTTCATGTTTAATTGATTTATATTAATATTTATTTAATTCCAAAATTTATTGCGAGACTTGCTGTGTTAAATTGCTGAAAACTATATTCTGCATTAATTCTAAAAAAACCAAGTTTTAGCTTTGCACCTATTAAGGCTTTCATTGAATCTACTGAAGAAGACACAACGAAAGGATCTCTAAATTGTCCTAAATCGATAATATCTTGAGACGCATCATTAAATTCGTAGGTTCCTTTTAATGCTGTTGTTGCATCTCCTGATATAAAGCCTAAGCTTGAATAAAAGTTGAAGGTTTTCCACTTTGTTGAAGCAATAGCTGCAAAATGCCAAGAATTAACCTCAACATCTAAAAGCTGATCGTCATAATTAATTACAAATGGTGAAACGTCAGTTAAATTAACTTGTCCTTTAAAATTTGTATAGCCAACAAAACCCGAGATAGCTATTGGTAACTCTTTAAGAAAAGGAATCCAATTAGTAAACTCGTGTTGTAAGCCTAAACCATAGAGACTTGAACTAATATCCTCTTCATTTACTTCTGGCAAAAACCTAAACTTGATTTCAGTATGCAAAGGCAAGCCTACTGAGGCTTGAATAAAAGCAGAAGGAACAAAATCTATTCCTTCTGAAGCTAAGCCTTGAGGTAAATCAAATTCTAAATTTCCATTAGTTCCATTGACAAGCATGGTAACTTCTGGATCATTTTCACCTAAAACCGTCGCTACCGTTTGACTATTTTGTCCGCTTTTAAAACTAATATTTGAATAATCAGCTGTATTTAAATTGAATGATTTTTGCTCTGAAGAAGTTAAAGATGCATTACCTATAACAGAAATTTCAAAACCTAATGTCTTTTTCACTTGCCCTGAATTGTACCAGTTGCTTGTTAATCCATTAATTAAGGCATCAGTTGAAGGTGACATATAATCCTGAGTAAAGGTTTGGGCATCTTCAACACTTGCGGCTAAAAAACTAACCACTTCGTCTTGAGCTGAAGTTGTCATCACCACTGAGATACTAAATAGGCAAGTAAAAAATATAGTTTTCATAGTTAAAATTTATGCATCGATTTTGGCATAAACAGCATTTTCTTCAATAAACTCACGCCTTGGCGGAACTTCATCACCCATAAGCATTGAGAAAATTCGATCTGCTTCAGCTGAATTATCGATAGTTACTTTTCGTAAAATTCTATTTTCAGGATTCATAGTCGTATCCCAAAGCTGTTCGGCGTTCATTTCTCCTAAACCTTTATATCGCTGAACTGAAACGCCACCTTTATATTCGTTGGCTATTTCATTTCTTTCTTTTTCATTCCAAGCATAACGTTTTTTGCTTCCTTTTTTAATCAAGTAAAGCGGTGGCGTAGCAATATAAACGTGAGCAGCCTCGATGAGTTCTTTCATGTAACGGTAGAAAAATGTTAATATTAAAGTAGCAATATGACTACCATCGACATCGGCATCACACATAATCACTATTTTATGATAGCGTAATTTCGATAAGTTGAGTGCTTTAGCATCATCTTCTGTACCAACTGTAACACCCAAAGCTGTGTAAATATTTCTGATTTCTTCATTTTCAAAAACGCGATGCTGCATCGCTTTTTCAACATTTAAAATTTTACCTCGAAGTGGTAAAATAGCTTGAAAATTTCGATCACGTCCTTGTTTAGCTGTTCCGCCAGCCGAGTCACCCTCAACTAGAAAAACTTCACATTTTTCAGGATCTTCTTCTGCACAATCTGAAAGCTTTCCAGGTAAACCACCACCACTCATCACAGTTTTTCGCTGCACCATTTCACGTGCTTTTTTAGCAGCATGACGTGCTTGTGCTGCTAAAATCACTTTTTGCACAATGGTTTTAGCATCGTTAGGATTTTCTTCAAGGTATATTTCAAGCATTTCTGAAACAGCTTGAGAAACTGCCGATGTTACCTCTCTATTACCAAGTTTAGTTTTAGTTTGACCTTCAAATTGTGGATGTGCCACTTTTACTGAAACAATAGCCGTTAAGCCTTCTCTAAAATCATCTCCTGTAATTTCAAACTTCAACTTATCTAGCATACCGGATTGATCGGCATATTTTTTTAATGTTGACGTTAAACCACGTCTGAAACCTGACAGGTGTGTTCCGCCTTCATGTGTGTTAATATTGTTAACGTATGAATATAAATTCTCTGCATAGGAGTTATTATAAATCATAGCAACTTCAACAGGAATGTCATTTTTTTCACCTTCCATTGAAATCACATTACCAATTAAAGGTTCACGTGTTTCATCTAAAAACCTTATAAACTCTTTTAAACCTTCATCTGAATGAAATGCTTTATGAACAAATTCACCATCTTCATTTTTATGTCGGCGGTCTGTAATGCTTATTCTAATACCTTTATTTAAAAATGCTAACTCACGTAAGCGTTTTGATAAAGTTTCATAATTATAATCAACTGTTTCTTGAAAAATTTCTGGATCAGGCTTAAAGGTTACTTCAGTTCCATTAAGTTGTGTCTCTCCAGTTGGTTTTACAGGATACATGGCTTTGCCACGCTCGTACTCTTGCTCCCAAATTTGACCATCTTTATAAACTTTTACATGGGCGTTTGATGAAAGCGCGTTTACTACAGAAACACCAACACCATGCAAACCACCAGAGACTTTGTAAGAGTCTTTATCGAATTTACCTCCGGCACCAATTTTAGTCATAACAACTTGTAAAGCTGAAACGCCTTCTTTTTTATGTATGTCTATAGGTATACCTCGACCATTATCAACTGTAGTAACAGAACCATCTTCATTTATAGTGACATCAATCTTATCACAGTGACCTGCCATGGCTTCATCAATTGAATTATCGACAACTTCGTAAACTAAATGATGTAAACCTCTAGTACCTACATCACCGATATACATTGAAGGTCTCATTCTAACATGCTCCATTCCCTCAAGCGCCTGAATACTATCGGCAGAATAATTATGCTTCTTTACGTCTTCACTCATAATAATTATTTAAAATGACTCACAAATATAAACAAACCTTGTGGTTTTTACGATTAATTTATAAGCTTAAATTATGATTTGTTTTAGAATAATATTTACTGCTTTTAACACTTTTTTACTATTGGCAACCCTAAATTTGAAGTAAAATTGTAAAAATTATTATTATGAAATACATTTTAAGTTTGTTTATCTTAGGTCTAATATTTATAAACCCTACACAAGCCCAAGATTTTAGCGATTTGGATAAAAGCCCAATGGATGCAGTAATTGCAAGAAATAATGACAATTCATCACTTGCTCGTGTGATTTACTCAAGACCACAAAAGAAAGGTCGTGAAATATTTGGAGAATTGGTACCTTATGGAAAAATCTGGCGAACAGGTGCTAATGAAGCAACTGAAATTACTTTTTATGATGATGTTGAATTTAATGGAAAAAAAGTTGGAGCTGGTACTTATACCTTATTTACAATTCCTAAAGAAAATAATTGGACGGTCATCTTAAATGAGGATGTTAATGTTTGGGGCGCTTACAAATACGATCAATCTAAAGATGTGATTAGAACTGAAGTTAAAACAAATGAAACAGCAGCTACTGTTGAAAATTTCTCAATCACCTTTAGACCTACAGACAATGGCGCCAATTTATTAATGGGCTGGGATAATATATATATTGAAATTCCTATTAAAAATTAAGACTTTGATTCCTATTAATTAGAAAAACCCTGAATTGCAATTCAGGGTTTTTTAGTTTTATCAACTAAAAGTTATAACATTGTTTTTAAAATATCTTCAATATCTTTTTCAGTTGTATCAGGGTTTATAAAACAAAAACGAGCACATGTTTCATTTGTAGAGTTAGTTATCCATTTCGTTGGTGTAACTAAAGCAAAACCTTCATCATGGTTTTTATAAGTCCAATCACGATAATCTTCTGGCGTCCACCCAATTCTTTTAAATAAAACACATGACAAGCCTGGTTCTCTAATTAATTCTACATGAGGCATTTGCTTAATCTGTTTTGCAGCATTTTGCGCTAAGCTTAAACCGCGTTCTATTGCCTCTGTGTATTTTTTGGTGCCATGCATGGCTAAAGAATACCAAAGCGGTAACCCTCGAAGTCGTCTTGTTAGTTGTATTTGATAATCTGACGGATTAAATCCTTGCGCACCTTCATCTTTAAAAATATCTAGGTACGATCCTTTTTGAGAGTGAGCATTTCTAGCTAACTCCATATTCTTATAAATTACCGCTCCACAATCGTAGGGAGAGAACATCCATTTATGAGGATCGATTGTAATACTATCGGCTTGCTCAATACCTTTAAACAAAGACCTAACTGATGGCGCTGCTAAAGCACCGCCACCGTATGCTGCATCGACATGAAACCAAAGTTTTTCGGTTTTACAAATTTCAGCTATATGGTCTAGCTCATCTATAATGCCTGCATTTGTAGTGCCTCCAGTTGCTACAACGGCAAATAGACGTTTACGGTCAAATTCAGATAAAGTAGAAATTGTATTTTGCAAGGCCTCACCAGTGAGCTTATGCTCTTCATGATCATCAACTGTAATAATATCTGCATCGATAACCTTTGCCATTGATTTCACAGATGAATGAGCGCCCATTGAGGTAATCACTAAGGCTTTCAAGCCTTTATTGTGATTATCTAGAGTTCGCCAATATTCTCTTGCAGCAATCATGGCGGATAAATTTGCAGCTGTACCACCACTTGTAAATACACCAAAAGAATTTTCAGGTAGTCCAGTTAAAGACACTAACCATTTCATAGCTTGATTTTCACAAAAAATTCCGCCACCGCCTGTCATCCAGTAAGCTCCATGAATACTGGCTGCCGATGTTACCAAATCGAATAAAATTGCGGCTCGTGTTGGCGCAGCTGGCACAAAAGCTAAATGTCGTGGATGATCTACTGGTACAGCTGCTTTCACTAACACATCTTTAAAAAGTCGGAATGCTTCTTCTCCTCCAATTCCTTTTTCAGTAACGGTCTCACCTACTAATTTTAAAAGCTCTTCTTCTTTTTTGGGCTTACTAAGTTCTGGAGATGTATTAGAGATTCTATTAATGGCATATTTCATAATATCTAGAGTCATTTCTACAGTCTCTAAATCTATGGAGTGCATACTTTTCATAAGTGTGTTTCATTTATGTTTAAATTATTATGCTTGTTTGAGTAACTTCAACAGAAGCGACAAGCAAAATAAGCTACTATAATTAATTTTCAATATGATAAATATCAAGTTCTATTGCGGTAAATTCGCCTTTCAAAGGCTTTAGTTGATCTTTCAAAACATGAATAAAATCTTCGCCACTGTCAACATAAACTTCGCTAAAATTGAGGTGTCGTTCTTGTAAGCCACCATTTGGAAACAGCATATCTTGCAATGACATGGCTCTATTTAAGAGATCACTTAACTTTCGCTTTTGTGCTTTTAGTAATCTTTTTTCTAAATGCTTTAAGCCATTAATCTGTTTTTGTTCTTGTGCAGCGACAGCTCCTTCGAACGAAGCATCAGTTAATAAAGCTGTTCTATACAAACTTGAAAATTGTTGTTTTAAAAATTGAATTTGCTCAGAAAAATCAATATCAATTTCAGATTCCCTTTTCACAATCTTCTCGGTTAAATCTGCCTTGCTTAGAAATAAATCTTGAATGTTTAAGTTAAGCTGTTTTATTTTTTTTGCTGTTTTATCTGAATAAAGTAATACCGAATTACGAAGTAAAAGTAATGGAAAAGCAATTTTTTGTGAATCAAAAAATGATTTTAATTGAAGCCAATAAGCTAGCTCTCCACCGCCACCGATATAACATAAATTTGGTAATACAACTTCTTGATAAAGCGGACGCATAATGACATTTGGCGAAAAACGTTCTGGGTGATCGTCTATCAGCTGAAGTAGTTCAGATTCTGAAAACTTAAGTTGCGTTTCTAAAACATGAAAATAACCATCTTGCTTAACAATGCGCTCACGAATACCATTTTCGATATAAAACAGATTGATTTTACGTGGATTAACTTGGATATTATATCCCTTTTCTTTCAAGTTTTCTGATTGTGAAAGTACATGTTTATATGCTGTTTGATTAAGCAATTCATCTTTAATATAACCTGAAAAACATTGTTTTAATTGAGGATGATTCGGCTTTAAAACTACTAAACCGTATTTTGAGAAGAGTGCATTGACCAAGTAAAAATGTGCCTCTGCTAAATTATCATGACCTACATAGGCTTGTTGAAATAAATTCAATAAGTCTTCTGCGTTTTTATGATCACCTAATAATTGTGACAACTGATTCAATAAGTCATCTATTGAAGAAGTTGAAAACTCACCTACTGGACCTGTTTGTTTACTTGTCCAGCTCACTTTTTTACGCTTGAAATTAAAAAAATTGATTTCTTCGAAATCGTGATCTTCAGAAGCCATCCAATACATAGGAACAAAGTTTTGTTCAGGATAAGTTTCAGAAAGTTCTTCGCAGAGATTTATGGTGGATATAATTTTGTAAAAAAAATACAGTGGTCCCGTGAATAAATTAAGCTGATGACCTGTAGTAATTGTAAATGTATTCTCTAGCTTTAGATTTTCAATATTTGTTAAAGTAAGTTGTGATGCATCAATAGAGTCGTAATCGTTTTGAAGCACCTCGAATAGGACTTGACGGTTTTGATGGTTAAAGTTATTAGCTTTAATCTCTAATTGAGACTTAAAAGCTTCAATTTTCGGAAAATCTGAAATAAATGATTTAAAATCAGGAGATTGCTCTACATAATTATAAACCAATTCTGAAAAGTGATTGGTGTCTCGATATTTTAAACAGTCTACCATAATATACTTTTGAGTCTCTACAAAAATAAGCTAGCTAACTTAAAATGCTCCTAATTAATCGTTAATTGCTTATGAGGTTGGCTCACCGTAGAGGTCAAAATCTTCAGCTTGAGTGATTTTAATGTGAGCAAAATCACCCAATTTAAGATAATATTTTCGAGCATCTACTCGAACTTCATTATCTACATCTGGCGAATCAAATTCGGTTCGTCCTACAAAATAATTACCTTCTTTACGGTCGAAAACACATTTAAATACTTGTCCTATTTTTTCTTGATTGAGTTCCCATGAAATTTGAGATTGTATTTCCATGATTTCGTTAGCGCGTTGCATTTTAACTTCATCAGGCACATCATCTTCAAGACTATAAGCATGCGTGTTTTCTTCATGAGAATAGGTAAAGCAGCCTAAACGCTCGAAGCGCATGTCTTTAACCCATTGCTTTAATTCTTCAAAATCAGCTTCAGTTTCGCCAGGATAACCAACAATTAACGTAGTTCTAATCGCCATTTCAGGGACAATTTGTCTAAATTTACGAAGTAAATTAGTTGTCTTTTCATGAGTTGTACCACGTCTCATAGACTTTAAAAGGTGATCGGAAATATGTTGTAGCGGGATATCTATATAGTTACAAATTTTAGGCTCATTTTTAATCACATCGAGCACATCTAAAGGAAATCCAGTAGGAAAAGCATAATGAAGCCTTATCCACTCTATACCTTCAACTTTTACAAGTTGCTGCAGTAGTTCTGCTAGGTTTCTTTTTTTATATAAATCTAAACCATAATAGGTTAAATCTTGAGCGATTAAAATTAATTCTTTAACACCGTTTGAAGCTAGCTTAGTGGCTTCTTCAACTAATTCTTCAATTGGTTTAGATTTGTGTCCGCCGCGCATTAGTGGTATTGCGCAAAAAGAGCATGGCCGATCACATCCTTCAGCAATTTTTAAAAAGGCGTAGTTTTTTGGTGTTGTGGTTAGGCGTTCACCAATCAATTCATGTTTATAATCTGCGCCTAAAGCTTTTAATAAGGCAGGAAGTTCAGTAGTTCCAAAATATTGATCTACATCGGGAATTTCTTTTTGGAGATCTGGCTTATAGCGTTCTGACAAACAACCTGTCACAAAAACTTTTTCGACTTCTCCAGCTTCTTTACGCTCAACAAAATCAAGAATCGTATTTACCGATTGCTCTTTAGCATTATCGATAAAGCCACATGTGTTAATCACGACTACATCACCTTCTTGCTCATGAACAACATCTTTTTGATTGGCTTTGAGTTGCCCCATTAATACTTCAGAATCATAAATATTTTTACTACATCCTAAAGTGACCACATTAATTTTGTGCTTTTTAAGGGTTTTTGTGCGCATATAAATTTATTGTAAAATTGAATTTAACCAAACCACAGCTTCAGCCTCGTAATATCTAATTGCCGAAATTATTAAGATGCTTACTATAACAAATAACCAATTGGTTTGTTCAGATTTAAGTAAATACCAAGCAATTAAGCCAAGTATTAGTAAAGGTAATGTAAGAACTAAATTAGGTAGAACCCAAGCGCCGTTAAAAATAGCAGATAATTTTAAGACAAAATAAAATGCTGCGTATATAGCGGTGATTTTAGTAATAACTAACTTTGTTCTTTCACTGCTAAATGGCTTTGATGGTTTTTGATCTGCCATATTTATTTATTGAAAAACGAATCTACAAATTCATATTTATTAAAAATCTGAAGATCATTTATACCTTCGCCAACACCAATATATTTAACAGGAACTTTAAACTGATCACTTATTCCTATAACAACACCACCTTTTGCAGTGCCATCTAATTTAGTAACAGCTAGCGCCGTAACTTCTGTAGCTGCGGTAAATTGTTTAGCTTGTTCGAAGGCATTTTGACCAGTTGAACCATCTAACACAAGCAAAACTTCGTGAGGCGCATCATCAACAACTTTTTGCATGACACGTTTAATTTTTGTTAGCTCATTCATTAAATTCACTTTATTGTGTAAACGCCCTGCAGTATCTAAAATAACAACATCAGCATCTTTTTTAACAGCACTTTGAACAGTATCAAATGCTACAGATGCAGGATCACTACCCATTTTTTGTTTTATGATAGGTACATCAACACGATCTGCCCAAATTTGAAGCTGGTCTATCGCAGCGGCTCTAAAGGTATCTCCAGCACCTAAAACAACTTTTTTTCCTTGATTTTTAAATTGTTGAGCTAACTTACCAATAGTGGTTGTTTTACCAACACCATTTACACCAACAACCATAATCACATATGGCTTATTACCTTCAGGAATATGTAGAGATTCGTAATTACCATGTTCTTGTTCGCTTAGAAGGCCTGCAATTTCTTCCCGTAATATCTGATTAAGTTCATCAGTACCTAGGTATTTATCTCTAGAAACACGGTCTTCAATACGATCTATTATTTTAATTGTTGTAGCTACCCCAACATCGCTTGAAATTAAAACTTCTTCAAGATTGTCTAAGACAGCATCATCTACTTTTGATTTTCCTGCAACTGCCTTAGATAGTTTACCAAAGAAAGAAGTTTTAGACTTCTCAAGACCTTCATCTAGCTTTTCCTTTTTATCTTTAGAGAATATATTTTTAAAAAATCCCATATGGTCATGGTTTAGAGCAAAGCGCTGTGATTATTATAAATAGTCTGCAAATATAGTGAAAAAACAAAAAGCCGTCACTTAGTTGTAACGGCTTTGTTTTATGCTATTGTATTGAACTTACTTCGCTTTAAAGTAATCATTTACATTTTCTGGATTCATTATTTTTTCCTCAAAAACGTAAGCACCAGATTTAGGTGATTTTACCATTCTGATGGCTTTCGTAAGACGTTTGCTACCTGTTTGTATAGATGCGACTGATTTCTTTGCCATAACTACTTAATTTCTTTGTGAATTGTCATTTTTTTCATGATAGGATTAAATTTCTTCAATTCTAATCTATCAGGTGTGTTTCTTTTATTCTTTGTAGTAACATAACGAGATGTACCCGATAAACCTGAGTTTTTATGCTCGGTACATTCTAGTATAACTTGAACTCTATTTCCTTTCTTTGCCATGGCCTAATTATTTTTTCAAGAAACCTTTTGCTCTAGCTTCTTTTAAAACTGCTGAAATTCCTTTTTTGTTGATCGTTTTTAACGCAGAAGTCGCTACCTTAAGGGTAATCCATTTATCTTCTTCAGGAATATAAAAACGTTTTTTAACTAAATTAACGCTAAATTTCCTTTTTGTTCTATTTAAGGCATGAGAAACATTGTTTCCCGTCATTGCTCTTTTACCAGTAAGTTCACAAACTCTAGACATTTTACTTGTATTTAGGTGTTATTTAAAACAGGATGCAAATTAAAGACTTTTTTCTGAATTAGCCAAAATAAAACTTTGCCAAATTTAATTAATTTATTGATGCACAATATCACAAGTTGAAATGAATTCAAGCAACTATATTTAAACATCAGGTTTTGCATTTTATTTTTTTAACTTTAACTCTAACTATAACAGCAAATATAAATGAAGGACATATACGACTAGCTAGCAATTAAATATATAATTAAGATGTGCTATTGGTATTTTCACGTCATATATATATCGTCAATTTATATTAAATAACTCGCTATGTAATAACTCGAGAGATTTGTTGACTGCTTTTTGAGTTACACGTTCACGATGATTCCCAAAATTAAAATCGAAAACTTCAACTCTATTAGGTGTTGCAATCGCAATGTAAACAGTGCCTATTTCAGCATCGCTGTCGCCTTTTTCTGGACCGGCATTTCCTGTAGTTGCGACAGCATAGTCTGCATTAAACATTTGTTGCGAACGTTGTGCCATCTGTTTAGTTATTTCAGCACTTACAACCGAGTACTTTTTTATCATTTCTTCTGAAATTCCTAAAACATCATGTTTTGCTGAAGTTGCATAACTTACTATTGAACCTTTATAAAATTGAGATGCGCCTGGTTTTTCAGTAAAAGCTGCTGCTAACCGACCGCCCGTACAACTTTCGGCTGTTACAAGTGTTTTATGATGCTTCACAAGTTTTTGTGCGATTTGTTCTTCTAAACTTTGGTCATCTTCAAAGCCTTTAATGATGTTACCAATTAGAGGGTATAAACCTTTTATAGCTTGATCTATTGATTCTTCTAAATATTTTCGATTAAAGCCTTTGGCAGACAAACGTAGTCTCACGCGGCCTAAACTTGGCAAATAAGCAAGCTTGATTACCTCTGGTAAATTAGCTTCCCAAGCAGAAATTTTTTCAGCAATTGCACTTTCTCCTAAACCATAAGTTAAAACGGTTTTATGTATTATAAATGGTGTTTCATACTTATCTTTAAGCTTAGGTAAAACTTCATTGTTGAAAATTGACTTCATCTCGAATGGCACACCCGGCATAGAGATAAATACTTTTTGTGCTTGATCAAACCACATTCCTGGCGCAGTACCATATTGGTTATGTAAAACTTCTGCTGTTTTAGGTAACATCGCTTGAGTCTTATTAGACTCTAAGATAGGAGTTTTAACGTATTTCTTAAATAATTCTTCTACATGAGCTAACACGTCTTTATTGAGTTTTAATTCATCATTAAAAAACTCACAAAACGTATGCTTTGTAATATCATCTTTTGTTGGTCCTAAACCGCCAGTTACTATAATTACGTCTGCTCGATTTGAAGCCTCATCTAAAGCATTTAATATGTGCAAGCGATCGTCTTGAACTGATGAAATTTGATAAACTTGAATTCCTATTTTATTCAATTCTTTTGCTAAAAATGCAGAATTAGTATCAATTATTTGACCAATTAATATTTCGTCGCCTATAGTTATTATCTCAGCTTTCATAATATTATTTTATACGTAAATCTATTAATTGGTGGTCTTCTAAACTTGCTTTTAAATGATCATTAACTTCAATTGGACCTACGCCTGCTGGAGTTCCTGTAAAAATTAAATCTCCGATTTTTAAAGTGAAATATTGAGAAACATTTGCAATAATTTCATCAATACTAAAAATCATTTGTCTGGTGTTACCTTGTTGTACAATTTGGTCATTTTTAGTTAAGCTGAAATTTAATTTCTGCAAATCTTCAAATTGTGATTTATCGAGCCATTTATTTCCTAAAACACAAGAACCATCAAATCCCTTAGCTTTTTCCCATGGTAAGGATTGTTGTTTTAGTTGTTGCTGCAAATCCCTAGCAGTAAAATCGATTCCTAAGCCGACTTCTTGATAATACTTATGAGCAAACTTCTGATCGATATGTTTACCAAGTCGATTTATTTTAATAACCACTTCTAGCTCATAATGGATGTTATTTGAGAACTCTGGTATAAAAAAAGCTTGGTTTTTAGGTAAAACTGAAGAGTCAGGTTTTAAAAATATTACAGGCGCTTCGGGTTTTTGATTGCCTAATTCTGAAATATGATCATTATAATTACGACCGATACAAATAATTTTCATGCTCTACGATTTACTTCGTCGCTAATTTTCTCAATTTTATGCGAGTTAATATTTTTTTTGTGTAGCGTGGGAAATCGGCGTTTTGAATCCAACCAAAGTAACCAGGCTCTTTCTCTAAAACATCTTCGACTTTTTTACCTTTATGTTTGCCGAATGAAAATACTTCTTCTCCATTTTTATTAAATACTATGAAACCCGCAAGGTCTGCAAACTTTTTATGTGTACTAAATTCAGCTAACCACTTGGTATCGTTTTGCAAATCTTCATAGCGGTCAAGTTGAGATTTTAGAACTTCATATGTGGCATTAGTATCTGCTTCAGCAGAATGGGCATCATTTAGGTTTTTATTACAATAAAATTTATAAGCTGCCTCAAGCGTACGTTTCTCTTTCTTGTGAAATATGGTTTGCACATCGATTGCTTTAACCTTGTCAAGATCAAAATCAATTTCAGTTCGTAACATTTCTTCAGCTAGTAAAGGAATGTCGAATCGATTACTATTGTAGCCAGCTAAATCTGCACCTTCGAGCAATTGCTGAATTTTAGGTGCTAATTCATTAAAACTAGGTTCATTTTCTACATCTTTATCACTAATACCATGTACAGCTGTTGTTTCTGGCGGAATAGGAATTCCTGGATTAACACGCCATGTATAAGACTCTTTATTATGATTTGGAAAAACCTTAAGTATAGAAATTTCAACAATGCGATCTTTTGTAACGTTTACACCAGTTGTTTCAAGGTCGAAAAAACAAATTGGCTTGTGAAGATTTAATTCCATTAATTTTTTTTTACAAAAATAGAATTAATAAAATCTTCAACTTCAAAAAAAACAAGTTTATAAAATAATTGGAAATTTTTTAATATATTTCAAAAAATTATACCTGGATGAATTTACGCTATGTTTCCTATATGAGTGTACAAACTCAAGTTATGAGTAAAACTGAAGTTGAAAATTTTTTATTCAAAATAAGAGAAAAAAATAAGCGATTAGCAATTACTGGCGTTTTATTATTAATTCAAGGTAAATTTGTGCAATATATTGAAGGTCCTGAAGAAGAAATTGATCGCGTTTATAAAAAAATAAAGCATGACCCTAGGCATAACGATTTATTACTTTTAGATAATGGTTATCTTGAAAATAGACAATTCACCAATTGGTCTATGGCTTATAAAGAAGTTGAAGACAATCATATCAAGAGCATTGTTGGCCAAAAAGACTTACATCTTGATGATGTCTTTTTAAATCCTACAGAAGATAAAACCCATCCAGTTTTAAAAATACTTTATAATTTTACCAAAACACTTTCTAGCTAAAAAAAGAGCCCACAAACTAATTGAAGGCTCTTCTTGTAAGATTATTAATTACAGTTATGTTATTTTCTAGCTATTACAGCTTTTGTCTTTTCAACAATAGCTGCAGCATTTAAACCGTATTTTTGCATTAATTGTGCAGGAGTACCACTTTCTCCAAAAGTATCTTGAGTTGCAACGAACTCCTGAGGTACTGGAAGATTTTGTGTTAAGGTTCTGGCAACACTTTCGCCTAAACCACCTAAAAAATTATGCTCTTCTGCGGTAACTACACATTTTGTTTTAGCAACCGATTTTAAAATAGCACCTTCATCAAGCGGCTTAATAGTGTGAATATTTATCACTTCGGCGCTTATACCAGCTTCATTTAAAGTTTTTGCTGCTTCTAAGGCCTCCCAAACTAGATGTCCTGTCGCAATGATACTTACATCTTTACCTTCAGTTAATTGCAATGCTTTTCCAATCTCAAAATTTTGGTTTTCAGGAGTAAAATTGGCTACTTTTGGTCTTCCAAATCGTAAATACACAGGACCATCATGCTCAGCAATAGCAATGGTTGCTGCTTTAGTTTGGTTGTAATCACAAGTGTTTATAACCGTCATTCCTGGTAACATTTTCATCAAACCAATATCTTCTAATATCTGATGTGTTGCGCCGTCCTCACCTAGAGTTAAACCTGCATGCGATGCACAAATTTTTACATTTTTACCTGAGTAGGCGACAGACTGTCTAATTTGGTCATAAACGCGGCCAGTCGAAAAATTAGCAAAAGTTCCTGTGAAAGGAATTTTACCACCAATGGTTAAACCTGCAGCTATACCAATCATGTTAGCTTCAGCAATTCCCACTTGAAAAAAACGTTCAGGATATTTTGCTTTAAAAGCATCCATTTTTAACGAGCCTGTTAAATCAGCACATAAAGCGACTACATTTTCATTTTTTTGACCTAAAACTTCTAGTCCAGCACCAAAGCCAGACCTTGTATCTATATTACCGCTATTTATATATGTTTTCATGATATTTTCTTAAAAATTAATAGTCTCCTAAAGTTTCTGGGTTTTGAGATAGTGCACTTTCTAGTTGAACATCATTAGGTGCTTTCCCGTGCCAGGCATGAGTTCCCATCATAAAATCAACACCATGACCCATTTCTGTTTCCATTAAAATAACAATTGGCTTTAGGTTTCCTGTTTGAGATTTAGCAAGAGAAAGTGTTGACTGTATAGCTTTGATATCATTACCATCTTTTAATTCTAAAACGCTCCAGCCAAAAGCTTCAAACTTTGCTTTTAAATCACCAAGAGCTAAAACATCATCTGTAGAGCCATCAATTTGTTTTTTGTTATAATCTACCGTTGCCACTAGATTATCAACATGATTAGCAGCGGCGTACATAATCGCTTCCCAGTTTTGGCCTTCCTGCAATTCACCATCACCATGTAATGTATAAACTATACTATCATCATTATTAAGTTTCTTGGCGGCAGCTGCACCAATTGCCACCGACAAACCTTGACCTAATGAACCTGATGCAATACGAACACCTGGCAAGCCTTCATGCGTTGTCGGATGACCTTGTAATCTGGAGTCAATTTTTCTAAATGTTTGTAATTCTTTTACAGGAAAAAATCCAGAACGGGCTAAAACACTGTAAAATACAGGTGAAATATGGCCATTAGACAAAAAGAAGAGATCTTCATTTTTTCCATCCATATCAAAATCTTTAGAATAATTCATAATCTCTTGATAGAGAACTGAAAAGAATTCGGCACAACCCAGCGAACCGCCTGGATGACCTGAATTTACCTGATGTACTTGTCTTAGAATATCACGTCTAACTTGCGTGACAAAATCTTGAAGTTGTTGTGTTGTAGACATTTATGTAATAATATTAAAAGTTGCACAAAAGTACTATTTTTATGAAAGAATTCTTGCTCAAATTTATGTGATTTATTGAAACTAAATAAAATTTCAATTTCAATTTAGTAAAGGCTCTTAGAATAGAGTTACCTATATTTGCAACCTAGTTGAAATTTATATGAAATTTGAGAAACATAAAGTAGACCCGCTTTCAAAAGCTCGTGCTGGAACAATTACAACAGATCACGGAACAATAGAAACGCCTATTTTTATGCCTGTTGGCACTAGAGCTACAGTTAAAGGCGTTCATCAAAAGGAACTTCGTGAAGCTATAAATCCAGATATTATATTAGGTAACACATATCATTTATTTTTAAGACCTGGTACAGAAATTTTGAAAAAAGCTGGTGGCTTACATCAGTTTATGAATTGGGATCGTAACATTTTAACCGATAGTGGCGGCTATCAAGTTTACTCACTTTCTGCGAATAGAAAGATTAAAGAAGAAGGTGTGAAATTTAAATCTCATATTGATGGTTCTATGCATTGGTTTACACCAGAAAATGTCATGGATGTTCAACGTGAAATTGGTGCTGATATTATTATGGCTTTTGATGAATGCACGCCATATCCTTGTGACTATAAATACGCTAAAAGAAGCATGCACATGACGCATCGCTGGCTTGAACGATGCATTAAACGCATTAACGAAACCGAGCCTTTATATGGGCATCAACAAACATTGTTCCCGATTGTTCAAGGCAGTACATATAAAGACCTAAGAAAACAGTCTGCAGAATATATTGCTGGCGTTGGTGCTGAAGGTAACGCTATTGGCGGCTTGTCGGTTGGTGAACCAGACGATGAAATGTATGCTATGACCGAAGTTGTTAATAACATTTTACCAGAAGACAAACCACGTTATTTAATGGGTGTTGGCACACCAATTAATTTATTAGAAAATATTGCTTTAGGTGTTGATATGTTTGACTGCGTAATGCCAACTCGAAATGCTCGAAACGGAATGTTATTTACAGCTGATGGCTTTATTAACATCAAAAACAAAAAATGGGAAGACGACTTCTCTCCTATCGATGCTAACGGTTATACTTGGGTTGATACGGAATATTCAAAAGCATACTTGCGCCATCTTTTTAGCGTTAAAGAACTATTAGGACTTCAAATTGCAAGTATTCATAATTTAGGCTTTTACCTTTGGTTGGTTCGCGAGGCCAGACAACAAATTATTGATGGTACATTTAAGCCATGGAAAGAAAAAATGGTAAAAAATATGGCAACACGTTTATAAATTGAAAATACTTGACTGGTACATATTAAAAAGATATTTAGGCACATTTGGTGTTCTCATTTTATTATTTATTCCAATAGGAATTGTAATCGATTTATCAGAAAAAATTGATGATATGATCGAAAATGAAGCACCATTAGATGCCATTTTGACCTATTATTTTGATTTTACAATTTATTTTGCCAACCTATTATTTCCAATACTTCTATTTTTATCAGTCATTTGGTTCACTTCAAAATTAGCTAATAACACCGAAATTATTGCATTTTTAAGCTCTGGAGTTTCATTTTCAAGATTTCTTAGACCTTATATTATTGGCGCGACAATTGTTTGCACAATAGCTTTAGCATTTAGTTTGTACTTGTACCCTAATGCTAGCGAAGGTTACAACAAGTTTAAATACACTTATTTAAAAAAAGGAAGACAAGTTAGGCAAACCCAAGATATTTACACCCAAGTGAATGATAATGAATTTATTTATGCAGCTAATTTAAGAACCGAAGCCAAAATTGCCCGTAACTTTACTTTAGAACATTTTGAAGATAATGAGCTAAAATTTAAAATAAGTGCAAGGCGTTTAAGATTTAAAGACTCAATTTACACTTTAACTAATTATGTTATGCGTAAAGTTGGAGAACGTGAAGATGTAATTATTAAAAAAAATTCATTTGACACCATTCTACCATTTAATTTTGAAGCTCTAATTCCGGTAAATTACATCGCTGAAACTCTAAATTACACTGAATTAAATGAGTTTATTGAAAAAGAGCGTAAAAAAGGCTCTGGACTTATAAATACTTACTTAGTTGTGGCTTATAAGCGATGGAGCATTCCCGTATCTGCATTTATACTTACAATAATTGCTGTTTCAGTTTCAGCAATGAAACGCCGTGGCGGAATGGGCGTTAATTTAGCAATTGGTGTTGTTATTGCTTTCACCTACATTTTTTTAGATAAAGTGTTTGGTACAATTGCTGAAAAATCAACATTTTCACCATTCCTAGCCGTCTGGTTTTCAAATATTGCATTTAGTATATTAGCCATAATTTTACTCCAAAAAGCAAAACGATAACTAATTTTACAACTTGATTTTACATTTTGTAACGGTAGTTCAAAGTGGTTTCATATATTTGTTTGCTGATTTAAAATAAAAAATCATGGAATATTTAGAATTTGAGTTGCCTATAAAAGAACTCCAAGAACAATACGAAAAGGCCTGTAAAATCGGCGCTGATAGCGATGTTGATGTCACTGGCACATGCCAACAACTCGAAAAAAAGATAGAAGATACAAAAAAAGATATTTATAAAAATCTTACAGCCTGGCAACGTGTTCAGCTCTCACGTCATCCTAACAGACCTTATACCTTAAATTACATTCAAGCCATTTGTGGCGATACTTTTTTAGAATTACACGGCGATCGCAATTATGGTGACGACAAAGCCATGATTGGAGGTTTAGGAAAAATCGGTGACCAATCCTACATGTTTATCGGTCAGCAAAAAGGCTATAACACAAAAACACGTCAGTATCGTAATTTTGGTATGGCAAATCCAGAAGGCTATCGTAAAGCTTTACGTTTAATGAAAAGTGCCGAAAAATTTAATATTCCTGTAGTGACTTTTATCGATACACCAGGTGCGTTTCCTGGTCTTGAAGCCGAAGAACGTGGCCAAGGTGAAGCTATCGCCCGAAATATTATTGAGATGAGCCAACTTAAAGTTCCTATCATTTCAGTTATTATTGGTGAAGGTGCTAGTGGTGGCGCATTAGGTATTGGTGTCGGTGACCGAATTTTAATGCTTGAAAACACTTGGTATTCTGTAATTTCTCCAGAGTCATGCTCTTCTATTTTATGGCGCAGTTGGGAACATAAACAAACAGCTGCAGAGGCATTAAAACTAACAGCAAAAGATATGAAACGCCTTAAGATTATAGACCAAATTGTTAAAGAGCCGTTAGGAGGCGCCCATAGCGATCAAGAAAAAACTTATAAAACTGTTGCTAGTACAATCACCAAAACTTTCGGCGAACTTAAAAAGTTATCAGCTGAAGATTTAGTAAATCAACGCATGGATAAATATATTAATATTGGGGTTTATAAAGATTAAATTCAAATATATCTAGAAGTTAATTAATCCGAAGTGTCAATAACTTCGGATTTTTTTAGTTATCAACATAATTATTAAGTTATTAACAATCAAATTGTTGATGACTTGTTAATAGCAAATCAAGTCTTTTAACGTATTGACAAATTAGATTTTCATACTTTCGTTTTATGGAACAAATAAAATCAAGCCAAACAAAATCTCAACAAAACCAAGAAGTCATTAACTTACAGCGTGGTAAAATACCGCCTCAAGCTGTTGATATTGAGGAAGTTGTTTTAGGCGCGATGCTTATCGATAAAAAAGGTGTTGATGAAACCATCGATATTTTAAAACCAGAAGCTTTTTACAAAGAGGCACATCAACATATTTATGAAGCTATTAAATATTTATTTGAGCAGGGTCAGGCAATTGACTTGTTAACAGTTGCAAATGAGTTAAAAAAGGAAAAAAAATTAAGTCTTTGCGGTGGCGAATATTACCTCATTCAACTCACACAAAAGGTATCTTCTTCAGCTCATATTGAATACCATGCTCGTATCATTTTACAAAAATATATACAACGAAGTCTTATTCATATCTCAAATGAAATCATAGAAGAAGCTTATGATGAAGGGACTGACGTTTTTGATTTATTAGATCATGCAGAATCTAAGTTATATGAAGTTACTCAAGGTAATATCAAAAAATCTTCAGAGACTGCTCAGCAATTAGTCATGCAAGCCAAAAAGCGAATTGAAGAAATTTCAAACAAAGAAGGCTTAAGTGGTATTCCATCTGGATTTAATGATTTAGACAAATTAACATCTGGTTGGCAACCAAGTGATTTAATTATAGTTGCGGCGCGTCCAGGTATGGGTAAAACAGCTCTAACTTTATCGATGGCTAGAAATATTGCCGTTGGTCAAGGCGTTCCAGTAGCATTTTTCTCCTTAGAAATGTCATCTGTACAATTAATTACACGTTTAATTTCATCAGAAACAAGCCTATCTTCTGAAAAACTTAGAACAGGTCAACTTGAACAACACGAATGGGAATTACTCAATGTTAAAGTAAAATCTTTAGAAAAAGCACCATTATTTATTGATGATACACCATCGCTTTCAATTTTTGATTTACGAGCAAAGGCTAGACGCCTATCTTCACAACATGGTATTAAATTAATTGTAATTGACTACCTTCAACTTATGACAGGTGGTTCAAGCAATAAAAATGGAAACCGTGAACAAGAAATTTCAACCATTTCAAGAAACTTAAAAGCTTTAGCTAAAGAACTAGATGTACCAGTAATTGCTCTTTCACAGTTGTCACGTGCAGTAGAAACACGTGGTGGAAGTAAAAGACCTCTTTTAAGTGATTTAAGAGAATCTGGCGCAATTGAACAAGATGCAGATATTGTATCCTTTATATTTAGACCTGAATATTATGGTATCGAAGAATGGGACGATGATGATGCCACACCAACTGAAGGTCAAGCCGAATTTATTGTTGCCAAACACAGAAATGGTGGGCTTGATAATATTAGACTTAAATTTGTCGGTCACCTTGGTAAATTTGAAAACCTTAACACCTTTGACGCACCATTAGAAGAAATTAGCTCGAGCATGAATAGCGATGACCAAATTTCAACGGCTCATCTACCCAATTCAGACGATGTTTTTGGAGATGATTCACCTAACTTAAATGCCGATGATGATAATGGTGTTCCTTTTTAAAAACACTTTATGAAATTTAAACTGACTGCCTTTTTATTGTTTGTTAGCTTATTCGCTAAGGCTAATTTTATTCTAATTCCGATGGATTACGAAAGTCAGAGTAATCATTTAAAGGCTTACGGAATTACCTATTGGTTATTAGAACAACAACAAAAAGTTCAATGGCTTTTAAACCACAGAGGCGGCTCATTTTTAACAAGCTATACTGACGACTTAAAACGTGAGTGCATCATAAGAAATGTAGATTTTGAAGTGATTTCGAATACTGAAGCAAAAAATTTACTTAAAAGTATTGATAGTCCTTCTGAAAACAAATCAGCTGTAATTCTAGAAAAAGCTCCTAAAATTGCTGTTTATACTCCAACAGACAAAGCGCCTTGGGATGATGCTGTAACCATGGTTTTAACCTATGCTGAAATTCCTTATGAAACGATTTATGATAAAAATGTTCTTGAAAATGAACTTTTATTGTACGATTGGTTGCATTTGCATCATGAAGATTTTACAGGTCAATATGGAAAATTTTATCGCGCTTATCGTGCACAATCCTGGTATATTGAAGCCAAGCAGGAAGCTGAAGCTTTGGCGAAATCTTTAGGGTACAACAAAGTCTCTAAAGAGAAACTAGCTGTCGCTAAAAAAATTAAAGATTATGTAATTGGTGGCGGATTCATGTTCGCGATGTGCAGTGCAACAGATTCATTTGATATTGCGCTCTCAGCTGAAGGCGTAGACATTTGTGAGCCCATGTTTGATGGCGACCCTAGTGATCCAGGTTATCAGTCTAAAATTGACTACTCAAAAACATTTGCCTTTACTGATTTCATTTTAGAAAAAAGCCCTATGGTTTATGAGTATTCTTCTATTGATATGACTTCTAGACGGAAAGTGCCTATGCAAAAAGATTACTTCACTTTAAATGAATATTCTGCCAAGTGGGATCCAATTCCAACAATGCTAAATCAAAACCATACTGCTTTAGTTAAAGGTTTTATGGGACAAACCACTGCTTTTAATCCAAATCAAATTAAATCGAATGTTTTAGTTCTAGGAAAAAATAGGGTGAATGGTGAAGCCCGTTACATTCATGGAATTAAAGGAAAAGGATTTTTTACATTTTATGGCGGTCATGATCCTGAAGATTACAGACATATGGTCGGTGACCCAAAAACTGAACTTAAGCTACATCCTAACTCACCTGGTTACCGTTTGATTTTAAATAATATCTTGTTTCCAGCGGCTAAAAAACAAAAGAAAAAAACTTAGTCTTTAAAAAGTTTTTTCTTTCTAAGTTCGAAGTTTTGCCCTAAATAAACTTTACGAACCATTTCGTCTTCAGCAAGCTCTTCAGGAATACCGTGTTTTAAAATTTTGCCTTCAAACATTAAATAGGTATGATCTGTAATAGCAAGTGTTTCTTGCACATTATGATCGGTAATTAAAATACCAATATTTTTATTTTTAAGCTGAGCAACAATTTTCTGAATATCTTCAACTGCAACAGGATCTACACCAGCAAAGGGTTCATCTAATAAAATAAATTTTGGATCAGTTGCTAAAGCACGAGCAATTTCAGTTCGGCGACGTTCGCCTCCAGAGAGCAAATCACCTCGGTTTGTTCTGATATGGTTAAGTCCAAATTCATCTATTAAACTTTCCATTTTTTCTTCGCGTTCTTGCTTATTTAAACTGGTCAGCTCAAGAACGCTCATGATGTTGTCTTCAATACTTAATTTCCTAAAAATTGAAGCTTCTTGCGCTAGGTATCCAATTCCATTTTGTGCACGTTTGTACATCGGAAATTTTGTAATATTGGTGTCATTCAAGAAAATATTTCCTCCATTAGGCTTAATTAAGCCAACAATCATATAAAATGATGTTGTTTTCCCTGCACCATTAGGGCCTAATAAACCAACAATTTCACCTTGACTTACTTCTAACGAAACACCTTTTACAACATTTACGCCTTTATAAGATTTAATAAGGTTTTGGGCTTTTAAAGTGGAAACTTCTTGAGACATAACTATTAATTTTGATGGCGTTTACTAATTTTTACAGTGTATAAACATATTTCAACCACACCGATAAACATAATTGCATAGGCTAAAAGTTCAATACCTTCTTGTCCGCCTGTTTTAACAGGATACACAAAATCGATTAAACTAATTGATTTTTCACCATTTTCTATACTAATATAGCTGTTATGCATTGGCTCTAACAACCAATTCCATATCTTTTTACTACCAAATAATCTTGAAAAAACGTGCAACATGACAAAACCGATTAAAAAAATGGCAAATGAATAAGTTTTAGATAACTCAGCTAATTCAGCCACAAATCGCTTAAAGTTCTTAAACATTAAGTATAAGGTTAACAAAACAAATACAGCAGCAAAAACCTGCCAAGAATTATCAAAAAGATTATAATTAAGCCAGAAATCGAATTCTCGAACAAAATGAACAGCTAAAACACCTGCTAGCGATAGGTTAAAAATTTTAAAAGCTTTAAATGTTTTGCCAAAGTAAGCTAAAAGTAATATTGAAATTGCTAAAGATGTTTCTTGAGCAATTTCGATGGCTGAATCTTCTAAGATTAATGCATCTTTAAAATCGTGACGTATGATTAAGGCTACGCAAAGCATACTTATGGCATAAATTATAAATCTAACTATTAATGGAATTAAATTTTTCATCTTATTCGTTTTGACCAAATTTATCTTCTATGGCATCCCAATATTCATAAGCACGTCTAAGATGTGGAATGACAATTGTACCTCCAACTAAAGTTCCAATACTTAAAGCTTCAACTACTTGCTCTTTTGAAAAACCAGATTTGTAAGATGACTCTAGATGGTATTTTACACAATCATCACACCTCAACACTAGAGATGCTACAAGGCCAAGCAGTTCTTTAGTTTTTTTATCTAAAGCACCTTCAGCAAAAGAATTGGTATCTAAATTAAAAATTCGTTTTAAGACTTTATTGTTGTCCTTAAGAATTTTATCGTTCATTTTCGCTCTGTAAGCGTCAAATTCATCAACTAAATCATTCATTTTTAATTTCTTTTAAGATGTTTTACGGTTTTGTTTCTTTTGTTTTCTGAGGACAAATTTTGAAATATAAATACTAATTTCATACAAAATTAACACAGGAATAGATACGATTACCTGACTAGCAATATCTGGTGGTGTGATAACTGCTGAAATAATCAAGATAAATACCAAGGCGTATTTTCGATTCTTTTTTAAGAATTGAGGTGTTACTAAGCCAACTTTAGTTAAGAAGTAGATAATAATTGGGAGTTCAAAAATTAAACCACTAGCTAAAACTGAAGCTCTAAGTAAACCAATATAACTGCTTAAATCAAAATCATTAAAAACCTGCTCACTTACTGTATATGAGCCTAAAAAATTAATTGATAATGGGGTAATAACATAGTAACCAAAAATAACACCCATAAAAAATAAAAGTGAGGATGAAAAAATAAAAAGTCGTGCATTTTTTCGCTCACTTGTATGCAAAGCAGGCTTAATAAAAGACCAAAACTGATAAATCACGTAAGGAAAAGCCACTATAAAACCAGCTGTAATAGACGTCCAAACATGGGCGCTAAATTGTCCAGCCATGGTTCGGCTTTGGATCCTAAACGGTAATTCTTCGTAACAAAAGCTTTGCTCAAAATCTAAAAAACTGGCAATATCACAAAGCACACGATAGGTATAAAAGTCGATACGCTTTGGACCAAAGATGATAACGTCAAAAATAAATTGTTTAAAAATAAAAGCTAAGGTCGCAGCAATCAATATACCCAATACCGAACGCACCAAATGCCATCTTAAATCTTCTAAATGATCTAAAAATGACATGTTTGCAGGATCCTTTTGTTTCTTTTTTGCCATCTATATAATGCCTTCTTTAACTAAATTATGAATATGAACAACACCTGCATAAGTTGTATTTTCTAGAGCAATAATTTGAGAAATATCATTTGCTTCAAGAACTTCTAAAGCATCTACAGCCATGGCATCATGTGAAATAGTTTTTGGTGAAACACTCATTATATCTTTTGCTTTTAAACGACTAAAATCATCATTATTTTTCAGCATTCGTCTTAAGTCACCATCTGTAATAACACCTACAACTTCAGCATTATCAATAACAGCTGTTACGCCTAACATTTTTTCAGAAATCTCTACAATAACTTCTTTTATAGAGGCTTCTGGCGAAACTTGAGGCTTTTCATTTTGAGCAATTAAATCGCTCACTCTTAAATACAAAGCTTTACCTAAAGCACCGCCAGGATGATATCGTGCAAAATCCTGACTGGTAAAGCCTCGCAGATTCAATAAAGCTACAGCCAAAGCATCACCCATAACCAATTGTGCAGTGGTACTTGTGGTTGGCGCTAAATTATTTGGACAAGCTTCTTTTGAGACGTAACTATTTAAAACATGATGAGCTTGTGTACCCAAAAAAGAAGTTTTATTCCCAGTAATCGCGATTAATGGATTTTTGAAATTTTTCAACAAAGGTATGAGTACTTTTATTTCTGGAGTATTACCGCTTTTTGAAATACAAATTACAACATCATCTTGTTGAATGTTTCCCAAATCACCATGAATAGCATCTGCAGCATGCATAAAAATTGCAGGCGTCCCAGTAGAGTTCATCGTTGCAACAATTTTATTTGCTATGATGGCACTTTTACCAATCCCTGTAATAACAACACGACCTTTACAATTGTATATGAGCTTCACAGCTTGTTCAAAATCATCATTTACAGATTCTACTAAATTTGCAATTGCTTTTGCTTGCAGTTCAATTGTTTCTTTTGCCAAAGTTTGTATATTTGATGTAGACATCTTCAAAATTTAAAACGCACTTGTAAAATTGAATTAATTGCGTATATTTAAAGATGCAAAGGTAAATAAAACATCATATTATATATTAAATTGGCACAATACAATTTACACAAAGAATTAAAAAAATACTTTGGCTTTAATGAGTTTAAAGGCTTACAGGAGGAAGTTATTAAAAGTATTTTAGCAAATAATCACACATTTGTAATCATGCCAACTGGTGGCGGAAAATCACTTTGTTACCAGTTACCGGCTTTAATTAAAGAAGGAACCGCTATTGTAGTATCTCCACTAATAGCATTAATGAAAAATCAAGTTGATGCATTACGAGGGATTTCAGAAAATCATGGCATAGCACACGTGTTAAATTCTTCTTTAAACAAAACTCAAGTAAAGCAAGTAAAATCAGATATCTCTAACGGAATCACGAAATTACTTTATGTTGCTCCCGAGTCTCTTACAAAAGATGAATATGTCGATTTTTTAAAGTCTGAAAATATCTCTTTTTTAGCCATAGATGAAGCGCATTGTATTTCTGAATGGGGTCATGATTTTCGACCAGAATACCGAAATTTAAAAAAAATCATTGGCAGAATAGGCGAAAACATACCTATTATAGGACTTACGGCAACAGCAACACCTAAAGTTCAAGAAGACATCCTAAAAAACCTAGGTATTCCAAAAGCCAAAACATTTAAAGCTTCATTTAATAGACCAAACTTGTATTATGAAATTAGACCAAAAACAGCACAGGTTGATTCTGAAATTATCAAGTTTGTCAAGCAAAATGAAGGTAAAAGTGGAATTATTTATTGCTTGAGTAGAAAGCGTGTTGAACAACTTTCACAAACTCTACAAGTTAATGGCATTAAGGCCATTCCTTATCATGCAGGCTTAGATGCCAAAACACGTAGCAAACATCAAGATATGTTTTTAATGGAAGATATCGATGTTGTCGTGGCAACTATTGCATTTGGTATGGGTATAGACAAACCTGATGTAAGATTTGTAATACATAATGATATTCCTAAAAGTATTGAAAGCTATTATCAGGAAACTGGTCGTGCTGGACGTGACGGCGGCGAAGGTCACTGCTTGGCTTTTTACAGTTATAAAGATATTGAAAAACTTGAAAAATTTATGAGCGGTAAACCGGTGGCTGAACAAGAAATAGGCCACTCATTATTGCAAGAAGTTGTTGCTTTTGCTGAAAGCTCGGTCTCTCGACGGAAATTTATCCTGCACTATTTTGGTGAAGAATTTGATAATGAAACAGGTGAAGGTGGCGATATGGATGATAATGTACGTTATCCTAAATCTAAGTCAGAAGCAAAAGATGAAGTCGTTTTATTACTTGAAACAATAAAAGCAACTGGAAGCATTTATAAGCCTAAAGATATTGTACAAACTCTTATCGGAAAAACCAATGCTTTAATTAAATCTCATAAAACTGACCAACAAGCCAATTTTGGCAAGGGTAAGGATAAAGATAAAAATTATTGGATGGCACTACTAAGACAAGTTATTGTTGATGGTATGCTACGCAAAGATATTGAAAGTTATGGTGTGGTTAAACTTACTGAAAAAGGCGAAGATTTTTTAAAAAAACCATCTTCATTTATGATGACTGAAGATCACACGTTTTATAATGATCAACCAGCAGCACCAAAAAAAGCTACTGGAAGTGACGATAAACTTTTAAAACAGCTTAAAGATTTACGCAAAAAAGTAGCTAGAAAAAAAGATGTCCCTCCATTTGTTGTTTTTCAAGATCCTTCTATTGAAGATATGGCACTTAAATACCCTATTACTTTAGAAGAATTAACCAATATTCATGGCGTCGGTGAAGGAAAAGCAAAAAAATACGGAAAAGAGTTTATTAATTTTATTAGTAATTACGTTGAAGATAACGACATCATTAGACCAGACGATTTAGTTGTAAAATCAACTGGAGCAAATAGTGGTAATAAACTTTATATTATTCAAAATGTTGACAGAAAATTACCATTACCTGACATAGCACAATCAAAAGGTATGGAAATGGAAGACTTCATTAAAGAAATGGAAGCCATTGTTTTCAGTGGGACAAAACTTAATATTTCTTATTGGATAGATGATATTCTTGATGAAGAACAACAAGAAGAAATTCATGAATACTTTCTTGATGCAGAATCTGACAGCATTGATGATGCCCTAGAAGAATTTGAAGGTGATTACGATGAAGAAGAACTTAGGCTATACCGTATAAAGTTTACCAGTGAAGTTGCCAATTAAACCTCAACTTTCTAACACAAAAAAACCCTGAATAAACTTCAGGGTTTTTTGTGTATTGGACTTAATTTAAAAAATCATTTTAAGCCTTAGGATTAAATACTTCAGCCAACATACAGCGAGCACTTCCACCACCATGTTTTTCAATAGTTTCAAGATTAGCATATAATATGCTTGTGTACTTTTCAATAGCTTCAATCTGATCTTGACGTAAACTATTATAAGCAGTCTGACTCATAACCAAAAAATGCTTGTCATCTTTTCCCTTTACTTGTAGCATATTGCCAGCAAATTGGTGCATTTGAGCTTCGCTAATATTGATAATTTCTTTTTGGTCTTTCTTTAAGCTCTTTGTTAGCATCTTTTTTTCTTTAGCATCATCGATACTGTCAAGACAAACTACTGCAAACTCTTGAGCAATACACATCATTACATTGGTATGATAAATCGGTAATCTTTTATCATTAACTGTTTGATTGGCTTCAAACATAATAGGTGTAAACTCAAAATCCTCACAAAACTCAATGAATAAGTCTTCTGAAGCTCTTGGAGAAATGGCACAATAAGCTTTTCGGTTTTCTCGGTCTAAAATTAAACTTCCAGTCCCTTCTAAAAAAACTGCGTCATCTTCAGCAGATGTATAATCAACTACATTGTTAATTTTAAAACCGTGAGCCTCAATTTGATCTAAAATATCAGGTCGTCTTTCTCTTCTTCTATTTTCAGCAAACATAGGATAAAGCGCTATATCGCCATTAGCATGAAATGAAATCCAATTGTTTGGAAAAATAGAATCTGGTGTATCCTGAGCTTCAATATCATCTAAAACAATCACATTAATTCCTTTGCCTTTAAGCAGTTCAACAAAATGATCAAACTCAGATTGGGCTTTTTGATTAACTGTTGCTTGTAGTTCTTGTGTGCTTTTTTGAAAATAATTATTTACAGCTGTTTCTTCATTCATTCTGAATCTAACAGGCCTAATCATTAAAACAGTATTGGTAATTTGTGACATATTATTCTCGTATTAAAGGTAATGTAGAGCATCGCAACAAGCCTTCTTGTTTTGCTATTTCTTTGTAATTTACAGTTTCAACAGTAATGTTTCTTTCAGTTAACCATTGATTTAAACGGCTAAATCTTTTGTCTGAAATGACGACGTCTTCAGCTATTGAAAAAATATTACTTGTCATATTAAACATCTCATCTTTATCAATTTTAAAAACATTTTCTTCTCCAAAAAATTGCACTAACCAGTTAAAATCATCTGGATTTAAAAATCCATTTTCATGAATAATAGCATATTTAGAACCTACAGGCTGAAAGCAACAATCTAAATGCAAAGCGTTTTCTTTTGGGTCATTATTATCTTTACGCAAATTGAACGCTTTAACAGTTTTATGCGGAAATAACTCTTGCAGAGCAGCAACCGCTTCAGTATTGGTTCGAGCTGTTATAAATGAAGAGTAATCTTCACCCAAATAAGTACCTACAAAAATGAAGTCTCCATGAGGCATCACATCACCACCTTCTATATGACAATGCTCTGGAAGAACAACCACCTTTTCAGGATCTATTTGGTCAATTATATGATGAATTGCTTCGATTTCTTGTTCTCGATCGGGTAAAATATTAGCTCTAATAAATTTATCGTCAATCACAAAGCCAATATCTCTTGAAAATATTTGATTGTAATTTTGTATTAATTGAGGCCTAAAAACATGGACATCATATTTTTTTAAAACTTGAGCAACCTCATCCATTTCAGAAATCATGTCTGCTTCAGTCGGATAAGTTCCGTTTTCAATATGCATTTTAGACTTAGGATCATAAGCATCTTCAATCTTTGGCGTTGGTCCGTTAGAATTGGCAATACCTAATATCACGGTTGTTAGCCGAGAGGTTTCATTTTGAATGTTGAGTGATAACATAAGTTAAATTTGTTATACAAAAGTAAACATTAAAGACTGTATTTTAATAAATCTTCAGCAACAAGTTAGGGTCTGGACAATTATTTGAAAAATGATTAAGCTTAGCTTTAGAGCAAACACCTGGAAAATCGCCAAAATAATCACCTAAATCTCGAATTATTTGAAAATGCAAATGTGGTGCGTAACTTCCATTAACTTCAGCAGAACCTATTTCAGCGAAGGGAGAAGCCTTTGTAATAGTTTGACCTACCTTTATATTGTCTAGACTCTTACGACTCAAATGCCCATAAAGTGTATAAAAAGTTATCTCTTCAAAATCGTGCTGAAGAATAGTGGTTGGTCCATAGTCTCCCAACTCACAATTATCTTTAAAACTGTGCACAACAGCATTTAGTGGAGAAATAACTGCTGTATTTGCCGGACACCAAATATCTAAGCCAATATGTATATCTCGAAGTTGATTAGTGAAATGTGGACTTCTATCATATAAATTACGTTGTTCTAAGTAACCTCCAAATGCAATGGTTTTATTAGTTTGCTTTAAAAATTGATTAATAAAAGTCTGTGTTTTTTGTATAGGATTATGCTCTAAATTTATAGATCGATTAACTGACAAATCTACTAAACCATAATCTTGTCTCTCAAATTTTGAATCTATTACTGGTGTAAATCCTGTGGTTAATTGACTTAAAAATTGTTGAAATAATTTCATTAAAAAAACCCCGAATTTCGGGGTGATTATTTTGTTACAAAATATTTAATTTATTCGTCTAAAAGTAAGTTTAAAGTAACATCGATGTTATCACGTGTGGCCCTCGAAAAAGGACAAACAACATGTGCCTGATTCATGAGCATTTCGCCTGTTTCAACTGAGTCGACACCTGGTAAATAACCATCAATAACGGCTGCAAGTTGAAAATCGCCTTCATCGGTTTTACCAATACTTATATGTGCCGTAACGCTAAAATCACCTAAATCTTTTTTATTTTCTTTAGCAACGGCTTCTAAAGCGCTACCAAAACATGAGGCGTAGGCTGAACCAAAAAGCTGTTCAGGATTAACACCATCTTTACCGCTACCGCCCATAGATTTTGGCATTTCAAGATTCATGTCAATAGTTCCATCGTCAGTTTTAACGTGACCATTTCGGCCACCGCTCGCAATTGCTTTTGCTGTATATAAAGTATCCATAAATATATTTTTGATTAAATGTAAGGCTGAAGCTTCAACTTTAAAAAAATGAATTCATAAATTTGTATTAAACTTCAATTACTTGAAAAAACCAAGCACATCACATTCGGCTTTAGATGAAGTTGATAATTCATCTCAGAAACACCTCAGCCAATCTTCTGCCGAACGCATAAAAGCTTTGCGTCGAAAAAAATTAGATCTTAAAAAACTGAGCGAAGATTTACGTTGTGGAAATTCAACAGCGTTAAGCCGAGCGATCACTTTAATTGAGAGCCAGAATAATAAACACCAAACTCAAGTTAAGCAACTTATCGAAGCATGCTTGCCACATGCTGGAGACGCAATTAGAATAGGAATTACAGGTGTTCCAGGTGTTGGAAAAAGTACATTTATAGAAAGTTTCGGGTTGCACTTAATCAAAAAAGGGCATAAAGTAGCTGTGTTAGCCGTAGACCCATCAAGCTCAGTTTCAAATGGCAGCATTCTAGGTGATAAAACACGTATGGAAAAGCTTGTTCAATCACCAAATGCTTTTATTAGACCTACCGCATCAGGCACTTCACTTGGTGGCGTTGCTCGTAAAACACGTGAAAGCATTATTTTATGTGAAGCTGCTGGATATGATGTTATTTTAATTGAAACCGTTGGTGTTGGGCAAAGTGAAACTGCTGTTCACAGCATGACAGACTTCTTTTTACTATTAAAACTAGCCGGTGCTGGCGACGAGCTTCAAGGAATCAAACGAGGCATTATTGAAATGGCCGACGCTATTGTAATTAATAAAGCTGATGGACAAAACGTTGATGCAGCTAAAAGAGCAAAAGTTGAGTTTAATAGAGCATTACATATGTATCCTCCAAAAGACAACAACTGGACGCCAAGAGTATTATTAGCTAGCGCACTAAAGAAAAAAGGAATTGATAAAACTTGGCAACTCATATCAAAATTTATAGCGCATGTTAAAGCTAATCATTATTTTGAAGACAATCGCTTAGCACAAAATAAATATTGGCTTCACCAGAGCATTGAAGATCAATTAAAACGCGAATTTTATTCTAATCCGTCGATAGCAAAAGCGCTAGAAATTGAACTAAAAAAAATTGAAAACAAGCAAACCACCGCGTTTGAAGCTGCTAATGATTTACTTAAATATTATAAAACTAAGCTAGATTAAGATACTTTTTTTGAAACCATAAGTTTAGTTTGTAATAAATAGTTCCAACAATAATACCAAATAATGCGCCAACTATAACATCGGCAGGATAATGTACACCAACATAAATTCTAGAGTAAGCCACTAAAATACACCAAACCAATAAACCTGAGAACGCATATTTATAGTATGGTTTTAGCAATTTACCAATAAAGAAAGTTACCGCAAATGTACTAATGGCATGACCTGAAAAAAAACCATAATTTCCACAACGCTTTGAAATAAACCGTGCTTGCATCATAAAATCTTCATTACAAGGTCTTGGCCTCATAAAAGTATCTTTAAATAAATTAGCCAATTGGTCGGTTGTTGCTATCATTAAAGCCACCGTAATCATAACTGAGAACAAGCCTTTTATACCAAATGTTTTATAGCATAAAAACAACAAAACTGCATAAAGCGGGTAAGACATTTCTTTTTCTGTGATGAGTAGCCATAACCAATCCCAAGTTCTAGAACCTAAGTTATTAAGATAAATAAATAAATGTTCATCAAACGCTATGATTGTTTCCATAATTAATTGGTTTGATAGCGTTGCACCTCACGATCATAAAATTCAGAAGCTTCTTTAATTAAAGTATTTGTTTCTTCAGTAAACTCTTCTTCATTTTCTACATCCACATCTTCTAACCATTCAATCTGGTCGTCTTTTAAATCAATAATAAACCTAGGAAATTCTGTATGAATTATAAAAATAGAATCCTTAAAATCGGTATTATCGCCCAATATAAATCTAGGTAGTTTCATAAATTTGTGTGTATTTTCCTTTACTAGAATTAGTTAAATAATTAAAACGAATATATAACATTATTGCTGAAGTTGTAAGACCTGCAAGCAAGCCAAACCAAATTCCTACACTGCCAAACTGCTCTGATTTGCCTAATACAAAAGAAATAGGAAAACCAATCATCCAATAGGCTATAAAGCAAATTAAAGTTGGAATTTTTACATCTTGTAATCCGCGCAAAGCACCTAAAAAAGCCACCTGCAAGCCATCACTTAACTGAAAAATAGCAGCGATTACAAGCAACTGCGCTGCTAACCTAATTACTTCTTTCTCATCGATATATAATGTTGGTAGAAATGACTTTAAAAGAATAAAACCAATCGTAAATAAGCTAGAAATTAAAAAGGTTTGCATAAAAATAGAGTTGGCAATACGTCTCAGGTTGAAGTAATCACGCTTACCCTTTTGGTTCGCCACTCGAATGGTAGCTGTTACACCTAAACCAACTGCTATCATGAAAGTCATAGAGACTAAATTTAAAGCTATCTGATTAGCAGCTTGAGCTTCTGTACCCAAAGTGCCTGCCAAAATTACCGATGCTGTAAATATACCACCTTCAAACAACATTTGTAAAGCTGTTGGAAACCCTAAATTTACGAGGCGTTTAAACACTTTTCTGCTTAATGATCGCTTAATAAGCACAAAATAAGATTTCAATTTCGGACGATTCTTTAATATCATAAACAATAAAACTAACATGAAAACACGAGATATTAAAGTACCAATAGCCGCACCTTCAAGCTCTAGTTTTGGAAAAAACCAAACACCATAAATTAATAAGTAATTAAATAATACATTTACTAAATTGGCGGCAATTGTTGCATACATCGCATATTTTGTAAGCGACAAACCATCAGCGAATTGTTTAAAACCTTGAAAAATCATTAAAGGAATCATTGAAAAGGCAACAATGTTAAGATAAGGAATAGCTAACTCTACAACTTCATTTGGTTGGTTAAGGTGATATAAAATAGGTTTAGCTAATAATAACAATCCAAACAAAACAATACCGATACACGTACACATAACTAAACCATGCTGAAAATAAAATCGACCTTTGAGTTGGTCATTTTCACCATCTGCCTCAGCAATTAAAGGTGTAATTGCAAAACTAAAACCTATACCCAAAAATAATGCAAAATATAACACAGTATTTCCTAAAGACACAGCAGCTAAAGGTGCTGGGCCTAACTTACCAATCATAACATTATCTACAAAGCCAACTAATACATGCCCAAGTTGACCTAACATAACAGGCAAAGCAATGATCAGGTTTTGTTTAAATTCTTTTGTGTAAAGCTGTAGCTGCAAATGAAAAATTTTAGCCTGCAAAATTAGACATTAGTTGATGCTTAAAAAAAGAATTTGAGGTTTTTAATGTTCCCTAGCTTGTTTAAATAACTTATGTTAATTTTGTAATTCTAAACAAGTTTATTTTGAACAAAGATCGCATTATAAAAAACGTCGCTACACTTTTAAAAGAAATACCAACTTCTATGGAAGTTGTTAAAGACGACCATAAAAAAGAAGAACGTTTTAATTACCTCGCCAAACATATGGTCGAAAAAGCGATCAAGCGCGACGCTTTAATCACTTGCGATGATGATAGCGGAATCGCTATTTTTTTTGAAGAAAATGGTCACACTGAAGGATTTTGGAGCGAACTCTTAGGTGACTTAAAGCTGGCCTTAAATGTCACAGGACTTAAAAAAGGACTTAAAGCTCTTAAAACCCAAAAATTTGTCAAACAGCAGCGCCCTAATTCAGGAAGCTATCTATATTGCTGGTTTTGGGGGATTTTAGAAGATGCACGTGGTGTTACAGATAAGAAAACAGCTTACAAAATGAAAGACATCATGTTTAACATTGCTAAAGAAAAACAATTACCCATTTATGCAGAAACACGCATTAGGCGAGTAAGTGTTGCTTATAGAAGATATGGCTTTGAGCTTTTAAAAGAATGGCCACATCCTAGTGGTGATACAATGTATTTTATGAAATATACTCCTCAAAAAAATTAAAGATAAGTTTTAATATCTTCAGCATCAATTGTAGATTTTCCTAAGATAGTAAGCCGTTCAATCACATTTCTAAACTCCCTAATATTTCCTGGCCAATCGTGTTTTTTTAGTTCTTCAAGTGCTTCTTGAGTAATTGACTTCGGTTTAATGCCTTGTTCGTTTGCAATTAAACTTAAAAAATGCTTCGCTAACAAATCAACATCAGCTATGCGGTCTTTTAGAGATGGTACTTTTATAAGAATAACTGCTAACCTATGATATAAATCTTCTCTAAATTTTGAAGCTTTAATTTCTTCTTTTAAATTTTTATTGGTTGCTGCAATGACACGAACATCTACTTTAACGTCATTATCACTCCCGATTCTTTGTACCTTCTGTTCTTGAAGTGCACGTAATACCTTAGCTTGTGCTTGTAGGCTCATGTCTCCTATTTCATCTAAAAATAAAGTTCCACCGTTAGATGCTTCAAATTTTCCTGCCCGATCTTTATTAGCTGATGTAAAAGCACCTTTAACATGGCCAAATAACTCGCTTTCTATCAATTCAGAAGGAATTGCCGCACAATTAACTTCAATAAATGGCTTTTTATTTCGTTCACTTTTTTCATGTAACCAATGTGCCACTAACTCTTTCCCAGTTCCGTTTTCACCTGTAATTAAAACGCGAGCAGCTGTTGGAGCAACTTTATCTACCATAGATTTAATTTCAGCAATCGCTGGCGCCTCACCAATCATTTCATAAGTTTTACTTACTTTTTTCTTCAGTGTTTTATTTTCTTTATGTAGCTGATCGTGTTTCAATGCAATACGAACAGCATTTAACAAGCGGTTTAAATCTGGCGGCTTTGAAATATAATCAAAAGCTCCTTGACGCATTGTTTCTACAGCTGTATCGATATCTCCGTGTCCTGAAATCATAATCACAGGTAAATCAAGTGAATTACTTTTGATGAATTGTAGCACTTCAACACCATCTTTTTTAGGCATTTTAATATCACAAAGTAATAAATCAATGCTTTCGCTCTCTAGAATTTTACAGGCTTGTTCACCATCTTCGGCTTCAATGATTTCAAAAGATTGATCTTCTTCTGTCAATATTTTAGTCAATACACGTCTAATACTTGCCTCATCTTCCGCTATTAATAATCTCGACATAAGCTTGGTTTTAGTTATTCATTATTAAAATATATGAGAGTAACATCAGTTAAGCTGCTTTCATAAAGTAACCGAAGCAAGGTATAACCAACAGAAGAAAAAAACAATAAATGTTTTGTAAAATAATTAGACATTGCTAAATCTGTAAGAATAAATCAGTTAAGAGTTTAACACACAACACTTTTTTCAGAATAACTTAAGCTGCATTTGAGTCTACTTAGAGAAACCAAAAGGATTTAAATTAAAAACCCATTCGTTAAAAACGAATGGGAAAAAATGCTATGAAAAAGAAAACACTACTTATAAGATTAAGTAGTGTTCAAATATATATAATTTTTTGTTAAAGCAATTACGAGAACATATCTTTTACTTTTTCAAAAAAGGATTTATCAGATTTTTCTGGATTAGGTACAAAATTTGAATCATCTTTCATTGATTGAAAGAAATTCTTTTGCTCTTTAGTAAGTTCTTTTGGTGTCCAAACATTAACGTGAACTAATAAATCTCCATTTCCGTATGAATTGATACTTGGTAAACCTTTATTTCTTAATCGTAAAATTTTTCCACTTTGTGTACCAGGCTCAATTTTAATACGTACTTTACCACTTACTGTATCAATGTCTTTTGATGTTCCCAATGCAACATCAGAAAAGCTTAAATATAAGTCATAATGAAGATTGTTACCATCACGTTTTAGATTTTCATGTTCTAAAACTTCAATTAAAACAAGTAAGTCACCGCTAACTCCGTCTCCTACAGGCTCATTCCCTTTGCCTGAAACCTTAAGTTGCATTCCATCTTCTACACCAGCTGGAATTTTTATGGACACTAGTTCTTGTTCTAATTTTAAACCATGGGCATCTGTTCCTTTACCTTTTTGATCGATCATTTTCCCAGAACCACCACAAGTAGTACAAGGCGCAGATGTTTGCATACGACCTAAAATTGTGTTTTGAACTTTGGTAACTTGTCCTGTACCATTACAAGTTGAACAAGTTTTATAGGTTGTATCTGATGGTTTCTTTTTACGGGAAACTTTTATTTTCTTTTCTACACCATTTGCTACTTCTTCGATAGTAAGTTTTACACGAATTCGCAAATTACTTCCTTTAGATTGCCGACGACCACCGCCGCCAAAGCCACCAAAGCCAGAAAAACCGCCACCACCAAATATATCACCAAACTGGCTGAATATGTCGTCCATATTCATGCCTCCGCCACCGCCAAAGCCACCTGAGCCATCAAATGCACTATGCCCAAATTGGTCGTATTTTTGGCGCTTTTCTTCATTCCCAAGAACTTCATAGGCTTCAGCTGCCTTTTTAAACATTTCTTCAGCTTCTGAATCATCTGGGTTTTTATCTGGATGATATTTAATAGCAAGTTTGCGATAAGCCTTTTTAATTTCGGCTTGAGACGCATTTTTTGAAATGCCTAAAATATCATAATAATCTTCTTTCATTTTAGTTAATTTTTTTTGATTTGAAAGGTTTTATCTATAATTTTTCTATCTGAAAAAGATTAGATAACAACGCTTATTTCCCTGTCACTACTTTCGGATAGCGAATAATTTTATCACCTAAGGTATAGCCACGTTCAACCACATCAATAATTTTGCCTTTCATTTCATCAGATGGCGCTGATATTTGAGTGATAGCTTCATGCAAATCAGCATCAAAGGTATCACCGCTTTTTACATTCATCGGTTCAAGACCTTTAGATTTAAGTGTTTCTCTTAATTTATTGTTGATTAACTCTACGCCTGAGAATGCATCTTTATCAGTCGATTTTTCAAGTTCTTTAATGGCTCGATCAAAATCATCTAAAACAGGTAATAGAGACTGTATAACTTCTTGTCCAGCTGTTTTAAATAACTCTAAACGCTCCTTACTTGTTCTACGCTTGTAGTTTTCAAACTCAGCAAAAAGGCGAAGGTGTTTATCTTTTTCAGCATCAAGTGCTAGTTGAAGCTTTTCAGTTTCAGATAATTCTTCTTTTTCTTCTTTATCATTATTAGTAGACGTCTCTTCAGAAGTTTCTTGTTCGTCTAAAGTAGTGCCTTCATGATTTTCTTCTGATTGGTCTTTAGAAGTTTCATCATTTGAGGTATTGCCTGCTTTTGATGACTCTTGTACTTCCTCGTTTTTATCTGTATCTTTAGTAATATCTTGTTCTTTTTTCATGACCTAAAATTTAGTAATAAATAGATGTCAAATGCATTGCCATATTAGCGCTTATGTCAAATTGTCACGCTTAACAATAAAAAAGCCTATGAGTAAAACTCACAGGCTTGTGTTTATAGATTAGAGTTAATTAAGCTTCGCCAGTTGGACCAAAGTTTAAAGGAATGTTAGGTTTTTCTTGTTCTTGAATTTTACCATGACGCTTTTCATACTTTAAAATATTATCATTTAATGCTTTAAGTAATCTTTTTGCGTGTTGTGGTGTTAAAATAACTCTTGAACGCACTTTGCTTTTTGGTGTACCTGGCATTACATTAACATAATCTAATACAAATTCAGAAGGTGAGTGATTAACAATTACTAGATTGCTATAAATGCCTTGAGCAGTTTCTTCATCAATTTGAATATTTAGCTTTTGCTTGTCATTAGTTTCACTCATATCTTAATTTTTAATTATAGTTAACATTTACTTCTTGATTTTGATGCATCATTTCTGTCAATTCTTCTTTAGAACCCACAATTATATCATCAAATTCGCGAAGACCAGTACCTGCAGGTATTTTATGACCTACAATAACATTCTCTTTCAAGCCTTCTAGCTTATCTACTTTACCACTCACAGCAGCTTCATTTAAAACTTTGGTTGTCTCTTGGAATGATGCTGCAGAAATAAATGACTTAGTTTGTAATGAGGCTCTAGTTATACCTTGTAAAATTGGTTTAGCAGTTGCAGGTTCAACTTCGCGTGCTGAAACCAATTGCTTATCTTCACGCTTCAATTGAGAATTTTCATCTCTAAGTTCACGAAGCGTTACAATTTGTCCAGGTTTCAAATTAACACTATCACCTGATTCTTCAACAACGCGCTTACCAAACATATTATCATTTTCATTAATGAAGTCTTGCTTATGTACAAGTTGATTCTCAAGGAAAATAGTATCACCTGGATCTTGTATTTTCACTTTTTGCATCATTTGTCTTACTACAACTTCAAAGTGTTTATCATTAATTTGTACACCTTGTAAACGGTAGACTTCTTGAACTTCATTAACTAAATATTGTTGAACAGCACTTGGGCCTTTGATATTCAATATATCTTCTGGTGTAACAGAACCATCTGAAAGTGGCATACCTGCACGAACATAATCGTTTTCTTGAACAAGAATTTGATTAGAAAGTTTTACAAGGTACTTTTTAATTTCACCTAGTTTAGATTCAACGATTATTTCGCGGTTACCACGCTTAATTTTACCAAATGAAACTACACCATCTATTTCGCTTACAACAGCTGGATTAGAAGGATTTCGAGCTTCAAAAAGTTCAGTTAATCTTGGTAAACCACCTGTAATATCACCAGCTTTTGATGATTTTCTTGGGATTTTAACTAAAATCTTACCAATTTTAATTTTCTCTTCATCATCAACCATTAAATGGGCACCAACAGGTAAGTTGTAAGATCTTATGGTCTCTCCAGTATTATCTTTAATATGAAGTGTTGGTATCTTACGTTTATTCTTAGATTCGATGATTACTTTTTCCTGGAAACCTGTTTGTTCATCACTTTCTACTTCATAAGTGAGTCCTTGTGTAATGTTTTCAAACTCAATTTGACCAGCAAATTCAGAAATAATAACACCATTATAAGGATCCCATTTACAAATAACGTCACCTTTAGTTACTTTTTTACCTGGTTTGATAAAGATTTGTGAACCGTAAGGAATAACATTAGAACTTAGTGCAATTCCTGATTTTTTATCAACAATCTTAACTTCTGAAGTTCTTGAAATTACAATATCAGCTGGTTTACCTTCACTGTCTTCGCCTTTAACTGTTTTAAGGTCTTCAATTTCAGCAACACCATCAAATTTAGCTTCAAGTTTGTTTTCTTCAGAAATGTTACCTGCAATACCACCAACGTGGAATGTTCTAAGCGTTAACTGTGTTCCTGGCTCTCCGATAGATTGTGCAGCAACAACACCTACGGCTTCACCCCTTTGAACTGTTTTGTTAGTTGAAAGATTTCGACCATAACATTTAACACAAATACCTTGCTTTGCTTCACAAGTTAATGGCGATCTTACTTCGACAGAATTTAAAGCAGAGGCCTCAATTTTATTAGCAACATCGTCACTAATTTCTTCTCCAGCTTCAGCTAAAAGTTCCTGTGAAATTGGATCTATAATATCGTTTAGGGCGGTTCGACCTTTAATACGTTCGCCTAAAGTTTCAACAACTTCTTCATTCTTCTTCAAGGCTTGAACTTCAATTCCTCTTAAAGTTCCGCAATCTTCTTCTCTTACAATCACATCTTGAGAAACATCTACTAATCGACGTGTTAAGTATCCTGCATCAGCAGTTTTTAAAGCGGTATCGGCAAGACCTTTACGTGCACCGTGTGTTGAAATAAAGTATTCTAAAATTGAAAGACCTTCTTTAAAGTTAGATAGAATAGGATTTTCAATAATTTCACCGCCAGCTGAAGTTGATTTCTTTGGTTTAGCCATTAAGCCTCGCATACCTGTTAACTGGCGAATTTGTTCTTTAGAACCCCTTGCACCTGAGTCAAGCATCATGAAAACTGAATTGAAACCTTGTTGGTCTTCACGAATTCGTTTCATAGCTAATTCGGTTAAATTAGCATTAGTTGCTGTCCAAATATCAATGACTTGATTATATCGTTCGTTATTAGTGATTAGACCCATGTTGTAATTGCCCGTAACACCTTCAACTTGACCTTCAGCCTCAGCTATCATTTCAAGTTTTTCTTTAGGAATAATAATATCACCTAATGAGAATGATAAACCACCTCTAAAGGCGAAATTATAGCCTAAATCTTTAATGCTATCTAAGAAATCTGCGGTTTCAGGAACTGAAGTGTGTTTTAGTACCTTACCAATCACATCTCTTAAGGCCTTTTTAGTCATTACATCATTAATGAAACCTATTTGCTCCGGTACTGCTTGGTTAAACAATACTCTACCAACTGTCGTTTCAATAATTTGATTGACTAATTCTCCAGACTCGTTAAAGTCTTTAGCTCGAATTTTAATAACTGCATTTAAGTCAACTCTTTTTTCATTGTAAGCAATCTCAACTTCTTCATCTGAATAAAAAGTCAAGCCTTCGCCTTTAACCGTATGGTCTTTAGTTGATGTTCTTGGCTTTGTCATATAATATAAGCCCAGAACCATATCTTGAGATGGTACGGTAATTGGAGATCCGTTTGCTGGATTAAGAATGTTATGAGAAGCTAACATTAATAACTGCGCTTCTAAAATAGCCTCAGGGCCTAATGGTAGGTGAACTGCCATTTGGTCACCATCGAAATCGGCATTAAAAGCTGTACAAACTAATGGATGAAGCTGTATTGCTTTACCTTCAATTAATTTTGGTTGAAAAGCTTGGATACCTAAACGGTGAAGTGTTGGCGCACGGTTAAGTAGTACAGGATGACCTTTAAGAACATTTTCAAGGATATCCCAAACAACTGGCTCTTTTTTATCAATGATTTTTTTAGCTGATTTTACTGTCTTTACAATTCCACGCTCTATTAACTTTCTAATAATAAACGGCTTATAAAGTTCAGCCGCCATGTCTTTAGGAAGACCACATTCATACATCTTCATTTCAGGACCAACGACAATAACTGAACGTGCAGAATAATCAACTCGCTTACCTAGTAGGTTTTGTCTAAAGCGACCTTGCTTACCTTTTAAAGAGTCAGATAAAGACTTCAGTGGTCTATTAGAATCAGTTTTTACAGCAGAAGATTTACGTGTATTATCAAACAAAGAATCAACAGATTCCTGTAACATACGCTTTTCATTACGCAAAATAACTTCTGGTGCTTTAATTTCCATTAAACGTTTTAAACGGTTATTACGAATAATGACACGTCTATATAAATCATTTAAATCGGAAGTAGCAAAACGGCCACCATCTAATGGAACTAAAGGTCTTAATTCTGGTGGAATAACCGGAATGGCTTTCATAATCATCCATTCTGGGTTATTGTCACGATTATTTTTTGAATCTCTTAAAGCTTCTACGACTTGTAAACGCTTAAGTGCTTCAGTTTTACGTTGCTTAGAGGTCTCGTTGTTTGCTTTATGCCTTAAATCGTAAGATAATTCATCTAAATCGATTCTTTTTAAGATTTCAAGAAGACATTCGGCTCCCATTTTTGCTATGAACTTGTTAGGATCATCATCATCTAAATATTGATTTTCTTGTGGAAGTGTTTCAAGAATATCTAGATATTCTTCCTCAGTTAAGAAATCCATTTTTTTAAGCTCCTCACCATCTTCTCTTTTAGCTATACCTGATTGTATTACGACGTAACGCTCGTAATAAATAATCATGTCAAGCTTTTTAGAAGGAATCCCTAAAAGGTAACCAATTTTATTTGGTAAAGATCTAAAATACCAAATATGTGCTACTGGAACTACCAAATTGATATGGCCAACGCGATCTCGACGAACTTTTTTCTCAGTAACTTCAACGCCACAACGGTCACAAACTATGCCTTTGTAGCGAATTCGTTTATATTTCCCACAAGCACATTCATAGTCTTTTACAGGACCAAAAATACGTTCACAGAATAAACCGTCACGTTCTGGCTTATGTGTTCTATAGTTAATAGTTTCAGGTTTTAAAACTTCACCTCTAGAAGCTGATAAAATGCTTTCTGGCGATGCTAAACCTATAGAGATTTTATTAAATCTCGGTTGTGTATTCTTTTCATTATTTCTTGTCATAATACAAGTTGCTAAAGAATTATTCAAAAATATTTATATACCTAACAATTAAAAATTGTCATTATTCTTCTAGTTTGATATCTAAACCTAGACCTTTTAATTCATGCATTAATACATTAAATGACTCTGGTAATCCTGGCTCTGGCATTGGTTCACCTTTAACAATAGCTTCATAAGTTTTAGCTCTACCAATAACATCATCAGATTTAACGGTTAAAATTTCTCGAAGTGTACTTGAGGCACCATAAGCTTCAAGCGCCCAAACTTCCATTTCACCAAAACGCTGACCACCAAATTGAGCTTTACCACCAAGTGGTTGCTGTGTAATTAAAGAGTAAGGACCAATTGAACGGGCATGCATTTTATCTTCAATCATGTGGCCAAGTTTAAGCATGTAAATCACACCAACAGTTGCTGGCTGATCAAAACGCTCACCAGTACCGCCATCATATAGATAAGTATGTCCATATCTTGGGATTCCAGCTTCATCAGTTAATTCGTTTATTTGATCTATTGTAGCACCATCAAAGATTGGTGTGGCAAATTTTTTGTCTAACTTTTGCCCAGCCCAACCTAGAACAGTTTCGTAAATTTGACCAATATTCATACGTGAAGGTACACCTAATGGATTAAGTACAATGTCAACTGGTGTACCGTCGTCTAAGAAAGGCATATCTTCTTGACGTACAATTTTAGCAACGATACCTTTATTACCGTGACGACCTGCCATTTTATCACCAACTTTTAACTTACGCTTTTTAGCAACATAAATTTTAGCTAATTTTAGAATTCCAGAAGGTAATTCATCACCAACCGTAATGGTAAACTTCTCACGACGCAAATTACCTTGAAGGTCATTTTGCTTAATTTTATAATTATGTAGAAGATCGGCAACTAAAGCATTTAAATCCTCATCAGTTGTCCAGGTTCCTTTAGTTAAATGCGTAAAATCTTCGACAGAGTTAAGCATTTTTTGTGTGTACTTTTTACCCTTTGGGAGAACATCTTCACCAAGGTCATTTTGTACACCTTGAGATGTTTTACCGCCTACTATTGAAAAGAGCTTATCGATTAAAATGTTACGAAGTTCTTCAAATTTAACTTCATATTTAGCTTCAAGCTTTTCAATTTCTTGTTTGTCTTGAGCACGTTTACGTTTGTCTTTGACAGCTCTTGAAAATAGTTTCTTATCAATTACAACACCGTTTAATGAAGGTGAAGCTTTTAGTGAGGCGTCTTTAACATCACCAGCTTTATCACCAAAAATAGCGCGTAATAACTTTTCTTCTGGTGTTGGGTCACTTTCACCTTTAGGTGTTATTTTACCAATCAGAATATCACCAGGTTTTATTTCAGCACCAATGCGAATCATTCCGTTTTCATCAAGGTCTTTTGTAGCCTCTTCAGAAACATTTGGAATATCACTGGTTAACTCTTCATTACCAAGTTTAGTATCTCTTACTTCAAGAGAATATTCATCAATATGAATTGAGGTTAAAATATCGTCTCTTACAACTTTTTCAGAAATTACAATAGCATCTTCAAAGTTATAACCTTTCCAAGGCATGAAAGCAACTTTCATGTTACGCCCAAGCGCAAGCTCACCTTTTTCGGTAGCATAACCTTGACAAAGCACCTGACCTTTAGAAACTCGGTCCCCAACTTCAACAATTGGCTTAAGATTAATTGAAGTCCCCTGATTGGTTTTTCTGAATTTAATTAATTCATATGTTTTTGAATCTGAATCGAAACTTACCAGTCTGTCATTTTCAGATCGGTCATATTTTATGGTGATTTCTCTTGCGTCAACATACTCTACTACACCATCGCCTTCAGCGTTAATTAATACACGAGAATCTTGCGCCACTCTTCGTTCCAGGCCTGTACCAACTATAGGAGAATCTACTCTCAGTAGCGGAACTGCTTGACGCATCATGTTAGATCCCATCAAGGCACGGTTAGCATCATCATGCTCTAAAAATGGAATTAATGAAGCCGAAATTGATGAAATTTGGTTTGGAGCAACATCAACATAGTGTACTTCTTTTGGGTCTATGACAGGGAAATCCCCTTCCATTCGAGCAATTACCTTATCTGAATTTATTGTACCATCTTCTTTTAATGGAATGTTTGCTTGTGCTATTAGTTTACCTTCTTCTTCTTCAGCAGATAGGTAAAGTGGATCTGAATCAAAATCTATTTTTCCATCTTCAACTTTACGGTATGGTGTTTCTATGAAACCCATATTATTTATTTTACCGTAAACCGATAGAGATGAAATTAAACCAATGTTAGGACCTTCTGGTGTTTCAATAGGACACAAACGACCATAATGTGTATAATGAACATCACGTACTTCGAAGCCAGCGCGTTCTCTGGATAATCCTCCAGGCCCTAAGGCTGAAAGCCTTCTTTTGTTGGTTAACTCAGCTATTGGATTAGTTTGATCCATAAATTGAGATAACTGGTTGGTCCCAAAAAAAGAATTAATAACAGATGATAATGTCTTGGCATTAATTAAATCGATAGGTGTAAACACTTCGTTATCACGTACATTCATACGTTCACGAATTGTTCTTGCCATACGCGCCAAACCAACACCAAATTGTTGAGATAACTGTTCCCCAACAGTTCTAACACGACGATTAGATAGGTGATCTATATCGTCGACTTCAGCCTTTGAGTTAACTAACTCAATTAAATATTTTATAATAGTAATAATGTCTTCATTAGTAAGAACTTTACTATCCATACTAATGTCAAGACCTAATTTTTTATTCATTCTGTAACGACCAACTTCACCTAAGTTATAACGTTGATCGCTAAAAAATAATTTGTCAATAATACCTCTAGCCGTTTCCTCATCAGGCGGTTCAGCGTTTCTTAATTGACGATATATGTGTTCTACAGCCTCTTTTTCTGAGTTTGTAGGGTCTTTCTGAAGCGTATTATAGATTATAGCGTAATCACCAGTAGTATTATCTTCTTTATGTAACAGTATTGTTTTTGAACCAGTTTCTACGATTTCTTCAATATGATCCTTTTCTAAAATGGTATCACGATCAAGTACAATTTCATTACGCTCTATTGAAACTACTTCACCAGTATCTTCATCGACAAAATCTTCGTACCAAGTATTTAATACTCTAGCAGCTAGCTTTCGACCTAAATATTTTTTTAAACCTGTTTTTGAAACTTTGACTTCTTCAGCAAGATCAAATATTTCAAGAATGTCTTTGTCTCTTTCGTAACCAATCGCTCTAAAAAGCGTTGTTACAGGAAGCTTTTTCTTTCTATCAATGTAAGCATACATAACACTATTAATGTCAGTTGCAAACTCAATCCATGAACCTTTGAAAGGAATAACTCGTGCAGAATACAGCTTGGTTCCATTTGCATGGAATGATTGACCAAAAAATACACCTGGAGAACGGTGTAACTGTGAAACCACTACACGTTCTGCACCATTAATAACAAATGTACCACTAGGTGTCATGTAAGGAATAGTTCCTAAGTAAACGTCTTGAACAATCGTTTCGAAATCTTCATGTTCAGGATCTGTACAATATAATTTTAATCTTGCCTTTAGCGGCACACTGTAAGTAAGACCTCGTTCGATACACTCTTGTATAGAATAACGTGGTGGATCTACGAAATAATCTAGAAATTCTAACACAAATTGATTTCTTGTGTCGGTAATAGGAAAGTTTTCCATGAAGGTATTGTACAAACCTTCATTAGATCTTTCTTCTGGTTTTGTTTCAAGTTGAAAAAAATCTTGGAAAGATTTGACTTGTATATCAAGAAAATCAGGATAATCAGGTTGATTAACCGATGAAAAACTGATACGATTGTTTTGCAATGCTAACATCTAAAGAAAGAATTTAATGCTTAAATAAGCAAAATTAACTAATATAAACTGTGTTAAAAAACACTAAACGTATAGATACGCAAAATGGTTTAGACCTACAGACGTTTAATCTGAGGCCTAAACCGTATAATTTAAGTCTAACTTAATTACTTAAGTTCTACTTCAGCTCCTGCTTCTTCTAATTGAGCTTTTAATGCTTCAGCCTCATCTTTAGAAACACCTTCCTTAATTGGAGCTGGTGCACCATCAACTAATGCTTTAGCATCTTTTAATCCTTGACCTGTTAGTTCTTTAACAAGTTTTACAACTGCTAACTTAGAACCACCTGGCGCTTTAAGGATAACGTCAAATTCAGTTTGCTCTTCAGCGGCATCTTCTCCACCACCTGCAGCACCTCCAGCTACTGCAACTGCTGCTGCAGCAGGCTCAATGCCATACTCTTCTTTTAAAATATCAGCTAACTCGTTTACTTCTTTTACCGTTAAGTTAACTAACTGTTCTGCGAATTCTTTTAAATCTGCCATTTTCTATCGTTTTAAAAAATATAATTAGTAATTAGTGTATTTTAATTTATTCTGATTTTTCTGAAAGTGTTTCAAGTATACCTGATAACTTACTTCCGCCTGATTTAAGCGCAGAAATAACATTTTTAGCAGGTGACTGTAATAATGTAACAATATCGCCAATAACTTCTTCTTTAGATTTGATATTAACAAGTGTATCTAAATACTCATCACCAACATAAATTGCTTCATCAACAAAAGCCCCTTTCAAAATAGGCTTATCGATTTTTTTTCTAAAGTTTTTTATAACTTTAGCTGGAGCATTTCCAGTTTGAGATAACAAAATTGATGTATTACCTTTTAAAGTTGTAGGCAATTCACCAAATTCTTTATCTGAGCTTTCCATCGCTTTGGCTAAAAGCGTATTTTTAACTACCATCAACTTTACGTCTGCTTTAAAACAAGCACGTCTAAGATCTGAAGTAGTTCCAGCATTTAAACCTGAAATATCAGCCAAATAAATACTTGGCGATTCAGCTAAATGTCCAGTAATATCTTCTATTACTTTTGCTTTTTCTTCTCTTGTCATAACTTAAATTATTGCTCAGTAAATCTTTTTGTATCAATTTGAATACTCGGACTCATAGTTGCGGTAATGTGAATGCTTTGCATATACACACCTTTAACCACCTGAGGCTTAAGTTTTACTAGTGTAGTTAATAATTCTCTTGCGTTACCAGCTAGTTTATCTGCACTAAAAGACGCCTTACCTATTGCTGCATGAACAATACCAGACTTATCTACCTTAAAGTCGATTTTACCAGCCTTAACATCTGACACGGCTTTGGATACATCCATTGTAACAGTGCCTGTCTTAGGATTTGGCATAAGCCCTCGCGGACCTAAAACTCTACCTAAAGGACCTAACTTACCCATAACGCTAGGCATAGTAACAATAACGTCAACATCTGTCCAACCGTTTTTTATCTTGTCAAGATACTCATCTAAACCAACATAATCAGCTCCAGCATCTTTTGCTTCTTGTTCTTTGTCAGGCGTCACCAAAGCTAAAACTTTTGTTTCTTTACCTGTACCATGAGGCAAGGTAACAACACCTCTAACCATTTGGTTAGCCTTTCTAGGATCAACATTAAGTTTCACAGCTAACTCAACTGACTCATCAAAGTTAGCAGACACGACATCTTTTAATAGTTCAGTCGCCTGAGCAACCGTATAAGTAGTTGATTGATCAATCTTACTTAATGCCTCTTTTCTCTTTTTTGTAACTTTTGCCATCTTCAATTAGTTTTTGAATGGTGCATCACCTTTAACTGTTATACCCATTGATCGCGCTGTACCAGCAACCATTTTCATTGCTGATTCTACAGTAAAAGCATTGAGGTCTTGCATCTTATCTTCGGCGATAGTTTTAATCTGATCCCAAGTAACTGCTGAAACTTTAAGCCTATTTGGCTCTCCCGATCCTTTCTTCTGCTTAGCTGCTTCAAGTAATTGAACAGCTGCCGGAGGTGTTTTTATAACGAAATCAAAAGACTTATCTTTATAAACCGTTATGACAACTGGTAAAACTTTACCAGCCTTATCCTGTGTTCTACCATTGAATTGCTTACAAAATTCCATGATATTAACACCGGCAGCACCTAAAGCAGGACCAACTGGTGGTGATGGGTTAGCAGCACCTCCTCTAACTTGGAGCTTAACCACTTTACTTACTTCTTTTGCCATTTTAATAAATTTAAAAATTATTACAGACAGAGGGAAGCAATATTGCCTGTAAATTTATTTTGTGTAACACTTATATTTTTTCAACTTGCATATAACTAAGCTCTACAGGTGTTTTACGACCAAAGATCTTAACCATAACTTGCAATTTTCTCTTTTCCTCATTAACTTTCTCAATAGTTCCTGTAAAACTATTAAACGGACCATCAATAACTTTAATTGTTTCTCCTACAGAATAAGGGATAGCCACTGTTTCTTTTTGAACAGATAATTCATCAACCTTACCAAGGAGGCGATTTACCTCAGACTTACGCAAAGGAACTGGATCACCACCTTTAGTTTCACCTAAAAAACCAATAACCCCATTAACATTCTTAATTACATGAGGCACTTCACCTTCTAAATTGGCTTGAACCATGATATAACCAGGAAAATAAACTTTCTCCTTGTTAATTTTTTTACCGTTCCTAATTTGTACAACTTTTTCTGTAGGCACTAAAATATCATCAACATAATCACTCAGACCTTGTTGAGAAATCTCTTTTTCAATATAATCTTTGACTTTGTTTTCAGACCCACTTATTGACCTGACAACATACCATTTTTTTAAGCTAGTTTCAGCCATTGATTAAAATTTTACCCAATTGAAATATTGCGCTATTACAGCACTAAAAAGCTCATCAACACCCCAAATCGCCAGGGAGAACAAAACAGAAAAAACTGCCACTACAACCATCAAACGCTGTGCGTCAGCGTTTGCAGGCCATGTAACATGATTTTTAAGCTCATCATATGAACTTGATACGTAAGATTTAATGTTTGCCATCTCTATTAAGATTTGCACGGGTTGAGAGGCTCGAACTCCCGACACCTGGTTTTGGAGACCAGTGCTCTACCAACTGAGCTAAACCCGTAAATTATTGGTTTGCAAAGAAACTAATTTTTTTCTGAATACAAAACAATATTAGACAAAAAAATTAAGGTGCCCTAAAGACACCTTAATTAATATATATGTTATTGTAATCTAGTCTAAAATTTGAGTAACTTGACCAGCACCAACAGTTCTACCACCTTCTCTGATTGCAAAACGCAAACCATCATTTAAGGCAATAGGTTGTAACAATTCAACTGTAATTGTTAAGTTGTCGCCTGGCATAACCATTTCTACACCATCAGGTAATGAAATCGTACCTGTAACATCAGTTGTTCGAACGTAGAATTGAGGTCTATAGTTGTTATGGAATGGCGTATGACGACCACCTTCTTCTTTTTTAAGGATATAAACCTCAGCCTTAAACTTAGCATGTGGAGTTACAGAACCAGGAGTAGTGATAACCATACCTCTAGATATCTGAGTCTTTTCTATACCCCTTAATAAAATACCAACATTATCACCAGCTTCACCTCTATCTAAGATTTTACGGAACATTTCAACTCCAGTAATTGTAGACTTAAGCTTATCAGCTCCCATACCAATAATTTCAACAGCGTCGCCAGTATTAGCTACACCTGTCTCGATACGACCAGTTGCAACTGTACCACGACCAGTAATTGAGAATACGTCTTCAATTGGCATTAAAAATGCTTTATCAACATCTCTTTCTGGCTGCTCAATCCAAGAATCAACAGCATCCATCAACTCCATTACTTTATCAGCCCATTTTTCATCACCTTCTAAAGCACCTAAAGCTGAACCTGAAATTACCGGAGCATTATCACCATCATACTCATAAAAAGAAAGTAAATCTCTAACTTCCATTTCTACAAGCTCTAATAATTCCTCATCATCAACTAAGTCAACTTTATTCAAGAAAACCACAATTTTTGGAATACCAACTTGACGCCCTAATAATATATGCTCACGAGTCTGTGGCATTGGTCCATCAGTAGCAGCAACAACCAAAATAGCACCATCCATCTGAGCAGCACCAGTTACCATGTTCTTTACGTAATCGGCGTGACCAGGACAATCTACGTGTGCGTAATGACGATCTTTAGTAGCATACTCTACGTGAGATGAATTAATAGTAATACCTCTCTCTTTTTCTTCCGGAGCATTATCAATCTGATCAAAAGCACTAGCTTCCGAATAACCCTTATCAGCAAGTACCTTAGTAATAGCTGCAGTTAAAGTTGTTTTTCCGTGATCGACATGACCAAGCGTACCTATATTTAAGTGCGGTTTGGAACGATCAAAATTTTCCTTTGCCATAGTAGTAAATTATTTAATAATCTTAGTTTATATATAGTGTTCAATTTAATTAACCACAAAAAGCCTTCAAAACTTATGTTTTGAGACTTAAAAGAGCCAACGACGGGATTTGAACCCGTGGCCTCTTCCTTACCAAGGAAACGCTCTACCCCTGAGCTACGTCGGCTAATTATTTAGAGCGGGAGACCAGGTTCGAACTGGCGACATTCAGCTTGGAAGGCTGACGCTCTACCAACTGAGCTACTCCCGCTTAAATAAATTAGTCATACCGACTTGGTAGTGGGGAGAGTAGGATTCGAACCTACGAAGCCTAGGGCAACAGATTTACAGTCTGTCCTCGTTGACCGCTTGAGTATCTCCCCAATTTTAAATTGAGAGCCGATGGAGGGACTCGAACCCACGACCTGCTGATTACAAATCAGCTGCTCTAGCCAGCTGAGCTACATCGGCAATTTCAATATATCAAACAACATTTGTTTAACGGGTGGCAAATATATAATCTTTATTAATATCAAAAAAATATTTTTCTGAGTTTTTTTAAATAATTTTATTTATCCTTTTTTGACCTTGGATGCTTGGTATTAATTATTGTTTTTAAACGCGACATATTTGTCTTTGTATAATGCTGTGTTGAGGCCAAACTACTATGCCCCATCAACTCTTTAATCGCTATTAAATCGGCACCGTTTTCTAATAAATGTGTAGCAAAAGAATGACGAATTATATGTGGACTACATTTTTGCTTTGCTGATACGCGTTTAAAATAAGTTTGAACGATACGGTAAATAAGATTAGGATAAGCGGCTTGATAGGTATTAGTCAATATTAATTTATTACTTTTTACTGATTCATCTTTTAAAAGCTGCATATAATCATTAATCAAATTAGTAAGACTTGGCTTAATTGGTATATAGCGCTCTTTATTACGTTTTCCTAATATTTTTAATTGACCTGAATTGAAGTCTATTGATGATCTGTCTAAATTTAAAAGTTCTTGACGCCGTATTCCCGTTTGGTATAAAATGTCAACAACTAATTGGTCGCGTGTTCCTGAAAAAGTTGAAGTATCAAAAACTTTCATTACTTCAGAAACTTCAGTTTTACTGAAAGCTAACTGTTGTTTTTTAGCCTGTTTTAAGGCCTTATGCTTCTGCATAGGGTTCACTGTTATCTCTCCTAATTTCAACAGGAAATTATAATAGGCTTTTACTGCTGTAAGTTTTCGATTAATAGATGAGGTTGAGTAGTTAAGTTCAGATAAATGAATAATCCATGAACGAATAAGTGGATAACTAACAGAGGTTAATTGATCTGTATCAAACTCAGTTTTTAAAAATTCTGTGAAAGCCCTTAAATCTGATTGATAGGCAACCAATGTGTGCTTTGCATATTTCTTTTCAAACTCAAGATATTCAAAAAATTTATTCAGCATACTTAAAATATAAAGGTAATAAAAAACATCCAACAGAAAACTATTGGATGTTATCTTATACTGTCTTTTAAAGCCTATTTAGGTTGCTGGCTTGTAATTTTTTTGATCAATGATCATCTTAGATAAAATTTCTTTTAAAATTTCTGAGGTTCCGCCTCCGATTGGTCCTAACCTACTGTCTCTAAACATTCTTGCAAGTGGATACTCTTCTATGTAACCATAACCACCTAAAAATTGTAGACAATCATAAATAGCTTCATCAGCAACTTTGGTCGATTTTAATTTAGACATTGTAGCTTCTTTTACAACATACTCGCCAGCATCTAAGCGCTTGATTGTTGTATAATTAAATGTTTTACAAACTTCTACTTCAGTTGCATGCTCCACTAAACGATGGCGTAAAGCTTGAAACTGATTGATTGATTTTCCAAAGGCTTCACGTTCACTCATGTATTGTAAGGTGTATTCAATAGCATACTCTGCCCTAGCATGTGCGTTTACACCCATGATAAGACGCTCTAAGGCAAAATGCTGCATAATATATGGGAATCCCATATTTTTTTCACCCATTAAATGAGACTTGGGAATCTTTACATTATCAAACGAAATTTCTGCTGTATCAGAAGCTCTCCAGCCTAATTTATTAAGTTTTGTGGCATTTATTCCCGGAGTATCACGATCAACAACAAAAATACTAATTCCTTTCCCACCTAATTCTGGAGCTGTTTTGGCAGCTACAACCAAGTAATCTGAATAAACACCATTAGTAATAAATGTTTTAGAACCGTTAAGCACAAAACCATCTTCGGTTTCTTTAGCAGTAGTTCGCATTGCGGCAACATCAGACCCTCCAAAAGGTTCTGTAATACACAGACAGCCTATCATTTCACCTGAAATTGATTTAGCTAGGTATTTTTCTTTAATCGCTTCGCTGCCTTCTTTATTTAAGTGTGTCATAGCTAAATAAGCATGTGCCCAAATAGCAGCTGCAAATCCACCAGAATTAATACGCTGTAATTCTTCTAAAAGTATAACAGTATAAAACAAATCTAAATCCATACCGCCATATTTTTCTGGATAGGCAACACCAAAATAACCCATTTCACCAAATTTCTCCCAAATAAAACGCTCGATTGTCCCTTCTTCTTCCCATTTACCAAGATGTGGTACAACTTCTTTTTGCAAAAAGTCTCTCAAACTTTCTCTAAATAACTCGTGTTCTTCTGTAAAGTATAATGTGTTCATATATTACTGTATATTTAAATATAATTTTATTTGTGGTATTTTATATGTTGGAAAACCTTTGATTTTATTTAGCTCTTCAAAATTTGAAATCCCTTCTCTTAATCTTATAAAATTGAAAATCTTCCTAGCCATTTCATAATCAAAATATGGAATTTGTTCGAGTTGAATAATCGATGCTTTATTAACATCTATTAATTCGGCATCAGTTGAAGTTTTAACGGTAAAATATTTCATAATTTCGTTTTCGACTTCATAACTTAATCCGTAAACGTCTTTTAATTGAACATCGCCTCTAAAGCCATCTAAACGTTCACGTCTTTCAATAATTTTTTTAGCATAATAATCTCCAACGCCTTTAATATTTGTTAAATCATCGATAGTTGCTAAGTTTAAATCTTTTTTATCATCATAACTCAATTCCTTTTTCGCAAGCTTTTGCTTTAATTTTCGTTTTTGTTGTTTAACAACCCAATCTGGAAATTTAAAATATCCTGCATAAGCTTTCATCCAAGCTTCACTTACACCTGTTACTTTTTGAAACTCAGCTTTTGAATTAATCCACATCCCTTTTTTTCTATAAGCTTGTAATTTATCAAAAGCTATGGTTGGCATGTTTAGGGTGTAAGCCTTATAATCAGTTATAAAATTAGGGTTAAACGGATATATTTTGAAAGATTTTTGCTGATTTTGTTTATTTTTTAACGAATCTACAATTTGAAGTACATTTTGATGAGAGGTTTCATCAACTCTAAAATCAGCTGTGGTTTCGCTTTGTTTTATAAAATATACGCTTATAATTAACCCGCCGATAATAATCAATAACGCAAAAATCCCAATCCGATCAGATGTTGTCCAGACCAATTGGGATTTTTGAGGTTTCATAATTAAATATTTTATCTCGCCTCTCTGCTAAACAGTTTTCCTGCTTTTAAATCGGCTACATAATTTCTTAAATCTTTTCTTACCTCACCAGATAAAATGTATAGGCCAATAATATTAGGGAAAGACATCGCTAAAATCATCATATCTGAAAAATCAAGCACAGCGCCTAAACTTACAGAAGCACCTAAAATTACAAATAATAAGAAAAGAATTTTATAGGCTAACTCTGTCTTTTTACCACGACCAAATACATAAGACCAAGCTCTCATACCATAATACGACCAAGAAATCATCGTTGAAAATGCAAATAAGAATACGGCTAAGGCTAACACATAAGGAAACCATGAAATAACACTACCAAATGCATTGGTTGTTAATTCAACACCTGAAACACCTTCAACCTCATGCATTCCCGTAAAAATTAAAACTAAAGCGGTGAGCGTACAAACCACAACGGTATCTATGAAAGGTTCAAGCAAAGCCACAAAACCTTCAGAAGGTGGATGATTAGTTTTAGCAGCTGAGTGAGCAATAGCTGCTGAACCTACACCGGCTTCGTTAGAGAATGCTGCTCTTTGAAAACCAACAATTAAAACACCTATAAATCCTCCTTTTAAGGCACTTGGAGAAAATGCACCATCGATAATAGCACTAAATGCTGGCCCTATATTTCCAATATTTATACCAATAACAACCAATGCACCTAGAACATATACGGCTGCCATAACTGGAACAACTTTTCCAGTAACATTAGCAATTGAATTAATACCTCCAATAATAACGACACCTACCAATACCGCTAAAAAGACACCAAAAGCAAAACCATTACCTTGTAAAAAAGGAATTTGCTCTGAAAGTATAGCAAAAGACTGATTGGCTTGGAACATATTACCACCACCAAAAGAGGCTCCAATAGCTAGGATTGCAAATAAACCTGCTAAAAATTTACCTAGCTTACTTAAGTTTTTCTTCTCTAAACCATAACGCAGATAATTCATAGGTCCACCAAAAATTCGGCCTTCCTTATTGATAAACCTGTACTTAACACCTAAAGTACATTCAACAAATTTAGATGACATCCCAAGTAAACCTGCTAAAATCATCCAAAAGGTTGCTCCAGCTCCGCCTAATGAAATAGCCACAGCTACACCTGCGATATTTCCTAAACCTACAGTCGCCGAAACAGCTGTAGACAAGGCTTGAAAATGGGTAATTCTTCCTGGCGCTTTAGGGTCATCAAATTTACCTTTAGCTAATTGTAAGGCATGTTTAAAACCTCTCACATTAATAAAACCCATTCTGAATGTAAAAAAGGCTGCTCCTAAAATTAACCAGACCACAATAAAAGGTATTCCTTTAGTTTGTTGATCACCATTAGGATGTAGCAAAGCAACAGGTTCATCATATACAATACTAGCAAATTTATGGGCATTTTGCTGAATCACATCTTCAGGGTTTTCTGGATTGAAAATTGAACTGCCTTCATCAACTAAATGTTTTATTTTACCTGAAGCTTCTGCTTTTACAGTGACATCTCCTAAATCGCCACGAGAAATTACTGCAATGGCTTGGCCTTGATCAACATGTGTATTTTTCTCGACCAACCATTTTTTTAAAACAAACTTATTAGTGGTCTCAGCACTCCAACCTGGAGCAAACATGATTTTTTTGTTGGCGTAAACAACAGGGTCATAAATACCAATCGCTGCAAATGGATCCCAAAATAAAACAGAGCCCATTTGATCTACAATAGGTTTAAAAGTGGAGTTGAAATGTTCTGTAATTGATTCTGCTGGTATTTCAACGCTTACAGTTTTAGATAATCCTGATGCATCAGAAACAATAATAGTATACGGATTTCCCTCAACTAAACCCGACGAAACACTAGATGATAATGGTGTTTCTTGATTAGACCATTTGTAACTGTAAGGCGTTTCGCCACCTGTAACTTTTAATTCAATTTGGCCATCATTTATTTCATCAGATGGGTTAATAGCTTTAGGGGTGACCTTAAGTTCTTGGGCATAATTGGCAAAACCTAACAAAAAGCTAAATAATACCAATAAATTTCTATAAATCATGGAGTTTGCATTTTGATTAAAAAGACACCGCAATATATAAAAATGTTTGAATTAGTCTACAAAAAATAGGAGTTTATAAACTTAGTGTTAAGAATTTGTTGATACAACTTCAATTTTAATTTAGCTTTTAACAAAGCTATTTATATCATCAACATAAATAAGCGATCTAAGTGCAATCTACAAATCAAATACTGACGTGCGCTTGGTGTAAACTAAATCTTTCAATTTCAACCAAAAAGCTAAGGTTAAATACATCACAAAACCAGCACCAAAAGTGGCAAATGAAGCATAAATAAAAAATAAACGCACCGACTTTACTTTCATACCAAGTCGGTCGGCCAAACGTGTACTAACGTAAAAACCATGACGCTCAAAGAAAAATCGAAGTTGTTTAACTAAAGTCATTGTTGCATTAATTTAATTCCAAAATTACAATTTAGACAGCGTTTCTGGTTACAATAGTCATTTTTTAACGTCAATAATGCCTGTGTTTCTAAAGCGCTACTAATGTAATCTTCAAAACCAATAGCTTTAAACCTTTTAATAATACTATTATTTTCAGGCTTTAAACTACGTACTAAAGCTAAAATCTGCGTCTCAAAGTCTAATGTACTTTTAAATTGATGATAAGCAAACTGTAATGGAATGATAGCATTTATAACACAAAGTTGAACAAAATTAGCACTGAGTTTTTTTGCGCTTGGCTTGTTTTCTTTTCCAAAATTATAATGCGTTTTCCAGTAAGTTGACACCTTAATATCAAAAATTGGTTTTAAATCTGTTAGTTTTTCAGCTTTTAAAAGTAGGCGAGCTAAACTTGTGTTTTGATGTAAAAAACTTGCTAACTGAGCTAAACGTATACTAGGAAAATTAGCTGGTCTTAGTCTAAAAAATTCTGCTGAAAAGCCTACAGGTTTAAGTTCGTGTTTAGATTTTAAAAATTTATAAAGTTGTTGCAAGTGTTTATAATAGTTGTCTTCACATTCAATATTTAATAAATTGGCTTGGCCTAACAAAATTGCTTCTAAATAATCTAACTGAGTTTGATATTGTAAAATAAGTTTGAAGTTTATTGATTGTGCAACAGCCTCAAAAACTTCGGCATTGGCTTTTAAACCAAAACTTTTGGCTAGTTGCATAAAGCAAATTTGATCCCAGTGCTGCTTTGTTTGTTGAATGTAAGTGAAAATGGGTTGTGATTTTCTTGACAATCGCTCAATATATAAACGTTCTAACCAAAATTGAATACCAAGCGAATTGAGTTGCCCAACTGATGCCTCACAAAGAATAAATTGTTGAGGACGCTGCATAAAGTCTTTATAAGCTTTAACTAGGTCCTTAGAAACTACATCTTTTAATTGAAGCGTCGGCAAAACCGATTGGTCTTTTTGAAACACATCAACATCATGCTCCCAGACCACATGTAAAATTACATTATCATAAGCTGGGTCAGTTTCGTGTTGATGCGCATACCAATCTGATGATTTTATGTGCATTTCTATTTGACCAGCCCAAGTTTGGCGGCCTAATTTAATTATAGCTTCTTTAAAATCTGGGCCTGAGTGCGATTGGTTGTAATTACCAAATCTAATAACTTCAACCGGTTCGCCATTAACAGTCTGAAGATTTAAAACTGGAACTTTCTTAAATCGCCAGAGGTAATGAATAAAGTCTTCATTCATCTTGAGGTAATTTCTTCAAATAATTATAAACATCTTGATAGAAAAAGTTAACCCATTTTGTATATTGAAGTTGGCTAGGATGCAACTGATCTTTGGCTAACATGTTAGGCGATTTATTAAGCTCATGTGCCAATTCTAAAATGTCATAAAAGGGAATATTATAAACCTCACAAACTTGTTTTGCGTAGGCATTATAGGCTTTTATGTCTGATTTAATATGAGGTTTACCAGCATCTATGGCAAATTTAGTAGAGCTGTAATCAGGGATACCAACCACAAACACGCCTTGAGAATCATGCTTAGAAATAGCGATCGCCTTTTGAAGCAATTGCTTAAATTCCATTTCATATTGCTGAAATGGTTTGGCCTGATATTGATTATTAACTCCAATCAACAATGAAACCACATCAAATGAATTTGGTTGAAGATTTTCCTTTTGTATAGCACTTAAGAGTTCGTCGGTTCGCCAACCAGTCACTGCAATGATTTTTGGAGTTTCAACTTTTAAGTGATCAGATTGAAGCTTTTTTACCAATTGATGTGGCCAAGAGTTTTTTAATTCAACTAACTCGCCAATGGTATACGAATCGCCTAAGGCTAAATAAGAATATTGTGCTTGCATAAATCCGCTGAATATGAGGCTTAAAATGATTAAAGTTTTTTTCATTAAAAATAAAAAGTCAATATTTAAAGCATGTAGAAAGAATTTAATTTGAAAAAATTAATATCCAAAGCATATTTTACAATATAAATATAGGTTTAATTTTAAAACTTATCAAATTTAACGAGACATCGCTAACAACAGAAATCGACGAATACTTAAATTTTGGCAGTTCAAACTACTAAAGTACATCTTTTAAGGCGGGTTCAAGTTTAGAGAAATTGAATTCAAAACCAGTTGAAATTATACGTTCAGCGCTAACTCGCTGACTTGATAAAACTAAAGTAGCACGTTCACCTAAAGCTAACTTTAAAATAAATGCAGGAACATGTGGCAAAAACAAAGGTTTACTAAGACATTTAGCAATTTGCTTGGTCATTTTTTTATTTGTCGTTGGGTTAGGTGCAACAGCATTATAAATACCAACCAAACCTTGCTCAGCAACGTATTTAAAAATGGCAGCTACATCTTTAAGGTGTATCCATGATTGCCATTGCAAACCTGAAGCTAAGGGTGCTCCGAAAAAGTTTTCAACAGGAAATTTTATTTTTTCTAAAGCACCGCCTGACTTAGATAATACAATGCCTATTCTTACCAAAGCAACGTCAATACCTAATCGCTCAATAGTCTCGGCTTTGTCTTCCCATTTCTTTACAACTTCAGCCAAAAAGTCATCACCTAATTGCTCTGAGAACTCATCGTGTAAAATTTTAAAATCGCTTTTGTAAATACCTATGGCACTTGCTGAAATAAAGTGTTCTACTTGATGATCAAGTTTAGATAAGGTATTATAAAGTAAGTCAAGACTTTCAATACGACTGTTAATGATAGCGCGTTTATGACTTTTTGTCCACGGTTTAGCTACACTAGCGCCTGCTAAATTAATAAGATGGGTTACACCTTCGAATGCTTTTTCATCAATTTCAGCAGTTGATGGATTCCAATAAAAACCTTTATATAATTCAAGATTTTCTAGCTTATCTCGTGAAGTTGATAAGTAATGCACCTTGACACCATCTGCATGAAACTGTTTTACCAATTCTTGTCCGACTAATCCTGTAGCGCCTGTAATTAAAACATTCATACACTTAGTTTTTATAAAAGTAGTGATTAAACCAAGCGATTGAATCGCTTTTAAAAACGATTTAACAAGTAATCCTACTCGAAGTTTGAATTATGCTATGCGTTCCCGACTCTTCGTTGTCTTCACTCAATACAAGCAGCTTTAACTCCAATAGGTTTGAGTAGTGTGTGGTGGGTGATTTAAAGTTTTGAATTATAAAATTAAGATTACATGATAATCGTAAATAGTACTTTGTAGCTGTTAAATAGAACTTATTCGATAGAGTGTAAACTTCAGATTAAAGACTACAGACTACATAAATTCAATCTTTCATCTTCCTTGAAAACGAAACAAGCTCTATACCTTAGGACTAATTTCAGGAAATTTTAAACTAAAAAGCCATATTTGAAGGCTTGAAGAAAAACAGTATTAATGATTTTAAGTACACCTTAAGTATCTTCTGAATGCCTTCCTATTTAATTTTTAAAATCAGCGAGGTTGGTATTAGTGAATTTAACAAATCACGAATCACTAGCAACAGACTAAAAATCTATGTTTAACATCGAGCGGAGTCGAGATGTTTTGTAGCTCATTAATTTACTTTAAGAGTTTACGAATGTCTTTTCTTTTTTGCATCGCCCAATCCCGAAGTTTCGGGAGAAACAAATCCCGTCCCGAAGCATCGGGAATCGGGACTAGACTGACGATACAAAAGCTAAATTGTAGACTTATTGGCTAAATTTCAGAAACTCATTCCATTTTACAAATGGAATTCAAACAGTCTGAAATTAAACGCTAATTTCACTGTCAATTTTACGCTTTCGTCTCGATAGGCCGTTTTATGATTTGTGTTATGTTAAGTTTTTGAGATATACTAAACGAACAACGCTAAACAGACAACAGAAAACTGATCTACTACTATACCATTACACCACTATACCACTACACAAAACAGCTATAAGCTATAAGCCGTAAGCAGTATGCCGTAAGCAAAAATCGCTTAAAGCCAACTTCACCATTCACGATTCACGAATCACGAATCACTGGTTACTGATAACAGAAAACTGAAAACAGAAAACCGATTTTACCATTACACAATTCGCGAATCACGCATCACAAATCACGAGTCACCGATAACCTATAATAAACAAAAACTAAAAACCTAGACCTTATAACGCCATTGATGGGCATCATCGGCACGGTTATATTGAATATCTTGTAGTTTATTTTTAAAATGAGTGGCATATGGCTGTTCAATTTCAGGTAAATCATGATAAACACCATCATGCTCAAAACCTTCAACACGAACTACAGTAGCAGCTGTACCAGCACCAAAAATCTCTTTCAATTCACCAGATTTTGCAGCCTCTACAATTTGCTTTACAGAAACCCGATCAACGATAACTTCAACACCTTCATCTTTAGCCAATTGAATAATGCTTTTTCGTGTTACACCATCTAAAATACGGTCATTGGTTGGAGCGGTCAACAATTGATCTCCTATTCTAAAAAAGATATTCATGGTACCCGCTTCTTCTAAATATTCATGTGTACTAGCGTCTGTCCAAATAATTTGATCAAAACCTTTAGCTTTCGCCAGCTGTGTCGGATAAAACTGTGCACCATAATTACCAGCTGCTTTAGCAAAACCAACACCGCCATCTGCAGCACGGCTATATTCCTGAGCAAAAACTACTTTTACTGCTTTATTGTAATAAGCTTGCGCAGGACATGTAATAATCATAAATCGATACTCACTAGATTCAGAAGCCGAAACACCAGCCTCAGTCGCTATCGCAAAAGGACGAATATATAAAGAATTACCTTTGCCTTTTTTTACCCAATCTTTATCAAGCTCTAGTAAGGTTTTTAAACTTTCAAAAAAGTATTCTTTTGGAAATTCTGGAATCGCCATTCGTTGACTTGAACGATTAATTCGATTAAAATTTTCTTCTGGTCTAAATAACCAAACTTCGTCGTTATCGTCTTTAAAAGCTTTCATACCTTCAAAGACTGCTTGACCGTAGTGAAAAACTTTTGCGGAAGGTTGAAAAGTCATCGGACCATAAGGTACTATTTTAGGCTGCTGCCATTCACCATCAATAAAATCGCAGTACATCATGTGGTCGGCGTACTGTTTTCCAAATTGTAAATTATTAAAATCGACTTCATTAATTCGAGTCTTTGCAACAGGTTGAATATCTAATATAGAAGTTTTTGCGTCCATGTGATATAATTTTTTGCAAATGTACTAAATTTACCAATGAATTAAATCTACATATTATTAACTTTGTCCTAAATTAGTGCAAATAAATTTAATTATTATCATGAAAAAAGCAGTTTTATTATCAATTTTATTAGGATTAGCCGCTTGCCAACAAAATTCTTCATCTTCAGCAGAAAATGAAAAAAAGGCAACTGAGATAGAGGCTTCAACTGAAAAAGAAGGCAAAGACAGTGTTGAGGAGTCTTCACAAGAAGAGGAGTCTACCAAAGAGCTCAGCTTACAAGACCAAACTATTTTCGGTGAAGATTTTGAACTCACTGATGTTAAAAGTTCTACTGAAATCTTTGAACTCTACAACAACTTAAATACTGGAGATACATTGCAAGTCAAATTTGAAGCTAAAGTGAATTCAGTTTGTAAGAAAAAAGGATGCTGGATGCGCTTAGCCATCGGTGAGCAAGAAGAAGCTTTTGTTAAATTTAAGGATTATGCTTTTTTTGTTCCTAAAAATAGCGCTGGTGAAACGGCCGTTGTTAACGGTAAAGCTTATGTTGAAAATGTGAGTGTAGAAGAACAACGACATATGGCTGAGGATGCTGGTAAATCTGAAGAAGAAATTGCTGCGATTACTGAACCTAAATCAACTTTGGCCTTTATGGCTTCTGGTGTAAAATACCAGATGAAATAATACAACTTAATTTTAAACACAGCCGCTTTGCTTCTCGCTTAGCGGTTTTTTTAGCTCTACAATATGCTGAAACGCAAAATCATCACCACAGCCGATGGCTCTACGAGTCTTCATATTCCAGAATGGAATGAACATTACCACTCTAAGCACGGCGCCATTCAAGAAGCCCGACATGTGTTCGAGCAAATGGGTTTAAATTACTACCTTAATCAAGGCACTTTCTCTCAAATTAAGGTTTTAGAAGCCGGTTTTGGAACAGGTTTAAATGCCTTAATGACCTTTAACTGGGCAAAACTAAACACTATAAAAGTCCACTACAAATCACTGGAAGCTTACCCGATTACCGAAGACGAAATGGAACAGCTTAATTTCTCTTCTACCTTTGGTGATATTGAACCTGAATTTAAGAAGCTTCATCAAGCTGAGTGGGACTCGCCTTTTGAAATTCATTCATTATTTACACTTGAGAAGATGCATCAAAAATTTAGTGAATTGAGCGAATCTAACTGGGCAGATATTATATTTTATGATGCTTTCGGGCCACGTGTACAGCCAAAACTTTGGGAAATTAATATCTTAAAAAAATTCTACGACGCACTTACAACCAAGGGCATTTTTGTGACCTATTGCGCTAAAGGTCAAGTTCGCCGAAACCTTGAACAATTAGGTTTTCAGGTTGAACGCTTAGCAGGGCCACCCGGAAAACGAGAAATGCTTCGGGGAATAAAATCTTAGATTGAGCTCGTCGGTTTTCGGTTGTCAGTTTTCTGTTAACCGTGAATAGTGAATCGTTGCTCGTGTAATGGTGTAATGGTAAAATCGGTTCTCTGTTGTCCGTTGTCGGTTCCAAATTCACGGCGGCTGAGTGTTCCGACATTTTCGTCGGAATGTATCGAAGCCTCTGTTGTCAGTTCGAGTGGTTTTTCTTGAAACCATGTGGAAAGAAAAAGTGTATCGAGAACCTGTTTTCAGTTAGCGGTTGCCAGTGAATCGTTTTGTTAGCTCTAAGTTTTAAGCAATAGGCATTTTTGGCTTAAAGCTTACGGCTTATAGCTTATAGCTGTTTTGTGAAGCAGTATAGTAGTATAGTTGTGTAATGTCGGCTTTTTCGCAGAAATGTAACGAAGCCTCTATAATCGATTAACTAAAAAGCAACTGCTATTTACAATTATTGACAACCTTAAACCACTGTTGTTTAACCACTTGCCAATCAAAAGCTTCAACCTTTTGTCGGCCTTGACGGCTAAGTAAGTGCGTTAGTTCAGGCTGATTAAGCAGTTGTTTTATGGCTTCACACATGGCTTGAGGATCATCTGGTGAGACCAATAAAGCATCTTTTTGATGGTCTAATAAAAAAGGGAGTCCACCAACATTGGTGCTCACAACAGGCAAACCTAAAGCCATGGCTTCAATAACACTCACTGGTGTGTTATCAACATTTGTGGTATTGATAAAAATATCAAAATCTTTGGCATAAGCCAGCCAATCTGCTTTAGGCATGCCACCAGTAAAGGTCACTGGTAAATCATGTTTCTTGGCATAGGTACGACAAGTTTGAATACTATCGTCTTTAAAGGGTCCGACCATACTTAGTTTTGCATCTGGAAAACGCTTTAAAAGTTGTTTGAGAACTTTTAAGGCTAAAAGCGGATGATAGATTTCTGCGAATGAACGTACCCAAATCAGATTTGGTTTAATGTGTTCACGTTGTTTAAAATCATAATGGTTTAAAGCAATGGTATTGGGGATAAAAACTAAATTTGTGTAGCCCGCTTGTTCAAAGTGATGCATTAAATAGCTTGAAGGCGCCACATTAATTTTAGCATTGTTAAACAGCTGATGACAAAGTTTGGGATTTTTCGCTAAGCGTTTGGGCAAATCGCCGCCTCTTAAAATGGGGATATAATCTAGATTTAAAAATTGACATAGCAACCCGCAAGAGTAAGAAAACCAGAAACCAAGTGTACTATATGTATCAATAAAAACAATATCAATTTTTGTTTGAAGTCTTATAATTGATTTCCACATGTCTAACAACCGGAGTAGTTGATTTTGTTTTGAGGATGCCTTAAAAACTGTAAGTCCTTCATTTTCTAAAAAACGCCCAAGTGTTTCTACCGATGTTGGGGTTTTCCCTTTTTTAGATAGTTGGTTTCCTAAATAAAGAATGGACTTAGTCATGGCTTACAATACTATTTTGGTTGCTTAAGGATCTCTTTTTTACGCCTTTTTTAATGTTAGAGCGCTTCGCTTTAAATTGTACACTTAATAATGCAAAACCATAAAAAAAGCCAGGCGCTGCAATTCGCATAGCAGAATGATTAATAGTTGCTCCCCAAAAAACAATAAGTGGTATAATAAATAAGTTTTTAGGCTGTTTTAAGAATTCAAAAGCTGGTACAAGCAGTAATAATAAAAGTGCTATGATCCCTAGTAGGCCATGCTCTGAAATCATCCGTGTGATTTCATTATGTGATGCTGCTTTATCACCGACCAACTCTAATCTAGCTACTTTACTCATTCCAACACCAGAACCTAAGAAAGGTTGATCTGAAAAAATTTCAAACTCAGCATTAGCAATTTCAACACGACCTGTGGTGATGTCTTCTCGTTCAACACCTGAAGCCTGCTCGTTAGCGTATTTCCTTGCAACCATACCGCCTGTAGATAAAACTGTAATTGTCCAAACGACTATTCCAGCACCCACGATCAATCCTAATTTAGCAAACGACTTAGATTTTAATTTAATAGGCGCATACCAAAAGTAAACCCCTAGAAAAGCAATAAACATGAGCAAAGCAGTTAAAACACCACCTCTAGATAAAGTGGCTAAAGCACGCATAGCCATTAAAGGAATACTTCCTAGTACAATTAACTGTACTAAGTTATTTTTGTGTGGCATAATAAAACGTACTAAACCGATAAATAAACCTATTCCTAAGGCGGTGGAGACTTGATTTGGCCCGTAGCCTCCAGAAGCTCCATAGCTAGCATCCGCATTAGTTACCACTTTAGATAAGTCTGGAGCATAAAACACAATATAGACCGTCATGAGTATAATGGGTAATAACATTAAATCTAAAATCTTTAAAAATCTACTTAATTTAATTGTAGAATCATAACAGAATAAAGCGCTAGCTGCGAGTGACAATGGCCCAGACAAATTGAACAAAATATTTGTTCTAAAGTCCATACCAAAGGGTAAATCAATATAAGTAATGTATACAGCAGGTAAAAGCAATAACAGGTAAACCACATATATAAGTGCCTTTCGTTTAAAGCCATGGAAAAACATGCCCAAAAGCATAAAAACGATGACTGAATATTTACCAATTTCCCATAATAAGGCACCACCAGTCATTCTTAAAAAGACCTCAGCTGCTGTAACATAGGCAGCTGCCTCCAGAATCACATATTTATCTTTAGGATTCTGTAGGATTTTTATAATAAAATAGACAAATAAGCCTAAAAAATAAAGTGTTGCTAAAGGCTTAAATAGGTAAATGACAAATCCTAATACCGCATGAAAAATTAAAGCGTTTAAGTAAGGGATTTCAGTCGGGCGCTTGAGACGTTTTGTAATTCTTCTTCGCATTAATTCTTAATATCATCGTCTGTTAAAAATGCCCAGGCTTTCATGTCTTTAACTAATTTTTTACCTATAAGAGCTTGATAGCTAGAGGCATCAATGCCGTAGCCTTTTGGTTTTTTGGCTTCTAGATCTTCAAAACAAACAACGTGTCCTTTTGGTAGGTCTTTGTTGACGGCTAACGACTTTTCAAAGATAGCTTTTAAGCTTGAAAATTCCTGATGATTAGCTTTATCCATTGGATTTTTTAAAGCTGTGTATATTTTTTTTGTGGCTTCAACTAAAGTTGATGTCTCTTCTAAAGTTAGAGATGCTTCAACATCAGGGCCAAACATATCTTTATGAAATACCACATGAAACTCTAAAATTTCAGCACCTAATGTACTAGCTGCAATTCCAGTAGCTATTGTACCTGAATGATCTGAAAAACCGATTTTTAAATTCGGATAGCGCTTTTGAAGCTCTGTAATTACATTTAATCCATATTGCTCAGGTTGTGTCGGATAAGCGGTTGTACATTGTAAAATACTTACATCTGCTTTCCTCTCCAAAAGAAATTGAACAGCATCATCGAGTTCTTGGTAAGAACTCATTCCACTAGAAATAATGACAGGCTTTTGAGTTTGAGCTATTTTTTCAAGCAGTAAAAGGTTGGTTACTTCTCCACTTCCAATTTTGTAAACATCTACTTTAGCTTCTTCTAACAAGTCTACAGCCGCATTGGAAAATGGACTACTGATAAAGTCTAAACCCTTAGCTTTTGTGTATTCTCCTATTTCATTCCATTGCTCTTGGGTAAACGACATACGCTCCCAATATTCATAACGCGTTTGATCTTGTTTTGAAAATTTAACCCGAAAGGGTTCAAATTCGCTACTTTCTGCATGCGCCATATGCGTTTGAAATTTTATGGCATCTACCCCAGTTTTAGCTACGGCATCAATATAAGCATATAACATGCCTAAACTACCTTCATGGGCTTGCCCTATTTCTGCAATAGTGTATATCGATGTACAATGAGTCTTTATTTTAAAATCCATTTACTAAATGTTAAATTTTTAAACACTAAATTAATTAAGATGATCTAATTAATTTGTTACAATATTACTCATTTTTAGAAGCATTATCAACTGTTTTAAAGTTACTTAAACCGCTTTATAAATCTCAACAATTTGATTGATAATTGCTGCTTCACCATATTCTGAAATTACTTTTTTATGAAGCAACTCTGCATCTTTTTTTGCTTCTTGGGGATGAGCTAAATAAGATTTTAACGCTGCCGCTAGCGCATTGGGGTCACCCGGTTGAACTACTTTTGCAAAATCACCCACTACCGAAGCGCATTGGCCAACATCAGTAATGACTACAGGTTTTTGAGCTATGGCATATTCGAGTAGACTAACAGGAAGGCCTTCTGATCGCGAACTTAACAAAGCAATATCGGCTTCCTCAAGATAGGCTTGAACGTTTTCAACACTTCCATAAAATTCAACATTTAAATCTAATTGATGTTGATGAATTAAATCTTTTATTGATTGGTAGTACCTATCATTGATATGATATTGCCCTAATAAATGTAGTTTTACTGAAAATGTTTTGCTTAATAACTTTAAAGCTTCAATAGCTACTTCATGATTCTTTTGAGGACGAATATTTGCAACTTGAATCAAATGAAAAATTTCATTACCCTTTTTTAAAAACTGCTGTTGTTTAGGAATATTATTAAAACTTAATCTTGAAAAATTTTTAATGTAAGATACTTGAGAGCAGTTTAATTCATCTTCTGCCCATTTTTTTAACTTTTCATTTACTGAAATAATTGCTTTAAAAAAAAATGATGCGTATTTCAAAATATTTCTGGGACGATGAATTAACTGCTCACTTTCACCGTAGTGATCATGCCAAATTAATTTTAATTTTGGCATTCTAATTTTAATCAGCGTTGCAAAAAAAAATGAAGTGCTATGAGCGTGTAAATGGGTGATTTGGTGCTGCTTGATAAACTGAATCGCTAAGCTAAGGGCTTTAAAATCTACAGAACGCCGTTTATTTACATATAAATAATGGTCTAGATGGTTAATCTCAGCCTTTAACAAGCCTTCTTTACGGGTGGCAATTAAGCCAGAAAAATCAACTTTTTGATGAAGCGCATTGGCTAAATTAACAGCCATACGTTCTCCACCACCAGCTTCTAAGGAGTCGATGATTTGCAAAACACGTATGGGTTGGTGTTGATTTTGTTTCATTGTTCTGTTTTCTGTTGTCTGTCTTCTGTCATCTGTCGATTGTCATCTGTCGATTGTCTTCTGTCATCTGTCATCTGTCGATTGTCTTCTGTCGACTGTCAACTGTGGACTGTAAACTGTGGACTGTGGACTATCAAATTTTAAACTTATTTCTTAAGATATTTAATAAATCCTGACAAAAGTTTTTTAACTTGTTCTAATTTACTAAATACTTCATTATCTTCATCTATAAACTTTAATTCAACAGATATTAATAGTTGGGTCTCTAACTCTAGCGCTGAACCATAAGCTATCTCTACAAACCGCTTATAATCTTTATCTGAACTCCGACTGTTGCCTTCAGTCTAACCCGTGAAATACGATTTGAGTCTATTTTTCAAGAACATTTTACCATAATGAGTTTTAAAATATTTTTCTCTTCTCAAGGCATCATTTTGAGACAAACAAGCTTCAAAATAAATCATCTTAAGTGGTCTTCTCTGTTTTGTAGATTCTACGTAACCTTTATTATGTTGCTCAAATCGTAAATTCAAATCCTGAGTGTAACCTGCATAATTTTTGCCATCGGTTTCACTTTGCAATATATAAACGTAAAAGAAATCTTTCATAGGGCTTTAAATTTATTTCACAGGTCAAGTGTTAGATGGAATTGAAACTGATGCACGTCTTAGTTGACTAATTCAATTGATTCTTTCATCATTAGGAAAAATAGCAGTGACTTGATAAATCAGCTTGACTAATTCAATTGATTCTTTCCAAACATTTAATTTCTTGTAATCCATTTTCTCTCTTTTGTCATCTGTCGTTTGTCTTCCGTCTACAGTCTTCTGTCGACTGTCAACTATGGACTGCGGACTGTCCTATTTATAACAATTTACGAATTTCATCTTCAAACTTATCTAAAGTATAATTTCGTGACCATTCGGCTGCATTGGTTGATAATTGTTCTAAGCTTTCTGGAGTTTCCTTAAAATCAATTAGCTGCTTTAAGGTTTGATCGATATTTTGACTATCCATTAAAATGCCGCGCTGACCATTACTAAGCATCCAAGGCACACATGAAATTGGAGTAACTATAGGTATACAACCCCAAAACATGGCTTCAGCTACTACTTTAGGCCAGCCTTCAGATTGACTGGGTAAAATCAAAAAATGAGAATATTTCAAAGCCTTTTTAACGACGTCTTTAGGTTGATTACCATATACAAATGCCCAGTCTTGAGCATTGAGTTGTTGAATGTCTTCATTGAGAGAAGTTTTTAATTCGCCATCACCGTAAAAATGTATAACGGCATCCATCCCTTTTTGTCTTAGCTTATTGACTAATTGCAATGCCAATTGTGGTCGTTTGCCTTTTGACAAACTCCCGACAAAACAAAAATGCCAAGGTTTGGTATAATTTCTAACATATAAAGCTTCTTTTTCACTATCGTTATAAGTTGCGGTAAAAAATGGTTTGATGTTTTTTGTTTGATTTAACCATTGCCCATAAACTAAGACCTGCATGTTTTTAGTTAGAATGGTATTACTTAAAATCCACTTTTGCAATTTGTAACTCCATGGTTGTTTTGACTTTGGATCCCAGTTGCCTGCATATTTAGCTGTTTTTGGGATACTTGGAAAGAAGATTTGAACTAAACAACCTAACAAACCCATATTACCTGGACAGCGTAAATGGATATGATCAGCTTGCTGCATGGATTTGAAAATTACGCCTAGGATTTTGGGTAACTTTATGAGGGTTTTTAAAAGGGCTTTCAACCCGTTTAAAGAAAATGCTGGGACTTCTGCAAAAGCAATCTTTTGATGACGGTAAGCCAAATTAATATTTTGATCAAAAGCACTTGATAATGGTGCTACAATATAAACCTGGTCTACATGATTTAGCCATAAATTCATTTCACGAACATAAGGTGCGTAGGCGTAAAATTGATTATTCACCTTATAATGACGGGTGTGTGAAATAATTAGGAAATTCATTAGTTTTCTTCTAAGAATAATAACGTATCATTTATTGTAACAGCAGTTCGTTTAACTCTAAAATTAGTTTCTGTTGATTCTATGACTTGTTTGTAACTATTTTTAAAGTAGTTTTTAAAATTTTTAGCTTCTTTGTAATGAATATTGTTAAACCAATTTTCATCACCTATTGAGTTGACTTGTCTTAGGCCTTTAAAACGACTAAAAAGTTTTTTAAAATACTCAACATAAATTTTATAAATATCATTTAATATTGGAGGCAAAGACTTAAATTTTCGGTTATCTGAGTAATTTATTGCAGAATCCTTAAATAAATTTTGGTTTAGCTTTCTTAATCTTTCTTTATTAAAATTACTATAAGCTGAAGATCTAAAGCCATATTCAGAAGATTTCTTATCCCCTAAAATAAAAACAGGGTATTTAAAGAAACTTAAATCAGACAAATGTGCATAAGTCCATGTAAGTCCTCTTGATAAGTGATAAAACCAAGTTGCAATTTCTTTTTTTGTTTTAAATTTAAAATTATAAGATTCTATCCCAAACTTCATTTCTTCTTTTATGACTTTAAATAATTGTTTTCTAGTTTTAGTCTTTTTAAACTGTTCAAAACCTGAAGTTGGAACCCTTGGTAGAAGAGCGTAATTTATTAAATCATCATAAAGTTTAGATTTTAAAGACGGTTTTTTCCAAGCAGAAGCAAAGGAATTTTCATTAAAGGGTAATAAACTAAATCCATAATGAATTATACCATCGGACTGATAATCTGAAATCATTTTTGAATAATTCCCTCCCCTAAAATATATTCTTGAATCAGTCATTAATGTATATAGCGAATGTTCAATATGCTCACGATTATTGATTTTTAAGTCTAATTTATAAGTTTTAGCTACTTCTTTTATAATTTGTTTTTCGTTTCCTTCCAGGCTATAAAGTTTTGGCTTAACTCCAGATTTCATAAGAATACCCAGGACAAATCGGCTATCTAAACCTCCTGACATGGCCAAGGATTGATTTGATGTAACAGGCACAGTTTTAACTAATGTATTTATAAGCTTTTTGTCGTCATTCTTTTTAGGTTTAAAATCATCGATTTTTTCAAGCTGATTATTTTTTAATTTAAATAAATAAGGTATTTTTTTAACATTATCAAATAATGTCATGTTTCCAGGAAAATATCCCACACTCGACAAAATTTGAACGTTTACTTGAGATGGTAGAGTTTTGTCTGTTTTAGCGATTAGAAGTTGAAAATCAGAAATACTATCTTCAGAATAATAGACACTTGTAGTTTCACTAGGAATTATATCTAAAAAGTTATCATCAAAATAAATTATAATGTTGTTTAAAAGTGTATCAAAATCTAAATTTTCAAATGACTTTAGTGTTTCACCTTTATGGAAAATAGGTTTATAAGTCTGTTTTTCATCAAAATCAAGCTTACCAATTACAATAGCATTATCAAAAACGTGAAGTTGGTCTTGTGGTTTAGCACTGAACCAGTATAATGTATTCATTGAATTTAAGTTAAACTCAAATATTTCTGAGAAATGACTATGTAACTCTATTAACTTTTCTCTATATTTTTTAATAGCACCTTGTGCAGCTTGTGTTTTTTTACTTAAAATAAACATTAATTATCATTTAAAGCTTGATTAATTTTTCATACATCAAAATATTCTTTTTCAACAACACATCCAAACTAAATCGCTCTTGAATATCTTTTATCGCATTTTGCCCCATTTGATGGGCTTTGTCACGGTTTTGAAGCATATAAATCACTTGCTTAGCCAAGTCATCTAGATCTAATGGATTACATAGCAATCCCGTTTCGCCGTGTTTAACCGCTTCAGGCCCTGGCCCTAAGTTACTAGCTACAAAAGCTTTACCCATACTCAACACTTCAATCCAAGATAAGGGCATGGCTTCCATATGCGAGGGATACGCACATACTTCTGCTTTTTCGATTTCTTTGGGGATTTGCGCATTTTCAATAGACCCTAAAAAAAATACATCTTCCTTAACTTCTGATGGAATCTCTGTCTTAAGGTAGGCTAAATAGGATTTTTGTGTTCCTCTGATTTTTGTATCTCTTCCTGCAATAATTAAATGAGCGTCTGAAACGGCTTTTTTAATTATTGGCATGGCTTTTATAAGTTGCCTGATTCCTTTTTTTTCACAAATAGACCCCGCAAAAAAAATACGTCCTTTGATTTCTTTATTGTAATCAGCAGGATAAAAACGATTTAGATTTGCGGGGTTATATATGGCTTCACCTCGTTTATCTTCAAAATCCATATACTTGGCTGTATGGTTCATCACATATTTACTGACGCCAATAATATAATCAGCTTTTCTAAAACTTAGGCGTTCTTGAAAAGATTTCCAAGGCTCAACGCCACGATTTTCAGACTCCGCAAAGAAATGATGACCACCGTGCATTCGAATTAAATATTTTATGCTTGGTATTTTTTTGATAAAAGCAAAGCCAAGCTCAGCTGATTCAATAACATCAATTTGCTTTACTTGGTTTAATCTTAATATGGCTTTATTTAATATTTTATTGTTATAAAACCATCCCATTTTGTTGATTTTACTCTTTTTATAACGGTAGATAATCACACCATTATCAACTTCTTCTTCATCTTTTTGCAAATAATTTAAACCTATTACACTTACCAAGTGATTTTGTTTAACCAATTCTTGAGCTAAAGTTTGAACAACTGTCCCAACACCACCATGAGGAAAGCCATCTTTCGGATATTCTGATGTCAAAAAAACTATATGCATGCTTAACTATTTACCAAATGTTGATTAATTAAGCAGCTTGATGTTATCCTAAGTTTATCTGGAATGATCCGTTCACACCACTTCATCATATCTTCCTTTGTTCGTCCATGGTGTTTATCTAGATTATTTAAGATGCCGGGTAAGTCCTTTTTAGAATTAAGCCAAACTACTGGTTTAAGTTCTTTCATACTTCTAAAATGTTGAAATTTATATACTCTTTTAACCGACCAATGTAAATTTGGTTTAACTTCATAATTTAGATAGATAGCAGGTTTATGATGCATACCAAAATCTAAAGCCATTGTTGAGCCCACATTAATAACAGCGTTAGCATGTTTACATAAGCTCGATAGTATATTTAAGTCTGTTACCTTAGGATAAGCATCAGACCAATTTGAAGACAACACCCAGTCTGCCCCTGTTTTTTTTATGATTTCAGGAAATTTATCTATGACCTTTTGATATTTATCAAAGCCTTCTACAGGTACAGGTCTTAATAAGATTTGCCATTCTGTAGCAAGACCCGAAATTTTTATTTCTTCAGCTATGTCTTGTAAGTATTCTGGATCAAAAGGTGAAGTTGTTTTGTCATCTCCACTAAAACATAGCCACTTTTTTTTCAAATCTAAACCATAATAGTTGGCAAGTTGTTGTTTAGTCCATAAATATGAACTATCATAATGAAATTGAAACTGAGGTGTGCCAAGTATTTTTATTTGATGGTCCTTAATTTCAGGATAAAAAGATTTAAATTCAGCTTTCATGTAAGGACTCCAGACCAAATATTCATCTGCTCGTAAGGCTAATCTAGCTTTAGGTAAATTATCCCAAGAATAAATAGCTGTAACCGTTTTTATACCTGCATCTTTTGCAGCTGCAAAAATTGGCGCAGCTATAACAGCGCGTTGATGCGTACAAAATAATACATTGGGCTGAAGCTCTTTAAAATTGTCATAATAATATTGGTATACCTTTGATCTACGAATTACTTTTTCATATTTAGTTTCTAAAGCTAATATTCGATTTTGAGACTTGTGAAAATATGATTTGAATTCAATAATAGCATAAAAAAGTTTAAGTTTAAAAGATACTTTTTTAGGCATATAATTGCTCAAAATTGTAGGATTAGATTTTAATTCTGCATTATATTTTAATCGTACTAAATGAATAAGTTCACGATAGAACTTTTCTTTGAAACTTTCCTTATATCTAATAAGTTGTTTTAAGTTAAATGATTTTTGTAACCCAAAATCAGTTATAGAATTTGATTTAAAATTGTGCAGAAGTATTGACTCAGTATTGAAACGATCAAAGATGCCAGTGTATATATAGTTCCTGATTCCTACCCCATCAGGCATTAGTATGCAAATCTTTTTATTCATTTTCAACTAATTTACTAACACTTATCCATTGCCAAATATGAAAACTAGAGGTTTGATTGCCATTTTTATAATCTTCCCATTCAACTTTCATTTGCTGTACATCAAAATGTTTTGCTAAACTACTTTTTTCAATTGAAGCTATAGCATGATTTACCAAAAGTTTCAATTCTTCTGCTAACCATTCACGCTGTGGCGTTTGTAAAGGCCTTTTTGGAGCAAAGGCTACATTTTTACTATAATCGCTTAAAATTTCTCGTAATAAAAACTTTCCCTGCCTATCTCTTATTTTAAAATGTTTTGGAAGAGAAAATGCAAACTCTACTAAACGATAGTCTAAAAAAGGTTCGCGCAATTCTGTGGTAGATGTCATTGAAACCCGATCATTAAAACGTAAAGCTCTTGGGATTTTAGTGTAAAACAAATCTCTGTATTGCTTATTCAGTAAATCATTATTAAAGGGTTGTGGATAAGTTGGTTTTTGGGCTTTAGCTAAAATAGAATCTGATAATACATTGATTTTATAAGGACTGCTAGTAGATTGTCCTTGAATGGTATTATTCGTATTATTTTGGTAATAATCGTATCCTGCCCAAGCTTCATCCATGCCTTGTCCATCTAAGATAACTTTGATACCTTGATTAGCCATTGTTTCAAACACTTTTGCGTAGGCAATGGTAGGAATACCGCCATAAGGTTCATCTTGTATTTTACTCAATCTTTGATGGCGCTCATTTACTTCATCTGACTTTAAAAGCACCTGGTCTAATTGTGTTTGTGTTTTTGCAACCATTTGCTCAACCCAAGGTAATTCATCATAGCGCTCATCATCTGTATAAAAGGTAAAGGCTTTGATATTTTTTGCTTCTTCACGTTGATTGACTAGGGCTAATAATAAAGATGAGTCTACTCCACCACTTAAGGTAAAACCAACAGGTACATCTGCCCGAAATCGTAAATCAATACTATTTTTAAGTATTTTTTTATACTCTTCTTTTGCTTCATCTTCACTTGTGTTTTGAAGCTCTAGAATTTTTTTATTTGTTCGGGAAACAAAATCGTACCATTGATTGATTTGTAGCTTATTTTCCTTGTAATTTAAAAAATGACTACCAGGTAATTGTTGAATATTTTTATAAAAACTTTCATCTGGCATACCATAACTACCATAAGCTAAGTAATTGGCTAAAACTTTCTCATTGAGAGTTGGATTCACTAATTGCTTTATCGCTTTTATTTCGCTCGCAAAAATAAAATTCTTTTCTTCATGATAATAATAAAAAGGCTTTACACCAAAGCGATCTCGCGCTGCAAAGAGTTTATTGGTTTTGGTATTGAAAAAAGCAAAAGCAAACATACCGTTTAGCTTTTCTAAGCAATTTTCTCCCCATACTAAAAAGGCTCTGTACAAAACCTCTGTATCAGATTGTGTATCAAAAGTATAACCTTCATGTATCAACTCTTCCCTTAACTCTACATAATTGTAGATTTCACCGTTGTAAACTAACACCCAAGGGCTATCATTTCTTTGAAAAGGTTGATCTGCGCCTTCATTTAAATCGATTATTGATAACCGGTTATGACCTAGAGTTATACCGTTTTGTTGAAAATGCTGAATGGAATCATGACCTCTATGGTGCATAATTTCAGTCATTTTACTGATGTTAAGTTTAGTGGCTTTTGGTCCTAAAATACCAGATATTCCACACATAAATTGATTAGTTTGTTAATTACAAATTTAACTATGTTTTTTATCCCTATAAAATTTAATTTAATAAAATCAATTCGGTAACAAAATGAATTTTACTTAATAATAGTAGATTTTTAGTCTATTTCAGAGTTTTTATCATTTCTTCTGCGTTTTCCCAATCTTCTAAAGTGTCAATATTTACATGTTTTGTGGGATTAGACTCTATATATGTTAAATTCTCCCCAAAGAAACTACCTTGTTTAATAACTTCTGTTTTTGTGATGTAGATGCTACCATCTCTAAAATAAGCCTTAGGCAAGTCTTGTCGACGTTTGATAATTTGCTTTTCGCCTGTGGCAATTTGCAAGTTGTGATGCTGGTCAGTTTCAAACACCCAATGCGGATTATATTCATGTGGTACCGGCAACACACTTATTAAAGCATCAGCTTTTGAAGTAATAAATTTTTCAAGCGCTAGATCGATAAAACCTTCTTCTCTAAAAGGTGAAGTTACTTGTAACAGAATAACTGCATCAAAAAATTCTCCTTGTTTTTCAAAGTATTGAACCGCATGCTGCACTACTCCTAAACTACCTGATTGATCTTGTGCTAATTCACTTGGTCGTTGAAAAGGCACCTCTAATCCGAGTGTTTTACCAACTTGCATAATTTCTTCGTCTTCAGTAGATAAGATAACTTTGCTAATTAAATTTGATGCAAGTGCAGCATCTGCTGTGTAAGCTAACAAGGGTTTACCGCCAAGTTCTTTTATATTTTTTCTAGGCACGCCCTTGCTTCCACCACGAGCAGGGATGATGGCGAGGATTTTGAGTGAAGTAAAATCAGTGACTGGGAATTCAGGTGTATTTGAGTTTTTCATTTGTTACATCTGTTTGGGTGATGAGTGAAGGGTGAGCAGTGAACATTTACTTGCAGACTGCGTAAAGTGATCAGTGAGCTGTGAATTATTATTAGTTCATTCATTTGCTTTTCTTTTTCAAATAATTTTTAAGTCCTATAATCAGCTTTCTTGTTTTAATTAACAAAACTTGAAAGTCTTCAACATTTTCAAAATAATTCTGTCGGAATCCAATATCAAATTGAGTGTCGAGTTCTGCTAAAGAACCGAGACTAATATCTAAAAATCTAATTAATTCTTTGTCTGAACTTTCCCACAGCCTTCTGCTATATTTGACGGTACTGAAATGGCAGATCTAAGAAATTGTTGCTTTAAGACGAAGTCTTCAGACCTAGGCATCGATTTAGATAATTGATAAACATAATCCACCAAATCCATGCTAACTTTCCATGCTTCTAAATCCTTGTGATTCATTTTATATTATTTATTAAATCAACTCTTCACTGACCACCCTTCACTCATCACTGTTAACTAATCACTCTTCACCCTTCACTCATCACTCTTCACCCTTCACTCATCACTCTTCACTCATCACTCTTCACTCATCACTCTTCACTCATCACTCATCACCCTTCACTAATAAACAATCGTCTTATGAAACTTCAACTCTACTTGAGCTAAAACCTGGGCAATATTTTTACCTGCATCTCCATTGCCATAGATATTTGTTGAAGCTGGTCTAGACTGCTTTTCAATTTGTTGCATGGCTTCGGTTATGGCTTCTGTGCTGTAATCTACATCAATTACATTTTCACCGCGTTGGCGGCGATTTTGTCGACTTCCAATATTAATGACAGGAACACCTAAGTAAGCGCACTCACGTATGCCTACCGAAGAATTACCGATTAGCCCCTTAGATTGATCCAGTAAGTTTAAGAAATCATTGCCTTGCATGTTTTTAAAGAAATGCACATGACTCAAATCATATTTTTCTCTAAAAGCTCGTATACCTGTAGAAGTACCATCGGAACCCGCATCTACATTGGGCCAAAACCACAACACAGGAACATCAACTTGTTGGCGAATAGCTTCTAAGGTCGTTTCTACATGTTTTCGCGAATTTTGGTATTCGTTAGTTACGGGATGCTGCATGACGACCCAATAGGATTGACTTAAATCGGGGTGCGCTCCTACACCACCATATTTTTCATAGGGATTAAAACTAAGCTTGTTTAAGCTTTGAACTTCTTTAGCTAAATCGATAGACGGACAGCCTGTATTAAAGACGGAATTGGCTTCTTCTCCTAATTGAAGTACACGTTCTTTGGCATCTTTTGATGCCACCAAATGATAATCGGCTAATTTGGTAATGCTATGGCGCACTTTCTCGTCGATGTTGCCGGTGACTTCGCCGCCTTGGATATGGGCTAAAGGAATATTCATATAGGAAGCCGCAATAGCCGTTGCCATGGTTTCAAAGCGATCGGCTACGGTAACCACAATGTCAGGTTGCAAGTTTTCAAACACACTAGACAACTCTAAAATACCAATGCCTGTGGTTTTGGCTGCAGCAGTGAGGTTTTCGCCTTCTAAGACGTTGAAAACTTTGGCATCAATTTTAAACCCATCCGCTTTAATGTAATTGACTGCTGTACCATAACGCTCTAACAAAGCAGAAGCCGCTACCACTAATTGCAATTCTAAATCAGGATGCTTTTGAATGGCTTTTAGCGCCGTTTTAATTCTGGAATAGGATGGTCGAGCGGTGACAACTACGCAGATTTTTCTCATAAAAGCATTATATTAAGTTATTTTGAATCAATAAAACTAACAAATATTTAACTCTATTCTATTTTTAGCTTTAAGAATTATTTCGTTCATACCGTTAGACCAAGACTCTAAACTATATTTGTTTTTTAAAATTTTTGGATGCTTTGGCTTTTCTCTCTCATAGGTTATCATAGCATTTAGCCACTCATCAGTATTATGTGGTTCGCTTATCAGCCAGCCATATTCGCCATGGTTTAAAACCTCTGGCACACCGCCAATGTTAGAGGCAATGCAAAAACAACCACAATGCAATGCCTCTACTAGAGTAAGACCAAAGCCTTCATGACATAATGTAGGAAATAGATAAACATCAGCATTTTGATAAACCTCTGGCAGTTGATCATTTGAAATTCTTCCTAAACATTTTACACCTTCTACTTGGTAGGTCTTATATGTTCCTACTATTTGTAATTCTGAATTGGGATAAAGTTTATGGAATTTTGACCAAGCTTCTAAAATGATATGAAGTCCTTTTTTGGGTCTGTCTTGGCTACACCAAATAAAGGTAGTTTTGTCGTTTTCATCTTTTTTAGCTATTTGCTTAAATTTATTTGTATCGATACCATTGTTTAATATTGAAACATATTTAGGCAAGAGTGTGTGTCGTTTCAAATTATCTTGGTATGCAATTTGCGTCAAAAAAATTATTTCATCACAACTGGCATTTATTTTTTTCATTAAATTTTCACTTTGGATTGAAAACCCATGAAATGAATATTGTATATAAACTTGTCCACGAAGAGAATGTTTAGTCAAAAAAACATTTAAAGCTAATACAAGTCCTATATTATCTACAATCTGAATTACAAATCGGTAATTTTTATATTTAGATATATACGCTTTAAGTCTTGAAAGAATATGATGAAAACGATTATATAGTAATTTGTTTTTTATTTTTTTAATCTTAGAATTTGTAAAGAACAGATAGTCAATATCAATATATTTTTCTTTTGACAGAGGTGGGCAAATAATTGCATCTATTTGATGTCTACCTTTAATCATATAATTATGATAAAGTGTAGTCCAACTGCCAATACCATGATAAGGTAACGGTAAGTGAGAGATTAAAATTACTTTGGACTTATTTTGCATTAATGATGTCTTCTATTTTCTTTATAAAAGTATCAATTTTAAAATGATTTATAATTGATATATTTTGGTGTAGCTCAACACCCCCTAGTTGTAAAACTGCATAGATAAGTTTAGGATTGTCTAAAGTAGCACTGAATTTTGATATCTCAATGTGAGGTTTTACTACACGGCAAGTTTCTGAATTTTGTGGACCAAAATGCATAATTGGTTTTTGATGAGCAATGTATTCTGGTACTTTACCTGGTAAAAATGGACTGATATCTGCGATGTGTTCAATAATCATTAAGGCTTTTGCTTTTCTTGAAATAGCATTAACCAAATCTAAAGGCTTTCGCTTATTAACAATAACTACATCTTTATCACTCTTTTGTATGTCATAATTCACATTGCCAATAAAAAGAAGTTTAAAATCATGGTCAAAATAGCCGTCTTTTTTTAATTTTTTAAATTGGGTAATGATATCTTTTACTGGTCTGTGCTTTAATAAAGTGCCAGCATGAAAGTAAAAATTTTCGTGTTTTAGGTTATGTAAGTTTAAAAACTTTTCAGCTTCCTTTTTTGCATCATCATCGATTTCAATGGTTGGTAGTAGGTGTGGTAATTCTAATATTTTATCATCACCAAATTCATAATATTTATCCATCCACTCGCCTAAAAGTTTAGAAGGAAAAGCAAGTTTATCTAATTTTAAAAATACGCGTTTTAATTTCTCCCTAATTTTTAAGGTGTTTTTATTTGTTTTAGTTTGGTATGGCTCAGGAAAAACATCTCCAGGATAAGGATCGTGTATAAAACCAACCGTCAATGCGTTGGTCTTGCATTGTGATAAAGCCTCTAAAGGTTCAAAAAAACCGCCACCACCAAAGGCGATGATAACATCATATTGATCAAGATTAATTTGTTTTAATTTAGATATAAATGCCTTGTAGCGTTTAAGTTGTGATATAGAAATTTTAAAATATTTACTGTAAACTTTTGCTTTTAAAGTTTTTTTCTGGCTTGAAGGAATTTTGTAATTTGTTATGAAGACTTTATTAGCTTGGTGTTTAAAGTCCCATACTGACATGGGTTCTGTTAATATATCTACTTGGGAATTTTCAGATAATTCTTTAAGAATTTTTGTTACCCTTATACTTGCTGAATATTTGTTTTTAATAATTTCAGAAGATATTATAAGTATTCTCATCTGCTTAGAATATAGTTGATTATTTTTTCAGATGCATCACCTTGCCCATAAGGATTATCTTGTTTATTCAATACTTTGGGATATTTCAAATAAAACGAAGCCCTTTCTATAATCTTATCGGCACTTGTACCTATTAGTTCTGCAAAACCTTCTTCTATGCCTTCCATACGTTCTGAAGTGGCCCGAGTAACCAACACCATTTTACCTAAACTTGGCGCTTCTTCTTGAATGCCACCTGAATCTGAAATGATTAAATCGCAGGCTTCCAACAAACCCAGCATGACAGGATATTCTACTGGTGGTACGAGATGAATATTGTCTAGTTGCTCAAGTTCTTTATGCACAACCTCTTTTACATTGGGATTTAGATGTACAGGATAAACTATTTCAACATCTGAGCGTTTGGCTAGCTGGGCTAAAGCCTTGCAGAGTTGAATGAATCCATCTCCAAAATTTTCTCGACGATGCCCTGTGACCAATATTAATTTTTTTTGAGAATCGAGTTGATCAAGTATTTTTTTTAGATTCTGCGAACCTCTATCTTTAGCAAGTTTTAAACCTACCTGTAAAGCGTCAACCACGGTATTTCCTGTAATTAATACTTCTTCTTTTTTTACACCTTCATTCATCAAGCAGTTGTAGGCTTTTTGTGTCGGTGCAAAGTGTGCATTGGCTATTCTACCAGTAAGCTGACGGTTGATTTCCTCTGGAAATGGCGAATATTTATTGTAGGTGCGCAAACCAGCCTCAACGTGACCGACTTTAATTCCTCTGTGAAAGGCGGCTAAAGCGACCATGCTAGAAGTTGTGGTATCGCCATGAACCAAAACCCAATCAGGTTGCTCTTTAACTAATACAGCATCCATTTTTTCAATAATTCTTGCAGAAAGCTGATTGAGCGATTGATTAGTTTGCATTAAATCTAAGTCAAAATCTGGCGTGATTTGAAAAAAGTCTAGAACTTGATCAAGCATCTCGCGATGCTGTGCTGTAACACAAACGCTGGTCTTGATAGTTTGATGACTCAAACAAGCTTTAACCACAGGTGCCATTTTAATGGCTTCAGGCCTTGTACCAAAACAGATGAGGATTTTCATAATTTAAAGTTCTGATAGGTTAGAATAAAATTGAGTACCCGATAATTTCTTTTCAAGCTCTTCAAAGTTGATGACTAAATCTTCAATACTTTCAGTGTTTTGTTTAGCTAAAGGTGTTTTAATTTTAAAGCTATCGATATCAAATTCTTTTCTAATTTCACCTATTGTTTTATTAGGGTTTTTAGTAAGTTGCTCATAAGTGATTTCAATTATTTTATGATTTGAATATTCTTGTCTAATATAATTTTCGTAATTCACAACTGATTGAATTTCGTCTAGAAAAGAATCAACATCTAATTTAATTTTTTTATCTTCTAATATTGCTTTTTCAAAATTAGGCTTAGAGGTATTAGCTGCCCATTTTTTTGTTTTGAAAGCAATTAACCTAGACAGTTCAGCTCTTACTTTATTGTCTCTTGTTAAATGAATAATTAATATGCTTTGATCTTTTTTAATTTGATTCCAAACAAATTTCGAATCTGAATCTACAGGATGCTGATAGAACAATTTAAAACCTACCCAACAAACCAGTGAACTATATTTTCTATATATATCAGTCCATATTCTTTTTTCGTCCTTATCACCTATTCTGCCGAACAATTCTCCTCTTGCTATTATTTGAGAGGAATTGTTTAAATAACTGTTTAACAAGTTACTTCCTGTTCTAGATCGTGCAATAATTACAAACTTTCTGTACCTTCTAGAGCCAAAATATTTGTAATATCGGTTTAAGATTTTATTAATTAATGCCATTTATAATTTTTTAAAGTAATTGATGTAAGCCCTTCTTGCCAAATAAAAGCCCTTTTTTATTTGACCTATTTTACTCTTTGGCTCTTCAAAACTTCTCCTAACATTAGTTTTCCATTCATCAGTTAGCCAAGATTTAAAAAACTCAGGTTTTGCTCCATTGCTATACCATAGTTTAGCCTCGTCTACAAGCTTTGGATTGTGTATATGAAATGCTGGAAAATGCGTATCGATATACACTTTTTCGTTTAAAGCCTGAACTCTAGTGCAGAAGTGACGATCTTCTCCAGGGAATCGCATATTAGATAATCTATTAAAATTTAAGCCACGCTCTAAAAGCTCTCGACTCACTAAAGTACACGCGCCACCGGCACCTACTTCATAAACGTTTGGCTCTTTGAGTTTAATAATACTTTCGGGAGTATCATACACCCAAGAATGGTAATCCCAAGCATTGGGTTTATAATAATGTGCATTTGTAAACATAGTCCAAAAAATCTCAAAAATAAAATGTTTCTGAGCGTTTACTAGGCTTATTAAGGTGTTTGGGTTTAAGACTAAATCTGCATCTACTAAAAAAATATAGTCATAATTATTTTTTAAGGCATATTCTAAAGCTTTGTTCTTAATAGCACTGATACGATCTATTAAACTGATATTCCAATTATGTTTCTGGTATGCAGAATTTTCATCAAAAATATTGGGTAACAAACTGACATTATCATGTTGTGAGATGAAGTTATCTGTATATTGTTTTGAATCCTCAATATTATTATCATTATACAAAAGTATATCATAAGTAAAACCTTGGCATTTCAAATTTAGGTAAGAAGGAAGCGAAACTTCTAAAACCGCTTTAGGTTTACATAATGGTGAGAATAGGAGAATTTTTTTCATTATAATTTAATTTAACCAATAGGCTTTTAGAGAATAAAAATTACACCTTACACCTATCCAATCTAATTTTAGTAAAGCTTTAAATAAATTTTTCACATCTTTCTTAAGCCTGTAAGAAGGACTAAATAGCTTATAGTGCTTTGGAGAAATTTGATATAACTCTTTCCTAGTTTTACCAACCGCATAAAACATTTTATAGATGTAAGTAGTCTTTAAGCGCTCTTTAGGAATAAAATGATAGAAAGTGTTATCACACAACTGTCTTATTTTATAACCTTTATTAATTACATTGTAGCATATTTCACTATCTCCGCCTGAGGCAAGGCTGTCTCCTTTTCTGTCAGACATATTAAAATTAATACCACTAAGTAACTCTTTTTTTAGCAGCATTCCTGCACCATAAACATTTGATACTTCACCATCATTTCTGCATCCTATCGCATATAAAGATTTGTATTTATCGAACCATTTTGGTGGGTCAATTTCACATTTTTCTACTCCGTTTCCACCCACAATCCCAAAGTCAGGATTATCTTTCAGGAAATCATAAGCTTTTTGAAGGTAACTTTCATTCAACCAATTGTCATCATCACAGAATAGAATTAAATCATATTTAGCTGTATTTGCACCTCTTGATCTAGCATAATTCAAACCTGGCTTACTTTCTTTAACAATGCTCGTACGCTCAGTAAGTTGATGCATTTGTTGTATACAGTTGTTAACTGTTTGTACCGTTTTATCTGAACAATTATTATCAACAATAATCAACTCCCAAGGAAAATTAGTTTGCTGTAAGTTAAGGTGCTCAAGCGTTGGTTTAATTCTTTGTTCTGAATTATAGCAACATATAATGACTGAAATCCCGTTCATTATTTTAAATTCTCTTTGGTTAATTTCATAAATGTAGTATCAAACTTGATTTTTTCTTTGTAAGGTTGATAAAGAAAACTGCTTATTTTTCTAAAGATAAAATATTGTCTAGCTAATTCTAAAATAAATGATTTTATAGGAAATAAAGATTTTAAGGTAAATGTATACTTTAAAGCACTTAGTAGTGAAAAGTTATAGTAGCCATTTTGAATTGGCAGCCTTATTAATACCCTTGCGATGAGATTCTTAATTTCAGAAGAGAAAGTAACTATTAAAGCTTTACTTTTTATGAGTGAAATAACATCGTCAATACTTTTTTTAAGATTTATGAAAAATTGTTTATCCTTTGCCTTAGTTGAAATTTTATCGCTACTATCAATGCGATAAAAGGTATCAATATCACAAGATTTAAAATGAAGACTTGGTTTTTCTAAGAGCATTTTAATATGGAATTCCCAGTCTTGCCAAGATTTCAAATGTTCATTCCATAGATCCTTTTTTTTATCGAAAAACGTTTTTTTCCAAACTATTGCTATCGGTGGCCATAGCATATTTTGTTTCAGAAAATCATTTACTAAGTTATTTAATTGTAATTGATCTTTATTATCAGGTAGAATATTCCACAAAATTGAACCATCTCCAGAAATTTTATTAAAAGTTTGACTCAGGGAAACAATAGCATCAAAATTCCCGTTTAAAAACTCAAGTTCTTTATTTGATAAAAAATATGGAGAAAATAAATCATCGCTATCCAACCAATTCACATACTCTCCGGAGCTCATCTTAAACCCATAATTCCGGGCGCCGTTGCCACCTGGCAAGTGTTCTTCAGGTCGGTGGTAATATTTAAAGCGTGAGTCTTTATCGCAATACTTTTGCATTACGGCATCTGTATCATCAGTACTGCCATCATCAACCACAATACATTCCCAGTTTTGGTAGGTTTGGGCTAACACAGAATCCAGCGTCTCGCCAATGAGATGCGCGCGATTATAAGTCGGAATAATAATTGAGACCAGTGGTTGTTCTCGCATGTGTATGGTTTGGTTAGTTAACGCAATATTACAAAAAATTCGGTTAATAGTTATCGGTTGTCGGTTTTCAGTTTTCTGTCTTCAGTTTTCTGTCTTCAGTTGTCAGTCTTCTGTTATCAGTAACCAGTGAAGCGTGAATCGTGATTTGTGAATTGTGTAATAGTGCAATCGTATAGTGGTGTAGTTGTAAAATCGGTTTTCTGTTTTTTGTCTTCTGTTTTCAGTGAGCCGTGAATCGTGACTGGTTGACTAGTTGACTAGTGCTGAAAAGGTGTTGACTGTTTTCAGTTTTCAGTTTTCAGTGATTTGTGAATAGTGAATCGTGATTTGTGTAATAGTGTAATCGTATAGTGGTGTAGTAGTAAAATCGGTTTTCTGTTTTCAGTTTTCTGTTATCGGTTGTCAGTGATTAGTGATTTGTGAATCGTTTTATGAGCTCTAGGCTTTAGGTAATAGGCTGTAGGCCTTTTTTCGCTCAAAGCTTAGGGCTTAGTAATCTGTTGTCTGCTGTCAGTTCGAGTGGTTTTTCTTGAAACCTTGTGGAAAGAAAAAGTGTATCGAGAACCTGTTTTCTGTGATTCGTGATTCGTTTTATCAGCTCTAGGCTTTAAGCAATAGGCTCTAGGCCTTTTTTTGCTCAAAGCTTACGGCTTATAGCTGTTTTGTATTGTCAGTGATTTGTGAATGGTGAATCGTGATTAGTTATTAGTGAATTGTGTAATAGTGTAATCGTATAATGGTGTAGTAGTAAAATCGGTTTTCTATTTTCTATTTTCTATTTTCTGTTTTCAGTTTTCTGTTATCGGTTATAATCGGTGGCTGAGTGTTCCGACATTTTCGTCGGAATGTATCGAAGCCTCGGTTGTCAGTTTTCTATTGTTGGCGATAATGTAATAATCACGTTTTCAATAAAAATATTATCTTTGGTATAAAAATGACCATAACAGATAAACATATAATCGATACTTATTCGAAACTATTTGAAGGATTAAATCCATTAACTAAGATCGAACTCATTGAAAAACTAACAAAGTCCTTAAAAAAAGAAAAAAAATCAAAAGAATCTGAGTTTCTTAAATCATTTGGAGCTTTTGATAATGACAAAACTGCTGATGAATTGATAAAAGAAATACGCGACAGTAGAAAGTTTAGAGATAAGGATTTAAGTTTTTAACATGCAGTATTTACTAGATACAAATATCTGTGTTTTCTTTTTACGTGGATTATTAGATTACAATATTATAATACAAGACAAAGGACTAGAAAATTGTTACATTTCTGAAATTACAGTTTTTGAATTAAGGTTTGGTGCAGAAAATAGCAAAAACTCAAAAAAATCTCACAAAGCAGTTGATAGATTTGTTCAAGGTCTATCAATAATTCCAATTTATGGCTGTACAGAGAGATATGCTAAAGAAAAAGTAAGATTGAGAAAAAACGGAACACCAATGCACGATGAGTTTGATCTATTGATTGGTGTGTCTGCAATTGTAAATAAATTAACTTTAGTTACGGATAATACAAAAGATTTTAAAAATTTAAACGAATTGAAAGTCGAAAATTGGTATTCTAGATAAAATCACATCTCGACTCCGCTCGATGTTAAACATAGATTTTAGTCTGTTATCAGTAACCAGTGAATCGTGAATCGTGAATGGTGTAGTTGGCTTTAAGCACTTTTTGCTTACGGCTTATAGCTTATAGCCTTTTTAAGTATACGCATATTCGCTTAAAGTAGTTCAAAACCTAACCCTAAACAGCCTATTGAGACAATAATGCGTTAAAAAAACTATTCTAAAGCTAATTGAGAGGTTTAAAACAACAGCCTAAAACATATTAACATACTGATAATCAATAACTAGATAAATAACTGAGTAAACTCTTCTATTTGGCGTTAAAACTCGTTAATCTCGCTCTAAGTCGCCTTAAGTCTTTCTGTAATTTAGCCTTGAATTTAAAAAACACGAAAAATGACTTAGCATTACACCACTATCTTGAGCAAGTTTATAAAGGCATGGGCTTCCTTTATAATTTGGTTAAATAAGCTAACCCGCTCACCGAAAAACATGAAGCCTTTAATTTAATTTTTAAGTATTGTATTATGAATAATTTATTACCAATATTAAAAGTTCAAGCGAAGAAAAACCCAAGAGATTTAGAAGCGCCTGAACGCTATTACCTACAAGCCGTAAAAAACGGTAATACCAACCTTGAACGCTTAGCGTATCTTATTTCAAATCAGTCTACTGTTCGTGAGCCTGATTGCCTTGCTGTTTTACATGCCTTTGTACATAACATGTTAGATGAGCTTTCACAAGGCCGCGTGGTACAACTGGGCATTTTAGGAAACTTTCAAATCGGCGTAAATTCTGAAGGTAGCGATTTACCTGAAGATGTAAACCGAAGTAATTTGAAGCGCGTGAAGTTAAATTACCGCCCTGGATCAAGAATTCAAAAGCAAATCAATCAACTTGATTTTCAGATTAAGGCTTACGAGGCTGAATAAACTTCAATTAATTTTACTTTCAAAAGCCGATGCTCTGCATCGGCTTTTTTGGTGTAAAAGTACTTCAACTTGTCCTTAAAAGCTCTTGTACTTCTTCATCGAAGCTCTTCAACTTGGTCAAAAAAGCTGTTGTGCTTAAAAAATAAGCTCTTATGCTTTCCTAATTTCTTTCAAAAGGCTTGATTTTAATAAATTCTTTATGGTTATTTTTCAAATAACAGCCTTATTTCTGGTCTCTTTTTTCTGGGTTTTTACCAACTAAATGACTTCAAATTAAAAAAATCCATCTTTTTACCACGTTTTCTCATACACTATTTTAGTATATTTAGGCTTTTAATTAAGGCTGATTATGATAATACCTTACAACCAAAATCCTTTTGAAGAAACTTTAAGTTTTCGACTAGAAGACTACAAAAGAAACCGCTTAAGCATCGCACAACAGTTCGTGAAGAATTTAATTGCGTATTGTTTTTATATTGATGAGATAGACACGTATTACGATTATGAAGAGACCGATTCTATTGATAATCAATATGACTATTTAAACTATTTTTATGAAGGGAAATTCATGGCTAAGCTTTTTAACGATGCTATTGCTTCTCCTATAACGGCTTTTGCAGAACATGAAATCTTTGCTCTAGATACTATACTTACCGATGCGCAATCAGACTACTACAACTTTTTAACTAGTCGTACAAGCCTAATGCATATTACAGACCAACTTATAAACAAACCTGATATAAATAGCGAAGGTTTTGAATATTATCTTTATGAGAATCGTTTAAAACGCAATGAAATAGATGATGAAGAGATAAAAGTTCTATTTGACCGTTTTTTAAAAATATTGAAAAGTATGATTATTGAAAATTTACTCAATCACTTTTCATTAGAAAATTTAGATTTAGATCTTAATAGATATAAGCCTTTATTTAGAGATTTTAAATATCACCTCAATCCTAAACTATTAAATGAAAGTGAGTTAATCGAATTTCAAAATGCCTGTTTACGCTGGTATGACCAACTTATACAGCATTTTGTGTTTAAATATCAACTTGAAGATTGCGAAGATCATCTACAAATTTTAAGAAAATCTTTTGTAGCTCTTCTAATTATTAAGCCGGAAACAAATACTAAAGATGAGGATATTAAGTTTCCTGAACAAATTTTTAAAACAGCAAAGGCTTACTTGCTATTTAAGACTTATGCAGAAATACATAAAACTAAAATTTGCATCAGCTATCTCTACCGCCGCATGTATGAAAAAGACAAACTAATTTTGGTTAAAGATACGCTTTTTCGAGAATGGTTTAACCGTCAAGATTATCTCATTAAACTACTTTCTGTAACAGAAACTTACGATAAAGCTCATACCGCAGAGCGCCAAGCCCATGTTGATTTACTCTATAAAGCGATGGATTTAGATGGTGATTCGTGATTCGTTTTATCAGCTCTAGGCTTTAGGCATTTTTTTACTTATAGCTTACGGCTTACAGCTTATAGCGTATAGCAGTAACCTGTTTTAAGTGATTTATGTAATAGTGTAGTCAAATTTCGATTATTGGGTCCTAGAAACAGAAAATATATCTTAACTAAAATTTTAAATCGAAATTTCATTATATTTGATTAAAAGTCGAATAATGGATTTGGAAACAAGAAAAATAGAATTTGTACAAGAATTTTTAAAAATTCAGAGTGAAGAAGCTATAGAACGTCTTGAAAAACTCTTAAAGAAAGAGAAGAAAAATACGCTTCATGATTCAATGAGCATAGAAGATTTAAATGAGCGTATAGAAAAATCTGAATCTGACTTTAAAAATAAGAGATTCAAAACAACTTCAGACTTATTAGCTAAATATGAGTAAATGAAATTAAAGGTAATTTGGTCTAATTTTGCCGAAAGCCAACTTGATGTTATTTTTGAATACTATAGAGAAAAAGCAAGCTTAAAAATTGCAACTCAACTTGTTCGTGAAATTATTTTAGAATCTGAATATTTAAAAAACTCTCCTTTTATCGGACAAAAAGAAATCCGGTTACAAAATCGAAAAATTGAATATAGATATTTGGTTTATAAAAATTATAAATTGATCTATTCAATAAATGAAAAAGAAGGCTTTATCAGAATTGCTGATGTATTTGACACTCGACAATATCCAGCAAAAATAAATCGTAAGAAATAAGCTAGTTACCAATATCGCATAATAAAAAACAGTATTCACTTTTTAGTGAACAGTGATTCTTATTATCAGCTCTAGGCTTTAAGCGATAGGCTTTAGGCGTTTTTGTGTAGTGGTATAGTGGTGTAGTAGTAAAATCGGTTTTCGGTTTTCGGTTTTCTGTTTTCTGTTATCAGTGATTCGTGATTTGTGAATCGTGATTAGTTATTCGTGACTGGTGATTCGTGACTGGTTGACCAATTGTCCGGGACTGAAAAGGTGTTATCGGTTGTCGGTTCTCATTTTTTGTTTAGCGTTGTTAGTTTTTCGTCCAGTGTAACTCTAACATCTCAATTTACCGTAGACCTCCAAACGACCTACTGAAAAATCAGCGTAAAATTTGACGTGATGGGGTCGTAAAATTTCAGACTGTTTGAGTTCCATTTGTAAAATGGAATGAGTTTCTGAAATTTAGAGACCGAACTAAAAATTTAGCTTAGTTTTCATAAGCCTAGTCCCGATGCTTAGGGATTTGTTTCTCCCGAAACTTCGGGATTTCATCAATGGAAAAAATGAAAGGATGTTCATAGTCTGTTATCAGTTATCAGTTGTCAGTGATTCGTGAATCGTTTCTTAGCTTTAAGCAATAAGCTTTAGGCGCTTTTGCATACGGCTTACAGCTTATATCAGTTACCTATTGTCAGTTCGAGTGGTTTTTCTTGGAACCTTGTGGAAAGAAAAAATGTATCGAGAACCTGTTTTCAGTTGTCAGTGATTTGTGATTCGTGATGCGTGACTGGTTGACCAGTTGAACGGGAATGAAAAGGTGTTATCAGTTGTTAGTTGTCAGTTTTCTGTTATCAGTTGTCAGTGATTTGTGATTTGTGAATCGTTTTATGAGCCCTAGGCTTTAAGCAAAAGGCTCTAGGCATTTTTTTGCTTATAGCTTTCGGCTTATAGCTTTGTTGTCAGTGAGTCGCTAAAAAGTCTTTTCTCGACTTTCAATTAAAGACTATGGACTATAGACTAAAAATTATAGACAATCAATTAAATACTACTACCATGCTTTTTATACAAATCTAAATACTTTTGTGTGGTGTATTTAAAATCGTATTGACTTGCATGATTTATTGCAGCGCTTGACATTTGATGGTAAAAGTCTTTATGCTCAATTAGTCGTTTTATTTTTTGTACTAATGCATGATGATTACGGTCTTCTACTGCAAAGCCTGTTTTTCCTTCAATTATCGTATCAGGAAAACCGCCAGATTTAAAACCTATAACGGGTAATCCAGCTGCTTGGGCTTCTAATGATACTAGTCCAAAGGCTTCTCTCCTACCAGTGGCATTATCATAAGTAGATGGCATCATAAATACATCTGAGTCTTGTAAATATGAAATAATTTCATCTTGTGATTTTGCTCCTTCAAAATTTATGTATTGAAATAAGTTAAGTTTGTTAACCTCTTCTTCTAAAACATTTCTGTAATTACCGTCTCCTATCATTGTATATTTCACCTTATAACCCTGATTAACAATATCTCTAACTGCTCTTATTACATAAATTTGCCCCTTAAGTTGAACTAAACGCCCAACTGTTAAAAGCTGAATAGTTTTATGATTGTTAAGCTGTTTGGCACTTCCTTTAAATTTATTAAAATTAATACCTATGGGAATTACTTCAATTTTACTTGGCTCGACTCCCAAATTAACTACTTGCTGTTTTAAGTAGTTTGAATTTGTGGTTACGGCAACAACATTAGAGCGGTAAAAATCTCCATATATACGCTGAAAGTCTTCTTTATCATTTAAAAAAGCATCATAGCCATGATAGGTCACGATACACTTGGGATTGATAAATCTAATTTTTTTTAGGTCTAAAAGCGTAGATAAAGCATTATTAAAATGTACATGAATTAAATTACTTTTTAGTGCTTTGTATTGGTATAAGCTAATAAGCGGACTAAAATTTTTTTTTCGCTTAAGTTTATAATAGGGTATAATTGCCAACAAAACTCTGAGGTTAAGTAGCATTTTGGCAGCTTGTAAAATTTTTTTGCAATAAGATTGGCTTAATGCTATAGGTTTTATTACATCTGCTTCTATCTTGTTTTTGTGTAATAAAGTAGCCTGAGATGAATTTTCTAAACCCAAATACTTATCAGTATAAATCTTAATACTAAAACCTTTTTGCTTGGCATATACCAAATTAGAAACAATAAAGGTCTCTGAAATTTGTGGAAAAACTTTGAGTTTGAAGTAAATCAAAATTTAGATTTTATGGTTTTTAAGAACAATTTCAAATCTTGTTTTAAATAGGATGTATCGCCTGTAATTTGGTAGCAATGTAAAGCTTCTTTTATAAAACTTAATGGTTTTTTACTAGCCAATAATTGCCTTAAATAAGGCCTTAAAAATTTTCTATACTTTAATTTTAAGTAAGGATTATCTTTATTTAATAGATATATATCTTCATAAACTTCTGCGCCTTTTTTAATTTGATTTCTTTTGCTAATAGACGTATAAACACCTTTACCTGTTATCCTGTACATGGCACAAAAGTCTTTTAAGCAAGCACCTTTTCCATGTTTTAACAATTCAGTATATAGATGCACATCCCTAGGCATTTTATAGTCATGAAAACTTTTTAAAACATCTGGATTTTTTTTAAAAACGACACTTTGAGTACCAATATGCCAACCTTTATAAAATTTTTCAAAATTAAAATCTATATATTGTTCATGACCTACAAAATAATGACCATTATTATCTTTTTCAATTAAACCAGAAACTTCATTTTTTGTTTGAAAGCGCGTAAAACACATGCTATAGGCTTCATTTGCTTCCAAAAAATCCACCTGCTTTTGCAATTTCAAGGAATCTGTCCAGTAGTCGTCGCCTTCAAGTAATGCTATATATTTTCCTTTGGCTCTTGGATAATTAAAACGTGGATTCATCCCACCACCGAATTTACTTCTTTGATTTTTAACTTGAAGTTTTAATTTGAATAAACCTGGATATTTATTGTGGTAAGATTTTAAAATAGATTGTGTATTATCTGTAGACGCATCATCATGAATCAATACTTCTATAGGAAAATCAACTTGCTGCATCAAAATGCTATCTATAGACTCTCGAATAAAATTTTCATGGTTATAAGTAAGCATACATATGCTTACTAAAGGCTTATTGGTTGAATCGTTCTGGTTAAAATCTGCTATTCTCTTCTTATTTGTTTTCATTTTGAGTGCTGGTAAAATCTTTTCTTTGCGCTCATATTATCAATGACGCCCTTTACTGGATTATATTTAAGTTGGGCTAATTCATATTGGTGATATGCTTCAATTTCTCGACTATCAATAGATTTTAATTGATCCCACGAATTCTCAGGATTATACCCCAACTGCTTCATTTCAAAGAAAGCGATTTTCTCTATATATTGAATTTCTTTGATAGATAGCTGAGATTTAAATTTATTAAAATTATTTTTCATGACGGGTTTTGAAAGGTTTTCCCAAGCCTTCTGTTGTTTAGCGTTTTTACTTGTTAAATCATCACTCCCCATATCAAGCATACCAATTTCAAAATTAAGGTCAAATAATTTTAATACATTCTCTAAAGTATTTTTGGTATCACTAACTAAGTCTTCGTAAGTGATAGAAATAATTTGATGATTGATATCTTCTAACATTTTAATCTTTAGGTATTGTTGTTGATCATTTTTCCATTGTCTAGCAGCTGCAATGATACCTCCATAATGAGTTTGATTTTTTTTCCAAGATAAAGCCATATCCCTAACATCCCTTACTTGATATATAAAATTAGCTTCAGGGAAAAAATGCTTTATATATGCATAAAATTCGAATGTTTTAATTTCTTTTATGAAACAGTTTTGTTTGAAATTTGCTCTTGTCTCTTTTGAAAAAAAATATAAGATTAACCGATCTAAATCGCCGACATTTATTTCTCTAAGTAATTCTTGCTTTGTAAAATCAGATTTCCATATAGAAAAACTTACTTTAAACAGGTTTAAAATATCATCAATTAACTTTGACCAATTATCATTTAGATTAAAGGGTTGGTATCTAAAAGCATTTCTTACCACAGGGTTTATGAGATGTTTTGTTGATGGACCACAGATCTTAGAATGATTGTTAAGCAGTTTTGTAATGAAATTACTACCACTTCTTTCACTACATAATAAAAAAGTTAGGTTTTGATTTTTTAAATACTCCATTTAAATGATTGATTAAGTTTATTAAAATCTTCATCAGCATTAATACCATCTTCTATGAATTTAGGTAATGTTTTTTTCCAATCCAAATCGTCTTTTTTTTGTTTAAAAACATGGTAAGCATCTGTTGAAGTAGATGAAGTTGATTGCTCAATAAAGCTTTCTGTCTGTCTTGTATATTCTAAATCGCAGAACTTAAATAGCTGCTTAATTTCGTTTTGTGTTTCAGTGATTAAATTTTTATAATTAACCAAATAAAATTGTTCTGGATACTGTTTTTTTAAGTCTAGGAATAAAAACGTGGCTTCTTTCCACTTGTTATACCCAAAATAATGGGTTGATTTTCCTTCATTTTTTTTATTTGCATTTAACCATTCTTCTTTTACATTCCAACTCGGATCAAACTCTTTAGGGATTTTAAGCCAGGAATTAATTACTGCAAAAGGTGAGCGAACTAAGCCAATTATTTTGGTATCTGATACTTTTAGAAGATTGGGTAAAATATTTAGGTAATGTGTTTCTTTAAATAAAAGTGTTTCGGGCATATTTTTTTTGAAATGAAACTCTCTCTTTTGGCCACTTATACTAAGTTTTCCATTTACAAAAGCATCTTTGGTTGCTAATAATTGATTATAAAAATTGTCAATTTCACTAAGGTTAGAATGCTCATCTAAACAATATGAAAATGAATAGGCAAAATTGGGTTGGAATTTATAAAGAACTTCAGGAGAACTATTCATTATTTCTCCTAGCCAACTTGAACCTGAGCGTGGTACAGAAAAAAGGCCTATTTTATTCATTTTATTGAAGTTGAAAATCCTGCATTAATCTTTTTATTTCGCTAGGTTTATTAAACATCAACAAATCAATTATTGATAAACCTGAAACAAATTTGTTATTTTTTTGATCATATTCTTTCAAAGTAGGTGAAAGAAATTTGAGATTAATCTCATTTTTTTTAAAATCTTCTTTACTGTAAAGTTCAATCCCTCCAATTGCATTAACATAATATTTAGCGTTCAATTTTTTAACAATTGCTTGCAATCTCTCCTCTTTTTTTAAGCCTTTAGAAGAGCTAAAAGATTCAGAAGATTTATATAATATTTTATCAATGGATAAATAGTCTAAAACAGCAGTAATACTTTTTATAGCTAAACTTGCAATCGAATCATATTTATCAATCAAAATTTCATTGATAAAAGGAAAAACTTGATCAAAATATGGTGCTTTGCAGTAAGCGTGATAAATGGTATTTTTTGTCTTAATGAATTGTTTTGATCTAGTATCAACACCAACTTCATTAATTAATTTATTTTGACTAACTTTAACACAAGGAAATGTAATTAACTTTTCAGAATTATTAATTAGTATTTTATTTCTATTTATCCAGCCTCTTTTTATAAAATTCACATCATCATAAAACACAAACACGTCAACTGCCTGAATTAACTGAAAATAGCCAATATACGGAAAAATATAAGGCTGCATTACGGCAATTGCTTTGTGTTGTTGTTGCATATTATGAGTTAAGCTGTTTAATAATTAAATTTAATTCTGTTTTTTTTAAATCAACATACAAGGGCAAACAAAGTATACGTTTAGCATAAGTTTGCGCGATGGGGCAAGTCTTAGAATTGATGTACGGCAAGTCTTCTAAACTTGGGTAAAAATAACGTCTTGGGAAGATTTGATGCGCTTCTAACTTGTCCTTTGCGCTCAGCAAGTCTACTTCTGATGGAAAAATGACTGGATAGTAGGCGTAATTCCATGTTGTATCTGCTCTCAATTTAAATTTGCTTAGTTTAGTCCAGTCTAAATGTTGGTCGTAAAATGAGCAAACGCGTTTTCGTTCTGCTAAAATATGCGCCATATAAGGCAATACGCTTAAACCCATCGCGGCTTGCAGTTCGCTCATTTTGGCATTCATGCCTAAACCGTGATATTTTTCGGGACCATCATGCCCAAAATTATGCCGATACCACATCTCTTGCCTAGTTGTTTCATCTTGGCAAAATAAAGCGCCGCCTTCACCAGTGTGAAATAACTTGGTGGCATGAAAACTACAAGTGCTCACATCGCCATAATTAAAAATAGATGTTCCCTTATATGTCACCCCAAAACAATGGGCAGCGTCGTAAATGACTTTTAAATCATGTTTTTTAGCAATGGCTTCAATGGCTTCTAAGTGACAAGGATTGCCATACACGTGAGTGGCTAAAATGCAAGTGGTTTTATCGGTAATGGCAGCTTCTATCTTCGTTTCGTCGATAGTAAGGTGATCTGGATCAATATCTACGAAAACAGGTGTGCATTTTTCCCAAACAATACTCGCCGTCGTGGCCACGTAAGAAAAAGGCGTCGTAATGACTTCACCTTGATTCGCATAGGCATTGAGTGCAATTTGAATCGGTAGCGTTCCATTGGTCATCGGGATGATGTGATTAACGCCTAAATAGCTTTTTAACTTTAATGAAAGTTCTTTATACAATTCGCCATTATTGGTTAACCATTGGTTATCCCAAACGCGCTGGGTCTGCTTTTGGTAATCTTCTAATGGCGGAAAAAAGGTTTTGGTGACGTTGATCATAATTACAAACTACTTTAACTATTAATAGCTTTAAACCAAGCATCACTCCTATCTGAGAAAAAATCAAATAAAAACCACTCAGTCTTTTGAATGTCATTAACAATCTCTTTACTCAAATAAGTATTGTAAGGTTTTTTAACGCTTACATTTTTCTTTTTTGAATTTAAAATAAAATTTATTAATTTTTTAGGGTAACCTAATTTTATTAATGTTGAATGAAGTTCTTGACTTAAATTTTCATTATTTAGAAAAGACACTTCAGGAAAATACTCATCAATTTTATTATTATTAAAGAAATTTGAGTCGATCACACTCAAAACTTCTTTTGGTTCATAAGCAAACATTTGTATAAATTGAAGCGATAAAGGTCCAATTTCAATTTTTGGCTTTACTTGTATATGATTATCTAACTTATCTTTAGCTAAGATTTTTGATAACTGTATATAATCTTTAAAACTAATATTAGGAAAATCTGGAAAATTACTCGAGACTAAATTTTTAAATCGGCTGTCACTTTTCCAATTTGGGTTTGCAAAATGTTTATATTCATATCTTGAAATATAAGCATAAAAAGGATTACGAATGATTGAGTATAATTTACTTCTTGAAAGATCATTTTTATGTACTTGGCTAACTGTTGTATGTTGATTCTTATTTTTATTAAAAAATCGATCTCTAATATTAGCTGAATTTATATTTTTAACACTAAGCCTTTTTCTTTTTAAAATATACCTATAATTTTTTAAGCTTTTGTTTATTTGACTAAAAGCTGATAATGTAAATGAAGAACCTGTTTTAGGAATATATAGAAAAATAAAGTCGTCTCCCTTTGTCATAGTTTTTTCCAGTTAAAATTTGGTTTAATTAAGGCCTTAGATTCTCCTAACCAAGCGCCTTCTTCTCTTTTGCCGTAGACGATGTTAAAACTAAGGATATCATTTAATGTAAACGACCTACTCCTTAAACCTCCTTTAAAATTAAAAACCAACATATCCACATAAAAAGCTTTTGCATTGAAAAATCCGTTTGGTATCTCAAGTACAAGTTTATTTCCTTCAATAAGCCCTAGGTTGTCTTTATTTAAATTAGAAACTGTCATAAAATCATTACCTGAAGAGTCTTTAAATTTTAAAGTCACTCTGTAATCTACATCTGATTTATTCGAGTATTTTAGCTCAAACAAGATTGGCTGATCTTCAAGTATTGGGTCATCAAAAGATGAATTTTGATTTTTAATACCAACGCTTTCAATCCTGAAATCATTTTCTTGTAAATCTAAATTTTTAAAATTAGTAAGTTCTTCACCAGATTTCAAATAGTAGTCTACACACTCATCTGCTGTACCTTCAAACACAGAAGTGCCATGTTCTAAAACGACACCGCGTGTACACAAACTTTTCACTGCCGCCATATTATGGCTCACAAACAAAACCGTTCGACCACCTGTGCCAGAGATGTCTTTCATTTTACCAATGGCTTTCTTTTGAAATTCAGCATCACCTACCGCTAAAACTTCGTCTACCACTAAAATATCGGGCTCTAAGTGTGCTGCCACCGCAAAGGCTAAACGTACTCGCATACCTGATGAGTAACGCTTCACAGGAGTATCTACATACATGGCGCAGCCGGAAAAGTCAATAATCTCTTCTTCTTTGGCTTTAATTTCACTTTTGGTCATCCCTAAAATAGCACCATTGAGGTAAATATTTTCTCGACCTGTCAACTCTGGATGAAAACCTGTACCTACTTCTAAAAGTGAAGCTATGCGGCCTTTGGTTTTAATACTGCCGGTGGTGGGCATGGTAACCCGCGATAAAATTTTTAATAATGTTGATTTACCGGCGCCATTTTTACCAATAATCCCCAAAACTTCGCCTTCTTTCACATCAAAATTAATATCACGTAAGGCCCAAACGTAGTCGCTTTCAGCTTTTTTAGAGCGGTCGTTTTCGGCTCCAATTTTCAAATATGGGTCATCTTTCCCGCGTACGCAGTGCCACCAACGGTTGAGATCGTGACCCAAAGTGCCCGTTCCTACCAAACCTAAGCGGTATTGTTTAGAGATGTTTCTGGCGGTTAGTATTGTTTTGTTCATTGGTTAATCGTTATTCGTGATTCGTTGTCTGTGATTCGTTGTCTGTGATTCGTGATTTGACTACTCACTACTCACCATTCACCACCCACTATTCACTACTCACTGGTCACTGATCACTGTACACTATTCACTGATTACTACTTTTTCTTTTTATATAATTTCTAAAACCAAATAATAATTTCCTTGTATTCATTATTTGTTCTTCAAATGTAATAGAATTTTTAAAGTAATTCTGATCAACAGCAATTAAGTATTGCGTTTCTACTTCAGCTAAAGACCCTAAACTAATCGCTAGGAATCTTAAAAGCTCTTTATCTGAATCTCTTCCTGAGCCTTCAGCAATATTTGAAGGCACTGAAATAGCTGATCTTAAAAACTGAGACTTTAGTATGAAATTTTCTTGCGCAGGTAGTTGGTTTGCTAAATCATAAGCCATAGCGGTCAGTTTCATAGCTTGCTTCCAGACATCTAAATCTTTATGATCCATCATTATTATTTTTTCGTGATCTGTTATCTGTGATTCGTTTTTCGTGATTCGTTGTCCGTGATTTGTGATTCGACTATTCACTACTCACCATTCACTGTTCACTACTCACCATTCACCACCCACTATTCACTATTCACTGCTAAACCGTATCAATAAAACTCTTCTCTGTCCTATTAAAAATAACCAAACCGACTAAAAAGACAACGATTGAAAAACCTAAGGCATAGAAAAAACTAAGCCAAGAAAATAAACCAACGTCCATCGTCATATAACGAAAACCTTCAATAATCTGAGCTAAAGGATTATATTTAAATGCCCAATAATATTCAGGTAAATCATTTTTCACTTTACTCATCGGAAACGGCACTGCCGAGAGATACATCAACAATTGCACAGCAAAATTTAGTAGCTTGGTTAAATCACGATACTTTGTGGTGAAGGCAGAAATAATCATCCCTAAACCTAAACCAGATAAGGCCATCATTAACACATAAACCGGAAACAGCAGTAAGTTGCTATTAGGACTCACTGAAGCGCCCGAACTCACATAAAACACATAAAACCCTACAAATATACTCAGTTGAATACCAAACTTCACTAAATTTGAAATGGTAATCGACATTGGCATAATGACTCGAGGAAAATAAACCTTTCCGAAAATATTAGCGTTTTTAGTAAAGGTACCTGAAGACCCAGTTAAGCATTCTTTAAAATAGCCCCAAGCTGAAATACCAGCGAGGTTAAACAAGAAATTAGGTACCGTACCTGTACTGACGTTAGCTACATTATTAAAAATTAAGGTAAAAATTACCGATGTAAATAAAGGCTGAATTAAAAACCATAGCGGTCCTAAAATCGTTTGCTTATAAACGGTAACTATATCACGCTTAACAAACAAGATTAACAAATCGCGGTAACGCCAAATTTCTTTAAAATTGAAATCAAGTAAAGGTTTATGCGGACTAATTTCATACAGCCAGTCTTGCTGCTCTGCAACGGTTGAAGGTTTTTTACTCACTTGTAGTCATTTAGATTGGTGTGTAAAATTAAGTTTTATTTATGAAACGCAAAAATCTTATTTTCGGTTAGTGGTTGTCTGTTATCTGTTGTCAGTTCGAGTGGTTTTTCTTGAAACCTTGTGGAAAGAAAAAGTGTATCGAGAACCTGTTATCCGTTGTCGGTTCCAAATTCACGGCGGCTGACTGTTTCGGCTTTTTCGCCGAAATGTATCGAAGCCTCGGTTGTCAGTTGTCGGTTTTCTGTTGGAGCTCTAAAACCACAATACAACGCAAACCTGTAAACGCCCTATCGAGACGAAAGCGCAAAATTAGCAGCGAAATTGTCGTTTAATTTTAGACTGTTTGAGTTAACGAGTTGTCAATACTCAATTAAAAACATTAAAACGAGTTTCTAAAATTTAGCCGATAAGCCTACAATTTAGCTTTTGTATCGTCAGCCTAGTCCCGATGCTTCGGGACGGGATTAGTTTCTCCCGAAACTTCGGGATTGGGCGATGCAAAAAAGAAAAGACATTAATAAACTCTTAAAAACTAATAGAGCACAACACATCTCGACTCCGCTCGATGCTAAACATACATTTAATAATCTGTTTTCCGTGAAGCGTGAATGGTGTAGTGGTGTAATAGTGTAGTTGTAAAATCGCTTTTCTGTTGTCCGTTGTTGGTTCCAAATTCACGGCGGCTGAATGTTCCGACATTTTCGTCGGAATGTATCGAAGCCTCGGTTGTCAGTTCGAGTGGTTTTTCTTGAAACCTTGTGGAAAGAAAAAATGTATCGAGAACCTGTTGTCAGTGTTTAGTGAATCGTGAATGGTTTAGTTAGCTTTAGGCGCTTTTTGCTTACGGCTAATAGCGCATAGCAGTAATCAGTTGTCAGTGATTCGTGAATGGTGAAGCTTTAGGCAATAGGATCTAAGCTTTTTTACTTACGGCATATAGCCTATAGCCTTTTCACAGATTAGCTTATTCATTTAGCTGAATTTTAAAAGATTCAAGCTTTTGAAGTGTCACTATAAACAGCAAATGATAATCGACTCTTAAGCATAGCTAAGTAATACTTTAAGTATAGCTTAAGTGTGGCTTAAGTATTAAAACAAAAAGCGCATAAAAAAGCAAAAAGCGTCAAAATTAAAAAACGAGAATATCAGCTAAATATTCTCGTTGAAAATTTAATCTTATTAAAAATGCTTATAAGCGTCCATCGACTTGCGCTTTAGGTAAGCAAGATTTAACATCGAATAAAACAGAATTTTTGTTTTGATAATTTGATAAATCAAGCTCTAAAAATTGATGATGTGAAACAGCAAGAACAACCGCATCATAAGTTGATGAAACTTCATCTAGCCTTAGCAAGTTAATATCAAATAGTGATTTAACTTCAGCTTTATCAGCCCACGGATCGCAAACATCAACTTGCATATTGTAAGCTTTTAACTCTTCAATCACATCAATTGCTTTAGTATTGCGGGTATCAGGACAGTTTTCTTTAAATGTAATACCTAAAACTAAAGCTTTTCCATTTTTTACCTTTGCTTCTTTATTTAGCATGAGTTTAATCACTTCAGACGCAACGTAACGCCCCATACCATCGTTCATTCGTCGGCCAGATAAAATAATTTCAGGATTGTAACCAACTTCAATGGCTTTTTGAGCTAAATAATAAGGATCTACACCGATGCAATGACCACCAACTAAGCCTGGTGTGTATTTAATAAAATTCCATTTGGTTGCGGCAGCTTCGAGAACATCATCAGTATCTATATCTAAGAGTCTAAATATTTTTGAAAGTTCATTAACAAAAGCAATATTGATATCACGTTGCGAATTTTCTATCACCTTAGCAGCTTCTGCAACTTTAATACTTGGCGCCAAGTGTGTACCTGCAGTAATCACTTTAGCATAAAGCTGATCGATATATTGAGCTACCTCGGGTGTTGAACCAGAGGTAACTTTTAAAATTTTTGTAACGGTATGGGTTTTATCACCTGGATTAATGCGCTCTGGTGAATAGCCCGCATAAAAATCGGTATTAAATACTAAACCAGAAGATTGTTCAAGCACTGGCACACAAACTTCTTCGGTTACACCGGGATAAACGGTAGACTCATAAACCACAATATCTCCTTTTTTAAGAACTTGACCAATGGTTTCACTAGCCTTAATAAGCGGTGTTAAAACAGGCTGCCTATTTTTGTCGGTCGGTGTTGGTACGGTAACGATATGAATATCTGCCTGAGACAAAACTTCAGCCGAAGCGGTAATTGTTAAGCCGCTCGCTTCATCTTCTTTCAAAACCGATTGCAACAAGTCATCTTCAACCTCTAAGGTGTGATCGTGACCTTGGTTTAGTTCATCAACTCGCGCTTTATTAATATCAAAACCAATGACTTTAAATTGTTCAGCAAAGGCCACAGCTAAAGGTAAACCGACATAGCCTAAGCCGATAATTGCAATACAGGGTTGTTTTTTCATTTTGGTTAAATTTATTTAATTAGTTTACGGATGCGTTTTTTTATTTTTCGCTTAATTTTTTTACGCCAAGAATAGGTTTTTTCAAGCTCATGATAGCCGTTGCCATAACGCCCATAACCATAACCACCATAACCGTAGCCGTAGCCATAACCGTAACCATAGCCGTAGCCATATTTGGCTTTATGCTCAAAGTAATTAAGTACAAAACTAATATTACTTACTTCGCCTTTTTGATACTTCTCGTTGATTAAACCTAGCATACCATTTTTAGTATAATTTTGACGTACGAGGTACAAATTAGCATCACTATATTTAAAAAGATTAACAGCATCTGAAACAAGACCTATTGGCGGTGTATCAAGGACGATATGGTCATAACGCTTTTTAAGTTCATCGATAAAAGCATCCATTGTTTCACCCATTAATAATTCTGAAGGGTTTGGTGGAACTGGACCAGAGACTAATAAGTCTAAATTATCATAGCTTGTCTGTTGAATAACTTCATCAAGAGACTTTTGTCCTATCAGATAATTCACAACACCTGTTTCATTCGTTAAATTGAAGTCATCAAAAATTTTCGGTTTCCGTAAATCTAAACCCACCAAAATGGTTTTTTTGCCACTCAAAGCAAACACTGAAGCTAAATTGATGGCCGTAAAAGTTTTACCTTCACCACTAACAGATGAGGTAACTAAAGTAGTTTTAGTTGCTTGATCTGAAGACTTTTGTTGTTTATACAGAAATTGTAAACTTGCCCGAATACCTCTAAAACTCTCAGAAATTGAAGATCGAGGTTTACTTAAAACTGCAAGATTAGAGTCCAGCGTACTTTTACCAATTAAGCCAATAACAGGGATTTGTGATAACTTCTCAATATCGGTTGGGTTTGAGATCTTATTATCTAACAAAACAATAATAAATACAAAAACCAAAGGAATTAGTGAACCTAACAAAATTGCCATAACATAATTAAGCTGGGTGTTTGGGCCAATTTTACCACCACCAGTATCTTTGGCTTCATCAATAATTTTAATGTCACTGACATTAGCCGCTTTTATAAGGCTAGCCTCATTTCTTTTTTGAAGGAAAATAGTATAGGTATTTTGACTGATTTGGAAGCGACGCTCTATTTTTAGCAATTCTTGTTGGTCTTTAGGTAGTTCACGGACTTCGGCTTCTATCTGTGCAATTTTAGTTTGCAAATCTCGACGCTGTTTACGCAATAAATTTCGAGAAGAACTCAAGTTTTCAAGGATAACCCGTTTTAAAGCATCAATGTTTCGATCGATATCAGCGAAATTAGGCATTTTAGATTTTAAGCCATAACTATAACTTCCTCTTTTTAATGATAACTCAACTATTTTAGCAACCGCATCACTAATGCTAGATTCTTCAATCCCAGCGACTGATGGTGCAGGCAAATTAGAATAATCAGTGCGTTTAACTAGGTAGGTTTCGAGATCATCATAATAATCTAATTGGCGTTCAAGAGCAATAATCTCGTTATCGTATTCTCTTAGTTTCGATTTTAAATTGGCACTCTCCTCAGTTAAATCAATGATATCATTTTCAATTTTAAATTGATTTAACTCTCGTTCTACATCTGAAAGCTCTTTAGACTTTTCAGTCAAAATACTATCAACAAAGCGGATTGTTTTAGTGGCAAATAAGTTTTTCCGTTCTAGAGCATCCTGACTTAAAACTTTAACTGTTGTGTTAAGATAATCTACTAATTCAGCTTTATTTCCTCCAGTAAGGCTCAAGTTAATGATAGAAGAACCTTTAGATTCTGTATTAATTTGAATATCTTGGTAGCGCTTAACGGTAGGATAAAAACCATTGAACTGAACAGTGTATGGCTTATTAACAATAATTGGGTTTCCATTTAACAAGACTCTCCCTTTAAAAAAAGGTGTATTAATAGTATCATTAAATTGCAGTACCTTTCTATAAACCTGATTCGGAATTACTTTTTGCTTAGATTCAATTGTGCTGTATTTAGTAAAGTCGATTGTTTTTTCAGCTTCTTCTAAATCTTTAAATTCAACTTTAAACTCAAATTGGGTTGAATCAAGTACCTTTATTTGAAATGGTACACCTTTAGCTTGATACTTTAAGGTGTCATCAAAAAAATAGAACGGGACTTCGTCATAAGCATTAACTTGTTGATATTCTCCTTCCTTGGAGTAAGAAATGTAAGAACGTAATTTCCTGACAACCTTTTCATTATGAGTTCTTGTAGATAAAGTGGTCACAACTGTTGAAACTTTGTCTGAAACACCTCCATAATTAAAGGTTAAACTAGTGTTAGCCGTAAACAAAGGGTTGCTATCATCTTTAACGGTAATCATACTACCAATTTTATATACGGGTAGTTTTCTAACATTAATGTAGTAGGCTATCCCTAAGCCAATAAGCACACAAACAATTACTAAGTACCAATAACTCAATATTTTAAAGATAAATCCTTTAAAATCGAAATTAGTGGTTTTGTCTTCTAACTCAAATTCTTCCTCCATATTTACAATCTCAATAAAATAATAGTTATAGAGGTAACCACACCTAAAATTGTCGTAAAAATAGCAAATGCATTCTCGCCTAAACCAATAGCCTTTTGAGGAAGTGTATCAACAATGATTACATCATTAGGTTGAATATAATATTCATCTGAGGATAAAGCAGAAATATCGGTGAGGTCAACATTAAGCATTTGCTGACCGCCAGGATATTGCCTTAAAATGCGAACATTTTTACGATCTCCATAAGTTGAAATATCTCCTGCATTGGCAATAGCTTCCATAATTGTGACTTGTTCTTTATAAATCACTTGACTTCCAGTGCCAATTTCACCGATGGTTGTATATCTTAAACCAGCTAACTTAACAGTTACAAATATATTAGCCTCTTTTTTAAAATAATCTTTTAACAACTTGGTCTTTAAAGCCTGCTCAATTTCTTCCAGAGTTAACCCAATAACTTTAACTTTGCCGAGCGTAGGGACGTCAATTTCACCTCTACGATCAACTAAAAAACCATCAAAATAAGCTTGCTCTTCAGTAGTTGCATTATTATTAACATTAGATACAGGATTGAACATTCCAACAACTTCTTGATCAAGCGCTTTAAAACGGACACTTAATAAATCATTGATTTGAACACGATAAGGTTCAGGGAGTTCTCTAAGCTGAAGGATAGAGTCTATGCTTTGCTTATCCTTGTTATTAGTTTGCAAATAATTTAAACGCTTAGTACTTATACAAGAGCTTAGAAAAACAACTGAAAGAAACAGAAGAAGGATAGGTTTACTCATTAACGACTAGTTATTTCTAATAGACAAATATAGTTTTTAGAATTTGAAAACAAAACTATCCGAATAAATTAAACTCAAAAAAAAAGCCTTTCCTAAGGAAAAGCTTCTACAAAGTATTAACTCTGATTTAATTGAATAATTAAATTATTCACAACACAACAAATTAAATGCGGTCTGGACGAGACTCGAACTCGCGACCCCCTGCGTGACAGGCAGGTATTCTAACCAACTGAACTACCAGACCATTTTACTTTTGCGATTGCAAATATAAGCTCAATTTTTAATTCTACAATGGTTTATACTCCATATTTTTAATAAAAAAAACAATTAATGTTTAATTATCTGTTTTCCAACAAAGTAAGATCTTAAAAAAGTTTCGATAGGTTGATTAATATCTACACTGTAAAAAGGAAAACCTTGCTTATTTGCTAAATCTTTGATTCTATGTAAATAATCAAGAACTTCTTTTTTGTATAAATGCTTTAGTTTATCGATTTGTATATTCTCATTAAGTTCATATTCTAAATCATAAAGATTTAATGTGTCCGAATTCAAAAAATTTAAATTTAATTCTGTCTTGAAATCTAAAACATTAAAAACAATAAGACTATGGCTTTTAAATTTGAAGTATTTGAATGCATCAAGAATATCTTGAGGGTTATTTGAAAGAAAATCACTAAACATTACAACTACAGAACGCTTAGGAAGTGTATTTGCGATTTGTTCAAAGTTTATTTTATAACTAGTGGAATGATTAGATTCATAAGGATGTAATAAGTTTTGTTCAAGATATCGTAATAGAAGATTATAATGAGTAACTGTATTTTTGGTATTAGATGAATAATTTATAATATCTGTAAAAGAACTTAAGCCAAATGCATCACGTTGTTTCAAAAGAATGTTCATTAAAACACTAATACAAATAGATGAAAATCCAACTTTTTGATTGTAGCGAGATGCTTCAACTGGATAATACATGGATTTAGAAATATCTAGTATAAAGTAGCAACGCAAATTAGTTTCATCAACATACTTTTTAGTGTAAAATTTATCAGTACGCGCATAAAGTTTCCAGTCTATATTTTTGGTACTTTGACCACTAATATATTGTTTATGTTCAGCAAACTCGGATGAAAAACCGTGAAATGGACTTTTATGTAGTCCTGATATAAACCCTTCAGTAATACGATTAATCAAAAATTGAAATTCTGTTAAATTATAATGCTCAAAAAAATTAGACATAAAAAAAGGTTTAGTCGATACTAAACCTTAAAGTTATAAATAAGAACAGATAAATTACAAATTACTATCTAATATTTCAACATATGTTTCCTTTTGTGCAACACCTACTTGACGTTTAACTAACTCACCATTCTTAAAAACTAAAACAGTCGGAATATTTCTAACACCGTATTTAGCAGCGAACTCTTGATTTTCATCGACATCTACTTTACCAATTATAGCTTTGCCATCATATTCATTTGAAAGTTCATCAATGATAGGAGCTAACATTCGACAAGGTCCACACCAAGCTGCCCAAAAGTCTACTAATACAGGTTTTTCACTATTTAAAACTTTTTCTTCAAAATTTGAATCTTTTATTTCTAATGCCATAATATTATTTTTTACAAAAATACTAAATATTAGATACATAAATAGTATGGAAGAGTAAATACTAAAAAATAAAAACCCCCTTTAGATTATTATTCTAAAGGGGGTTTAGTTAAAAGGAAGGCGGCGACCTACTCTCCCACGATTGTAGTACCATCGGCGCTAACGAGCTTAACTTCTCTGTTCGGAATGGGAAGAGGTGAGCCTCGTTGCTATAACCACCTTAAGTTGATCTGTTTACATAATAATTAAACAGTATGAGTTGACATAATCGGTGATAAAATAAGTTAGATACTAACTTTTATTATTAAAATTCATTAAAAGAGCTGTTATAATAAGCTTTTGGGTAATTAGTACTACTCGGCTATGACATTACTGCCTTTACACCTGTAGCCTATCAACGTTGTCGTCTTCAACGACCCTTTAAAGAAATCTCATCTTGTGGTGGGTTTCGCGCTTATATGCTTTCAGCGCTTATCCCTGCCAAACGTAGCTACTCTGCAATGCTCCTGGCGGAACAACAGATACACCAGAGGTTTGTCCAACTCGGTCCTCTCGTACTAGAGTCAGATCCACGCAAATTTCTAACGCCCACTGTAGATAGAGACCGAACTGTCTCACGACGTTCTGAACCCAGCTCGCGTGCCACTTTAATGGGCGAACAGCCCAACCCTTGGGACCTTCTCCAGCCCCAGGATGTGACGAGCCGACATCGAGGTGCCAAACCCCCCCGTCGATGTGAGCTCTTGGGGGAGATCAGCCTGTTATCCCCGGAGTACCTTTTATCCTTTGAGCGATGGCCCTTCCATGCGGAACCACCGGATCACTATGCTCTACTTTCGTACCTGATCGACTTGTAGGTCTCTCAGTCAAGCTCCCTTATGCCATTGCACTCTACGCACGGTTACCAAGCGTGCTGAGGGAACCTTTAGAAGCCTCCGTTACTATTTTGGAGGCGACCACCCCAGTCAAACTACCCACCAAGTAATGTCTCCCTATTTAGGGATTAGGCTTCAAACAAGTAAAGGGTGGTATTTCAACAATGACTCCACGATACCTAGCGATACCGCTTCAATGTCTCCCACCTATCCTACACATCACTTATCCAAAGTCAATACTAAGCTATAGTAAAGGTTCACGGGGTCTTTTCGTCCCACAGCGGGTAATCGGCATCTTCACCGATACTACAATTTCACCGAGCTCATGGCTGAGACAGTGTCCAGATCGTTGCACCATTCGTGCAGGTCGGAACTTACCCGACAAGGAATTTCGCTACCTTAGGACCGTTATAGTTACGGCCGCCGTTTACTGGGGCTTCAATTCAATGCTTCTCCGAAGATAACATCTCCTCTTAACCTTCCAGCACCGGGCAGGTGTCAGGCCCTATACGTCATCTCTCAATTTCGCAGAGCCCTGTGTTTTTGATAAACAGTCGCCTGGACCTCTTCACTGCGGCCCCACCGAAGTGGGGCGACCCTTCTCCCGAAGTTACGGGCCCATTTTGCCTAGTTCCTTAGCCATGAATCTCTCGAGCACCTTAGATTTCTCATCCCAACTACCTGTGTCGGTTTACGGTACGGGCTGCTTTATTCGATTTTCTTGGAAAGACCGCCTCTAGATTATCACCGCCACCGTAGCTTTGGCGTACTATCCCATACTTACATATGGTTCAACGTGCAATTCCGTCTGCACGCACTAGATTTGCTCTTCCGTCTCTTTTAATATAAAGCAGGTAGCAGAATATTAACTGCTTGTCCATCGACTACCCCTTTCGGGTTCGCCTTAGGCCCCGACTAACCCTCAGCTGATTAGCATAGCTGAGGAATCCTTGGTCTTTCGGTGTGCGGGTTTCTCGCCCGCATTATCGTTACTTATGCCTACATTTTCTTTTCTAAACACTCCAGAATACCTTACAGTACACCTTCTACGCCGTTTAGAATGCTCCCCTACCTCTCATAAATTATATCTATGAAAGCATAGCTTCGGTAATATACTTATGCCCGATTATTATCCATGCCTGACCGCTCGACTAGTGAGCTGTTACGCACTCTTTAAATGAATGGCTGCTTCCAAGCCAACATCCTAGCTGTCTATGCAGTTAGACCGCGTTTATTCAACTTAGTATATATTTAGGGACCTTAGCTGATGCTCTGGGTTCTTTCCCTCTCGGACATGGACCTTAGCACCCATGCCCTCACTGATAGCTATCATTTTATAGCATTCGGAGTTTGTCAGGAATTGGTAGGCGGTGAAGCCCCCGCATCCAATCAGTAGCTCTACCTCTATAAAACTATTACTATCGCTGCACCTAAATGCATTTCGGGGAGTACGAGCTATTTCCGAGTTTGATTGGCCTTTCACCCCTACCCTCAGGTCATCCCAAGACTTTTCAACGTCAACGGGTGCGGTCCTCCACTTTGGGTTAACAAAGCTTCAACCTGCCCAAGGGTAGATCACACGGTTTCGCGTCTACCAATGCTAACTTAATCGCCCTATTCAGACTCGCTTTCGCTACGACTACTTGACTGAATCAATTAGTCTTGCTAACACCGGTAACTCGTAGGCTCATTATGCAAAAGGCACGCCGTCACCCCTAAAGGCTCCGACCGCTTGTAAGCGTATGGTTTCAGGTTCTATTTCACTCCTTTATTCAAGGTTCTTTTCACCTTTCCCTCACGGTACTAGTTCACTATCGGTCTCTCAGTAGTATTTAGCCTTAGCGGATGGTCCCGCTTGATTCATGCAAGGTTTCTCGTGCCCCACACTACTCAGGATACTACTATTAATTAAACCTTTACCTATACAGGACTTTCACCTTCTTCGGTTTAGCTTTCCAGCTAATTCTAATTACAGTATAATTAAATATCGTAGTCCTACAACCCCATATATGCCGAAACATATATGGTTTGGGCTGTTTCACTTTCGCTCGCCGCTACTCGCAAAATCACTATTGTTTTCTCTTCCTCTGGTTACTTAGATGTTTCAGTTCACCAGGTTAGCCTCTACCTTAAGTAGATACTATGCCTTCAACATAGCAGGTTGCCCCATTCGGATATCTGCGGATCAATTCGTATGTGCCAATCCCCACAGCTTTTCGCAGCTTGTCACGTCCTTCTTCGCCTCTGAGAGCCTAGGCATCCCCCATACGCCCTTAATAAGCTTATTATAACTCTTAATATTCTCTCTTATTTATTTCTCTAAAAAAAACTCGCGTCTCTCTTATTTTATCCCAATATGTCAATGAACTTTTACAATTATCAAACTATCAATTTGATGCTTTAGACAGAAAAATTAAAACTAATCAAATTCTCTAATTAAAAGTAGTCTCAGGCAGACTCGAACTGCCGACCTCTACATTATCAGTGTAGCGCTCTAACCAGCTGAGCTATGAGACTTGGTCTTTCGGTACTATTGTAAAAACCTTTAATAACATGAATTGACAAAGCATTAAAACTAGTTATTAAACTTATATGTTAACAACCTTAACATCTAGATAACCATAACTCTATAGCTCTTAAAAAGGAGGTATTCCAGCCGCACCTTCCGGTACGGCTACCTTGTTACGACTTAGCCCCAGTTACTAGTTTTACCCTAGGCGGCTCCTCACGGCGACCGACTTCAGGCACCCCCAGCTTCCATGGCTTGACGGGCGGTGTGTACAAGGCCCGGGAACGTATTCACCGCAGCATGGCTGATCTGCGATTACTAGCGATTCCAGCTTCACGGAGTCGAGTTGCAGACTCCGATCCGAACTGTGATAGGGTTTGTAGATTCGCTCCTACTCGCGTAGTGGCTGCTCTCTGTCCCTACCATTGTAGCACGTGTGTAGCCCAGGACGTAAGGGCCGTGATGATTTGACGTCATCCCCACCTTCCTCTCAGTTTACACTGGCAGTATGGCTAGAGTCCCCGACATGACTCGCTGGTAACTAACCAAAGGGGTTGCGCTCGTTATAGGACTTAACCTGACACCTCACGGCACGAGCTGACGACAACCATGCAGCACCTTGCAATTTGTCCGAAGAAAAAGATATTTCTATCCCTGTCAAACTGCATTTAAGCCCTGGTAAGGTTCCTCGCGTATCATCGAATTAAACCACATGCTCCACCGCTTGTGCGGGCCCCCGTCAATTCCTTTGAGTTTCATTCTTGCGAACGTACTCCCCAGGTGGGTTACTTATCACTTTCGCTTAACCACTCAAACCGCAATTGGCTCGAACAGCTAGTAACCATCGTTTACTGCGTAGACTACCAGGGTATCTAATCCTGTTCGCTACCTACGCTTTCGTCCATCAGCGTCAGTGTATTATTAGTGATCTGCCTTCGCAATCGGTATTCTGTGTAATATCTATGCATTTCACCGCTACACTACACATTCTAACCACTTCATAATAACTCAAGAACAACAGTATCAATGGCAATTTTATGGTTGAGCCACAAACTTTCACCACTGACTTATCATTCCGCCTACGGACCCTTTAAACCCAATGATTCCGGATAACGCTTGAATCCTCCGTATTACCGCGGCTGCTGGCACGGAGTTAGCCGATTCTTATTCATACAGTACCGTCAACAGCGTACACGTACACCTTTTTCTTCCTGTATAAAAGCAGTTTACAACCCATAGGGCAGTCTTCCTGCACGCGGCATGGCTGGATCAGGCTCTCGCCCATTGTCCAATATTCCTCACTGCTGCCTCCCGTAGGAGTCTGGTCCGTGTCTCAGTACCAGTGTGGGGGATCTCCCTCTCAGGACCCCTACCTATCGTCGCCTTGGTATGCCGTTACCATACCAACTAGCTAATAGGACGCATACTCATCTTACAGCCATAAATGTTTAATCTAAAAAAGATGCCTCTCTTAGATACTATGAGGTATTAATCCAAATTTCTTCGGGCTATCCCTCTCTGTAAGGCAAATTGTATACGCGTTACGCACCCATCCGCCGGTCGTCAACTGGTGCAAGCACCATTGTTACCCCTCGACTTGCATGTGTTAAGCCTGCCGCTAGCGTTCATCCTGAGCCAGGATCAAACTCTTCATCGTTGTTTCTTAATTTATCTTAACCTATTAAAATTACAACTACCTAAAAAGTCCTTAACTCAAAATTTAACTTCTAGTCTTAATGCTTCATTTTTAATCATAAATCTCTTACGAAATTTACAACTTGTCAATCCAATATTTCAACGAACTTTTAAAATTCTTTTGAACAAGTAAACCAAATCAATAATCTACCTATATTTCTATTTTTGCGAGTGCAAATGTAAAACTATTTTCTAACATAACAAGCTTTCAACTAAAAAATATTTAAAAACTTACTCCGCAAATAATTTAGAACTTCACAACTCAATTGCGGGGCGCAAAACTACAACCTTTATCCACAATAACAAAACTTTTTTAACGCGTTTTTGGAAATAAATCCCTAATTAATTATCCTACAAATATTTACTAGAAAAATTAATTCGAAATTCATCAATAAAACTATTTGATCAATAACTCACTCAAATACCATAATATCGGTATTGACTCTACATAATATGATGTGAAATAATTTGATTTAATCAAATCTGAAGCAATAATGGCTAACAAAAGGATTACTGATATAAAGATTAAAATAAATAAATTGTAATTAAGGCTAAACCCTATTGCTAAACCTAATTGCGCAAATACCAAAAAAATCCCTATAGCTTTTGAAAGTTGAACACCCATCATTTGAGGTAAAGTTTTCAGTTGAGCATCATCATAATTAACATCACGTATCTCAAAAGGTATTAAAAGGATTAATATTAAAACAAATCGATGTAAACTAAAAAAACATAGTTGATGAAAATCAATAATAATGATAGAATTTACTAAAGGAAGTAAAACTGTAGTTAAGGTCCACACCAAAGCTATAATAAATATCTTTAACCCTTTTATAGTCCTCAAATTTTTAGCTTTTGGCAAAAAAGGGATAGCATAGGCGATTGTAAGTAGACTTATAAAAACTAAAAGCAGTAGTTCTTGCCAGCTACAATTAAAAATAAAAAATAGTAAAGTAATAAATACAACTAAAGAAAATAACTGGATTAACTGTAGGTTTTTAGTCAAACTAAGATAGTGAAACTTAGCAATGCCCGCATACTTCACGAAATTGTAACCTATTATTGTTGAGCAAAAAATTACTATGGCTAAATTTAAATCTAGAACATAATTAAAAGACAAAGATGTGATATAAGTAAAAGCAACAACAGCAAGCGCAACATGAACACTAGCATTAATGTAAAAATCAAACAATCTTTTGATAAAGCTCATTCCACAAAATTAAACCATTAAACTTAACTATTATACAGTATCTTTTAACAAGTGTTTTCTTTTAAATAATGTATTTTTGTGAGCAAATTTTTAAAAAGTTTGTAATGAACACAGAATCATTTGCATTACGCCATATTGGGCCTAGTCAGGCTGAAGTCCGAGATATGCTTGATAACATTGGTGTTAACTCACTTGAGCAACTCATTTATGAAACTATTCCAGACGACATTAAGCTGGATCAACCTCTAAATCTACCTGATGCTTTAAGTGAATATGAGTTTTCAAATCATATCAATAATTTATCAAAGCAAAATAAGGTTTTTAAATCATTTATAGGTTTAGGGTATCACGAATCTGTAATGCCTGCAGTGATTCAAAGAAACATATTAGAAAATCCAGGCTGGTACACAGCTTACACACCTTATCAAGCTGAAATTGCTCAGGGCCGACTAGAAGCATTGCTCAACTTTCAGACCATGGTCTCAGACTTAACAGGAATGGAGTTAGCTAATGCATCGCTACTTGATGAAGCTACTTCAGCAGCAGAAGCTATGAACTTACTCTTTGCTGTTCGTAATCGCGAACAGAAAAAAAATAAAGTAATCAAGTTTTTTATAGATAGTCAGGTTTTACCTCAAACTTTAGCACTACTAGAAACACGTTCAGAGCCTTTAGGTATAGAACTTGTTGTTGGAAACCCTGATGAATTTACCTTCTCAAAAGAATTTTTCGGAGCTTTATTACAATACCCTGGTAAACATGGACAAATTACTGACTTTGAAGGCTTCACAAAAAAAGCCATTGAAAACGATATAAAAGTTGCTGTTGCCGCTGATATATTGAGTCTGGTTAAACTTCAAGCTCCTGGAGATTGGGGTGCAGACGTTGTGGTTGGCACAACACAACGTTTTGGAATCCCATTAGGTTACGGTGGCCCGCATGCAGCTTATTTTGCAACAAAAGAAGCCTACAAACGTCATATTCCTGGCCGTATTATTGGTGTCACTAAAGACCTAGATGGAAACTTTGGTTTACGTATGGCTCTACAAACTCGTGAACAACATATTAAACGTGATAAGGCGACTTCAAATATTTGCACAGCACAAGTACTTTTAGCAGTAATGGCAGGTATGTATGCAGTATATCATGGGCCTGAAGGATTAAAACACATCGCTAACACAATTCATCATAAAACTGTCAACCTCACTAATGAACTTGAAAAACTAGGATATTATCAAGTCAATAGCCTATACTTTGACACTATTCAAATTAAAGCTGAAGCTCAAAAAATCAAGACTTTAGCTGAACAACATGGTATTAACTTTTACTATCCTGATGAAGAAACTGTTTGTATTTCAATAAATGAAACGACTTCAGTTGAGGATTTAAATACAATTATTGATGTCTTTGCTAATGCAAACTCTAGCACTTCGAAACCGATTTCATTTTCAGTTGAATCTATTATTGATCAACATGAGCTAGCGAGGGAAACTAAGTTTTTAACTCATGATGTTTTTAATCGCTACCATTCAGAGACAGCATTAATGCGTTACATCAAATCACTAGAACGAAAAGATTTAGCCTTAAATCATTCTATGATTTCTCTAGGTTCATGTACAATGAAGTTAAACGCTGCTTCAGAAATGTTACCGCTTTCTAACCCACAATGGGGCAATATTCACCCGTTTGCACCGAAAGAGCAAGCCAAAGGTTACCAAATTATGTTAAGAGCCTTAGAAAACTACTTAACTGAAATCACAGGTTTTTCGGCAACCTCACTTCAACCTAATTCTGGTGCACAAGGCGAATATGCTGGTTTAATGGTTATTCGTGCTTATCATCAATCAAATAACCAAAGCCATAGAAATATATGCTTAGTTCCATCATCTGCACATGGTACCAACCCTGCAAGTGCAGTTATGGCAGGAATGAAGGTTGTCGTGGTAAAAGCAAATGAGAAAGGAAATATTGATGTTGACGATTTAAAGGCTAAAGCTGAAAAATATAGTGAGAATCTTGCAGCGTTAATGGTGACTTATCCTTCAACACATGGTGTTTTTGAATCTGCAATAAAAGATATTACTAAAATTATTCATGATCATGGCGGTCAAGTTTATATGGACGGAGCTAATATGAATGCACAAGTTGGCTTAACCAGTCCTGGTCAAATTGGTGCTGATGTTTGCCACCTAAATTTACATAAAACTTTTGCTATTCCTCATGGTGGTGGCGGTCCTGGCGTTGGTCCTATATGTGTAGCCAAACAATTAAAGCCATTTTTACCTAATAATCCGATTATTGAAACAGGTGGCGAGCAAGCAATATCTGCTATTTCAGCAGCACCTTTTGGATCATCTTTAGTTTGTTTAATTTCTTATGCCTACATAAGAATGCTCGGCGAAGAAGGTTTAAGAAAATCTACTGAAACTGCCATATTAAATGCCAATTATATTAAATCTAAACTGAATGACTTCTACCCAACATTATATTCTGGCGAACGTGGTAGAGTTGCACACGAAATGATTATTGATTGTCGTGCTTTTAAAGCTTATGGCATCGAGGTAAAAGACATCGCTAAACGTTTAATTGATTATGGTTTTCATGCCCCAACTGTTTCTTTCCCAGTGGCTGGAACGATGATGATTGAGCCGACTGAGAGCGAAAACAAAGAAGAATTAGATCGCTTTTGTAAAGCTATGATTTCAATTCGTAAAGAAATTGAAACATGCACTAAAGACGAATCTAACAATGTTCTTAAAAATGCACCACATACGCAAGAAATGTTAACTTCAAATGAATGGATTTTCCCATATTCTAGACAAAAAGCAGCTTTTCCTTTAGATTACTTAAAATCTAACAAATTTTGGCCAACGGTTAGAAGAGTTGATGAAGCATTCGGTGATAGAAATTTAATGTGTACTTGTGCTCCAATTGAAGATTACATTTCATAATTAGTCATCAAACATCTATAAGCCTTCTTGATAAATCATTAACAAGAAGGCTTTTATTTTTGATATACTATATTTTTTTAACACTTAAAAAAATTAATCGCAAATTCATTGATAAGTTATTATTTTTAAATCAACTTTGATGTATCTAAAACAAGTTTAGTATGGCATATGTAAAAATTACAGGAGTGGGCAGCTATGTTCCAAAAAACATTAAGACCAATCAAGATTTTTTAAGTAACCAATTTTACACTTTAGATGAATCAAAGTTTGATGCACACCCTGATGAAATTATAAAAAAGTTTAAAGCCATCACTGGTATTGCGGAGCGCCGTTATGCCGATAATGATATGAAAACTTCAGATATCGCAGCATTTGCAGCTCAAAAAGCAATTACAAATGCAGGCATTAATCAAGAAGAAATAGACTATATTATTGTAGCCCATAATTTTGGAGATGTCGAGCATCAAACACAACAAACAGATATTGTACCAAGTATTGCCTCTAGAGTTAAGCAAATTTTAAAGATTAAAAATCCTAAATGTGTAGCCTATGATTTAGTGTTTGGTTGCCCAGGATGGATAGAAGGCTGTATACAATCTAAAGCTTTTATAGATGCCGGTTTAGCAAAGCGAACATTAGTAATTGGTGCAGAAACACTATCTCGTGTAATAGACCCTCATGATCGCGACTCTATGATATATGCTGATGGTGCTGGCGCAACAATTTTAGAGTCAACTGAAGAGAATGGCGGTATCCTTTCTCATCAAAGTGCAACCTATAGTTTAAATGAGGCAAAATATATTTATTTTGATAAATCTAACTCACCTCAAAGACTAGACAACCGCGGCTACATAAAAATGTATGGCCGTAAAATCTATAATTTCGCGCTAACTAAAGTTCCTGAAGCCATGAAAGCTTGCTTAGATGAAAGTGGACAAAGTATTGACCAAATAAAACGAATTTTTATTCATCAAGCTAATGAAAAAATGGATGAAGCCATTGTGAAACGCTTTTATAAGCTTTATAAAACTGAAATGCCAGAAGACATCATGCCGATGAGTATAAGTGAACTTGGAAATAGCAGTGTAGCAACAATACCAACACTTTACGATTTATACTTACTGGGTTATTACGGCGGTCAAGAATTCGAAAAAGGAGACTTAATTATGTTTGCAAGCGTAGGTGCTGGGATGAATATTAATGCGATTACCTACCAAATTTAACGAGATGTACGAACGCCATTATCCTGAAAAACGTTTTAATCTTACCTTAGATTTTTTAAAACAACACCAAGCACCACCGCAATCAATTTTAGATTTAGGTATTAAAAATCCTTTTTCTAAAATCATGCAAGCGCATGGCTATGATGTCTCAAACACCTCAGGAACAGACTTAGACGACGATCAATCAGAAATTATAACATCTAAAGCTCAAATAACCACAGCATTTGAAATTTTCGAGCATTTATTATCACCTTATCAAGTTTTAAAGTCAATCCAAACGCCTTATTTATTTGCAAGTATTCCTCTAAAACTCTGGTTTTCTAAAGCTTACCAAAGTAAAACCGACCCTAGAGATCGGCACTTTCATGAATTTGAGGATTGGCAATTTGATTGGCTATTAGAAAAATCTGGTTGGAAAATTTTAGACCACATAAAATTTACAAATCCAGTTAATAAAATAGGAATTAGACCGATCTTAAGACAGTTTACACCAAGATATTATTTGGTATATTGCACAAAAGTTGACTAAGATTTGAAGGTATTAATTATTATCCCTGCACATAATGAAGCTGAATTTATCAAAGAAACACTTCATTCTTTAATTCAGCAAACACTTTTACCAGCTGAAGTCATTGTAGTTAATGACAACTCAACAGATTCGACTGAAGCTATTGTAGAAGATTTTTCAAAGCAGTATAGTTTTATAAAATTAATTAATAGATCCTCGTCGAACACTCATGAACCTGGCAGCAAAATTGTAAAAGCCTTCAATTATGGTTTATCGCAAACTTCAATTACATACATCGATATCATCTGTAAGTTTGATGCTGATTTAATATTTCCTCCTAATTATCTTGAAGCTATTATTCAAGCATTTAAAGACCAACCAAAATTAGGAATTTATGGCGGATTTTGCTCAATTAAAACCAATTCAGGCTGGAAACTTGAGAACTTGACAGGCAACAAACATGTTAGAGGCGCTCTTAAAGCTTATTCAAAAAAATGTTTTAAAAGTATTGGTGGATTAAAACCTGAAATGGGTTGGGATACCATCGATGAGTTACTTGCTCAATATTATGGCTTCACTGTAAAAACTAATAGTGAACTTGTGGTTAAACATTTAAAGCCAACTGGAACACGATACAAAACCGCTTTAGCTAAGAAATTTGGTATTTCATTGCATCAAATTCGTTATGATATTGGACTTGCGGTTTTAACTTCATTAAAAATAGGGTATAAAAAGCAAAGCTTGAAATTTTTTATCATTTCTATGCTCAACTTTTTTAAAGCAAAAACTAAAAAAATTCCTTATTTAGTAGACTCTAAGCAAGGAATTTTTATTCGCAAATTACGTTGGAAAGGTGTTTTAGATAAATTAGTCTAAAGCTTCTTCAATTACCGATCCGGTTGCCCCATTTGGCATTTCAATACCTAACAATGCTGAAATCGTCGGTGCAATATCAGTTATAAAAAGTTTTTTATAGGTATAACCAGGCTTTACACCTTGACCATAAAGCAAAAATGGTGCTTGCGTATCATAATTTAAGCCTGAACCATGTGTTGAGCCTTTTTTTGGATAAGAAATGTATGAAGGTTCAAAAGCAAAAATTATATCTCCGCTTCGCTTGGGATGGAACCCATTTTTAATTAAAGCTTCGGCTCTTGTACTAGCAGAACTTTGAGCTAAATTTTCTCGGGTAAAAACACGGTCTATTTTTGGGTATTGTAATAAGAAATGCTTGATTTCCCGTTGAAGTTTAACTAAGTTGCTATATGTTACTAAAAGGTCATAGTTTAAAAATATTTGCTGATTACTTATATTTTTAATAACATTTTCATACCCAAATTCATTTAAATACTCATTTAAATCAGCCTCTAATTGTTTCGTATCAAAATAACCTGCAGGAATGTGGTGATCTTTTAAAAATTGAGGAACATGAACCGCACCATGATCGGCGGTTAAAAATAAAGTATAATTATCCTTGCCTACTTTCGAATCTAAGAAGTTTAGCAAATTTGCAATATCTCTATCTAACCTAATATAGGTGTCTTGTATTTCTTTTGAATTTACACCAAAATTATGACCAACATAGTCTGTACTCGAAAAACTTACAGTTAAAACATCTGTATAATTATCCTGACCTAAGTCTTCAGCTTTGATTGCCTCTTTAGCAAAATCAACAATGATAGAATTTCCGTAGGCAGTTGTTTTCAAAATATCAAATTCACCATTATCCTTACTTAAAGTTTTTAAGTCATACGGAAAGCTTGCGTTATCTTTTCCTTCAAAACCATGCTCATAATTATTAATATCATTACCACTTTCAGTGTATAATTCAATATTTTTAAAGGTGTTCCAATCTTTGTTTAAGTAATTTTCAACAACCTTTGAGTTATTAAATTTTTGTACCCACTTTGGAAGTTCATTATGATAAAAACTACTTGAAATAAAATGCCCTTTATCTTTGCCATAAAACCAATAAGCAGCATTTGCTGTGTGACCAGCTGGTAAAATTGCACCACGATCTTTAATTGATATCCCAATTGTTTTACCTCTAAATTGAGTGTGAAGCCTATTTTGATCGGCAAAAGTTGTTGTTAACATTCGATGAGGCGACATTTTTCCATCGCGGGTATCGGTACCTAAAGATTTCACCTTGTCATCGGCTGCACAGTAAATAAACTCATCGTGAAATTTGTCGTACCACGTATTGCTAATAATTCCGTGATTCATTGGGCTTGTTCCCGTAAAAATTGAAGCATGACCAGGACCAGTATAAGTTGGTACATAATTGAAGTGAAGATTTTTAGCCTCAAAGCCTTCACGCTTTAAGCGCTTAAAACCATCTTCTGAGTAATGTGAATCAAATTTTGTAAGATAGTCAAAACGCATTTGGTCTACTACAACACCTACAATAAGTTTAGGTTTAGACTGATTTTGAGCTAATAATACTCCTGATAAAAAGGCAAAAAAAATAAAACTGGTTAATCTCATATTTACAGATTTTATACAAAGTTAAATGAAGCTTCAAAATTAAAGATTAACTGCAAGTTAAATTGATAGCTCAATATTTTATTCTATTTTTAGCAAAAATTCTAGGGGAATTCAATGAATTACATCGAAAGTATTGGCCTATATTTTATCATGTTTCGAGATTTGTTCAAAAAAATGACCAAAGCCTCTCAGCTGAAGCGATTGATATTGCAAGAAATTCATGTTTTAATGACAAAATCTTTAGGGATTGTTGTTTTCATTTCTTTCTTTATCGGTGCGGTTATTACCATTCAAACGGCTTTAAACTTATCAAATCCTTTGATACCAAAATCTTTAATAGGCTATGCAGCAAGACAGTCGATTATATTAGAATTTTCACCAACATTTATATCTGTAATAATGGCTGGAAAAGTCGGTTCTTATATAACCTCTAGTATAGGAACGATGCGTGTCACAGAGCAAATTGATGCATTAGAAGTTATGGGTATTAATTCACTCAATTATTTGGTGTTTCCTAAGATCATAGCGATGCTATTTTATCCTTTTATGATTGGTATATCCATGTTTATAGGTATTTTTGGAGCTTATATTGCTGCTACAATTGGTGGCTTCTTGAGCTCAAGCGAATTTTTAACAGGCTTGCAAGAAGATTTTACGCCATTTCATATTATTTACGCCTTTATTAAAACTTTTATTTTTGCTATTATTTTGGCAACAATACCTTCATTTCATGGCTATTACATGAAAGGTGGCGCTTTAGAAGTTGGTCGAGCTAGTACAACTTCTTTTGTGTGGACAAGTGTTGTTATTATAGTTTCTAATTATGTAATAACTCAATTACTTTTAAGTTAATGATTAAAGTTAAAAACCTACATAAATCTTTTGGTGATGTTGATGTGCTTAGAGGTATTGACACGCAATTTATTCGTGGTAAGACGAATCTTATTATTGGTCAATCTGGTTCAGGTAAAACCGTTTTTTTAAAATGCTTATTAGGACTATTTGAACCTACTAAAGGTGATATCTATTTTGATGATAAAACTTACAGAGATTTTTCAGTCAAACAACGGCGAGAGCTAAGAAAACAAATGGGAATGGTATTTCAGGGTGGTGCTTTGTTTGACTCTATGACAGTTGAAGAAAACATCAAATTTCCCTTAAGAATGTTCACAAAGCAATCGCAAGCTGAAATGCAAAATCGTGTAGAAGAAGTTTTAGATCGCGTAAATTTAGAAGGTGCAAATCAAAAATTTCCTTCAGAAATAAGCGGTGGAATGCAAAAACGAGTTTCTATTGCTAGAGCCATTGTAAATAAACCCAAGTTTTTATTTTGTGACGAACCCAACTCAGGTCTAGACCCAAGAACAGCAACTGTAATTGATAATTTAATTCAAGAAATTACCAAAGAAAATCAAATCACCACTATTATTAATACACATGACATGAACTCTGTGTTTGAAATAGGCGAAAAAATAATTTATTTGCAAGATGGTATTTTAGCTTGGGAAGGCACTAAAGACGAAATTCATAAAACAGATAACAAAGCTGTTACAGATTTTGTTTATTCTTCAAATTTATTTAGAAAGGTAAAAATTGCTCAACAAAAAGGATATTAAATTTAAGCGCTCATTTTAATAAGATATTTCAACCTCAAGCTTTTCAACATCAAGTTTGTATGATAACCAATCTGAAAGGCGCTTTTGAAAATCTTGCTTCGTATCTGCTGAAATAGAATCTTTCCAAGTTAAATTAAAGGTCGGTATCGTGTCTACTTGACTAAAATTGGTAACTAAAGTTTCAGAAAAACTCACCTTGGTAACTTGTGTATAATTCAGTTTAATTTCTTTAGCAATTTCAGCAAAAGGGACATCTATTTTTTGAGTATAAACAGAGCTTAACTCTTTTTTTAATTGATCAATTTCTTTTGTTTTACTGATTAAGTCTAATGAGTCGCGTCGTTTCAATTCGACGATATATTTATATTCATTAAACTTTTCAGAACTTTCATTTTGCAACACTTTTAAGGTGGTGTTACTCAGGTAATCGTTGTTTTTTAGTTTGTCTTTCCATAAATCTATGACTTCATCCGGTATTTCTTTACCTAAAAACGCAACTTCTATAACCGGATTTTCACCAGAGTTATAATTAATATGAGTTGAGTTAGTCTGAAGGAATGAACTTCCATACTGAGCCAATTCTTCTTTTACAAAAGCCTTTGCATTTTGGTTAAAATAAGACTCTTGTAAAAGTTGATAAAACAAGTATATACTTGGAATTATAGCAATGATTGCGATAAAATATGCAGACCTAGCAATAAAACGACGGCGTTGCGAATTTGCATATTTAACCAACGGAAACTTTAAAACTTTTGAAACTACAAAAGTAGATAGTGCTATAAAAATGGTATTTATGGTAAATAAATAAATGGCTCCTCCAAAAATTGATAAATCCCATACTGCTAGGCCATAACCAGCAGTACATAATGGAGGCATTAAAGCCGTTGCAATAGCAACGCCAAAAATTACACTAGCAATAGTCCCTTTTTTAGTTTTTGCTATGATTAGTGCTAAGCCACCAAATATCGCCACAATAACATCTAAAATAGTCGGTTCTGTTCTGGCAGCAAGTTCTGGTGTTAATTCTGTAAGTGGCGAAATTTTAAAATATAAAAACGCAGTTACAACACTTAAACCTACCATAACACCTAAATTTATTAATGAGCGGCGCAAGGTATCAACATCATTAATCGCCACTGAAAAACCTAAACCCACAATTGGACCCATGAGTGGAGAAATTAACATAGCACCAATCACAACAGCAGTACTACTAACATTTAAACCTATAGAGGCAACTATAATTGAAAAAATTAGGATCCATGCATTGTGACCTCTAAAAGGAATGTCTTTAATAATCGCATCCATTGTCGAGTCTCGATCAGTTTCATCTCTGATATCAAGTAGATGAAGCAAATATGAACGAATGCTGCCATAGGTTTTCTTGGCACTTTCCTTTACCTCTTTTTGCTTAGCTTCAGATTCTTGCTTAGCTTTATCTTCGTTAGACTGTTGTTCTATGCTCACGTCTTATCCTATATAATCACCAAACTTATCTATAGCTTGCTGGCGTAACTTTTTAATATCTTGTTCGTCTGATTTTGGTGCAATTACTAATACTTTACCGTCTTCAACAACAATGTAATCATTAAGTCGCTGTAGCACAACAATTTTACCATTTTCAGTTCTGATAATGTTATTTTTACTATGATTTAAGATAGCATGAGCATTAATTACTGCATTATTTTCTGAATCTTTTTCAAGTTTATCATGTAAAGAACCCCAAGTTCCTAAATCATTCCAATCAAATTCAGCTGGAATACATCTCACTGAAGTTGATGGTTCTAAGATAGCATAATCAATTGAAATATTGGTCGATTTTGAATAATTAGATTGTATAAAATCTCGCTCAGCTGGTGTATTATAGATATTTTCAGCTTGTGCAAAAAGCTGAAACATTTCTGGCTGATGCAGCTCAAACTGTTTCAATATATAATTTACATTCCAAATAAAAATCCCAGCGTTCCACAAATAATTTCCTTCTGCTAAAAATCGTTTAGCAGTTTCATAATTAGGCTTCTCTGTAAATTTAATAACCGGTTTACTCAATTGGTTGGTATCAGCGTCTTCAAATTTAATATAACCATAGCCTGTGTTAGGAAAGCTAGGTTGTATTCCTAGCGTTAGCAAAGCTTCTTGGTCATCACAAACCCTAAACGCCTGATCCAAGTTTCTTGCAAAGGCTGCTTCGTCTTCAATCCAGTGGTCACTTGGTGCAACCACCATAGATGCATTAGGGTTTATGGCTTTTATTTTTAAAGCCGCTAACAAAATACATGGCGCTGTATTTTTCATCGCTGGTTCTAACACAATTTGAAAATCCTTAACCTCTTCAAGCTGCTGTTTCACCAAATCTTCATATAATTCATTGGTTAAAATAAAGATGTTATCTTGCGGGATAGACTTGTTTAATCTTGTATAAGTTTGCTGTAATAGTGTTTTACCAGTACCTAACATGTCATGAAATTGTTTGGGATGACTTGTTTTGCTGACTGGCCAAAACCGAGAGCCTACACCACCAGCCATAATTACAGCATACCTATTTTGATTCATATCAATAATTTTAAGATTAAGATTTTATAAGTTCTACTTCAGCATTTGGCTGAAACACATATTGGCGTTTCGTTTTTAGTTCTTCACATTGATAGCGTTTTCTTAATCGATGCCCTTTTTTAAAAAGTCGGCCGTTTGAAGTTTGAAATATACTACCTAAAGGAAGTTCAAAGATATAATTTTTTGTTGAAGCGTTTTGAGTAAAACGATTTCCAGCTGAAGTTTGGTCATAGTTTTTTAATGCAATCGATAATTTTGCGTCTGTATCACTACTAGCTCTAGGATTTTTAAAATGAATGGCTAATAAAGGAAGTATTTCATCTGGAAAGATTTTAGGATTAATTAGCGGTAACATCAATTTTTGAAAAACATACTTCCATTCTTTCCCGTGTGGTTTAATTTGTCTACCATAAGTTTTAAAAGCTATTAAATGGGCAATCTCATGAATTAATGTAATTAAAAACCGATATTTATTTAAACTGTGGTTAACCGTTATAAAATGCTTTCCATTGGTAAGTGTTCTAAAATCACCATGTTTAGATTGACGATCATTCACTATTTTTAAATGAACCTGATAATCTTCGATTAATTGCATAACCGATGTTAAAGCAGCATGAGGAATATAATTTTTTAATGTTGCACGCATGCCATTTATGGCGTTGAATTAGAAACCTGTAACAATTTACCATTATAAAATTGTTGACCAGTTAAAGCAAACTCGACAATATAATTGGCCATTTCTTCAGCTGAAACTTGTGCTTCAACACCTGGAAAAGCATTTTCTAACATTTCGGTTTGTACGGCACCTAAGGCCAAAACATTAAATGCTAAATCAGTATCCTTATATTCTTCGGCTAACAACTCTGTTAATGTAATCACGGCAGCTTTACTTGAACTATAAGCTGCAAGCCCAGGAAATTTAACGCTGCCTTGAACGCCTCCCATGCTACTAATCGTTACAATGTGTGCATCATTTTTAAACAAATTGAGTAACTTATGTGTCAAAGAAAAAACGCCAAAAACATTTGTTTTATATACATTAGCAACTTCGGCGATATTTGTTTGTTCAAAGTCTTGTTTCAAGAATAATCCTGCGTTGTTAATTAAAATATCAACTTTTGAAGTTTTAGACTGAATAAATTCAATCGCAGTTGCAATACTTGTTTCGTCCTGTAAATCGCATGCTATTGGATAAACCCTGTTTAGATTTAATTTTGTTACTGTTGAAACATTTCTAGATAATGCGTAAACTTGGTGACCTAAATCTGCAAACTTTTTGAGCATTTCAAATCCGATTCCACGACTGGTACCTGTTATAACAATATGTTTCATCTAATTTAATTTAATTTGGTCTTCAGTAGAATTGGCAAGTTCTGTTAGTCCAGGTTTGAAGCTATTAATTAAAGATTTTAAATGACTTAAGTTCATTTTATCAAACTCATCATCAACATGATGATAGTATTCAAAATTAGTAAAATCAAAAGTGCAAACGGTATGCGCTGGTATTTTTAAAACTTCATAAAAGGGATAATTATCACTTCTCATAAATAAACCCATTTTTTTAGCTTGCGGTAAAAAACCAACTACTGAATCTTTAGAAACAGTATTAAAAACTTCAGCAAAGTTAGATTTTTCGATACCAGTTAAGTAAGCTTTATAATTTTTTCCGCTCATAGGAATCCCAATCATTTCAATATTGAATAAAAAGTAAGGCGTAATAGCTTCTTTATTGAATCGTTCAGCCAAGTGCTTTGCTCCTAACAAGCCCTTTTCTTCAGCTGAAAACAAGGTGAAAATGACGTTTCGTTTTGGTTGATTTTCAGAGAAATGTTTAGCTAATTCAAGAACAGCTACTGTTCCTGTAGCATTATCATTAGCACCATTAGCAATGCTATCATTACCTACAACTTTACCATAACCAATATGGTCATAGTGGGCACCAATCATGATTGGTTTTAAATCTGGTTGAGAACCTTGAACTACACCTATAATATTGTAAGCATTTTCACCTTTTACTTGAAAACTATCTTTATAGGTTTCAAAATAAGGCTGAATCTGGTAAGCCTTGAAAGCTTTTTCTATGTAATCGGCTGCTTTTTCAATACCAATAGTTCCAGTTTCACGACCGGCAAGCGAATCTGACGCAAGTAGTTTAAGCGAAGCTTCTAAGGTAAAGTTTTGTTCTTGTCCTTCAGCCGGAGCTGAAGCTGTTACCGCTTTAGTTGTTTTTTCTGTCGCTTTTTGACAAGCGATTAAACCAAAGCTAATTGCTAAAAGTAAAAGTATTTTTTTCATATCGTGAAGATAAAAAAACTGCCTTTAAATAGGTATCTAAAGGCAGCTAAATTATTCATTAAAACATCCCAACTAAGCTAACATAGTAACAGGATTTTCTAAATAAGTTTTTAAAGTCTGTAAAAATTGAGCTCCAGTGGCACCATCAACTGTTCGATGATCACAAGCAAGTGTAAGCTTCATTGTATGACCAACTTTAATTTCGCCATCTTTCACTACAGGTTTTTCTACAATAGCTCCTACAGATAAGATACAAGAATTTGGTTGATTAATGATACTTGTAAATTCAGTAATTCCAAACATTCCTAAATTAGAAACTGTAAAAGTTGAACCTTCCATTTCTTGTGGTTGAAGCTTCTTGTTTCGAGCCTTAGTTGCTAAAGCTTTTACATTTGTACCTATTTGCATTAAGCTTTGCTGATCTGCATATTCTATAACAGGAACAACTAAGCCTTCGTCTACGGCAACGGCAACGCCTACATGAATGTGTTTAGCAATTTTAGTTACATCACCATTCCAAGATGAGTTAACTCTAGGATGTTTGCGTAGTGCCATTGCTGATGCCTTTATAACTAAATCATTAAATGAAATTTTTACATCTGGCATGGCATTAATATTTTTTCTAGAAGCCATTGCCTGCTCCATATTTACTTCTACTGTAAGATAGTAATGTGGTGCATTAAATTTTGATTCAGCTAAGCGTTTTGCTATAGTTTTTCGCATTTGAGAGTTCTTAACCTCTTCAAAAGCTTCTTCTCCTGCAGGCTGATAAACCTCAACATTTGCAGCTGTTTGGTTTTCCTCAGAAACGTCTTGTTTTACCGTTGAAGTTTCTTTTTGAGGTGTCTCTTTTGGCTGGTAATTCTCGATGTCTTTTTTAACAATTCGACCGTTTTCACCTGTCCCATCAACCAAAGCAATATCAATACCTTTATCTTTAGCCATTTTTTTAGCTAAAGGTGAAGCCAAAATACGACCTTTACCGTCGGTTGAAGTCGAAGAACTTGACTTGTCTTGACTTTGACTTTCAGTTGAAGATTTACTTCCTTCTTTATTTTGAGTTGACGTCTTATTTTCTTTAACTTCAGTAGAGCTTTGAGATGATGAGTTATCAGAACCTTTTGAAGCGTTTAAAACAGCATCAACATCAGTGCCTTCAGGACCAATAATTGCTAGAACATCATCTACTGGTGCTGATTCTCCTTCCTGAATACCAATGTGTAATAAATGACCTGAATAAAACGATTCAAACTCCATTGTTGCTTTATCAGTTTCTATTTCAGCTAAAATATCGCCTTCTTCAACTTCGTCACCAACTTGTTTTAGCCATGTTGCAACGGTACCTTCTTCCATAGTATCGCTGAGTCTTGGCATGGTAACAACTTCAACACCTTCAGGAATTTCTGAAGAAGTTGAATTATTTGAATCTGATTCGGATTTTTTATTGCTGTCTTTATTTTCTGAATCTTTTTGGCTGTTGTCTTCAGAGTTAGCCTCATCTGAGCTGTTGCCATCAATCAAATCTTGAATATCCTCACCTTCTTCACCAATAATAGCTAATAAGCTATCTACAGGCGCACCATCACCTTCTTCAATACCGATATGAAGCAATGTGCCTTCATGAAAAGATTCGAACTCCATCGTTGCTTTGTCAGTTTCAATCTCGGCTAAAATATCACCTTCTTCAACCTGATCACCTACTTGCTTTAGCCATTTTGCGACCACACCTTCTTCCATGGTATCGCTTAATCGTGGCATATTTACTACTTCTGCCATAATTTATAATTTATGAGGTATAAATGGATAATCATCTTGTTCATAAACGACGTCGTACATAACGCTTTTGTCAGGAAAATCTGACTCGTCAGCAAATTTTTCACACTCTTTAACCTTGTCTTTCACGCGCTTGTCAATTGATTTCACTTCATCATCAGTAGCGTATTTTTTCTCTAAAATTAAATCTTTGACTTGTGTGATAGGGTCGATCTTTTGGTATTCTTCTACTTCTTCTTTAGTTCTATACTTTTGAGCATCACTCATCGAGTGACCTCTATAGCGGTAAGTTTTAAGATCTAAAAATGTTGGTCCGCCACCGGATCTTGCCCTATCGATGGCTTCATCTAAAGCTTCAGCGACTTTTTCTGGTTTCATAGCATCAACCGGGCCACAAGGCATTTCATAACCGAGGCCTAACTTCCAAATATCATCATGGTTAGCTGTTCTAGAAACTGATGTTCCCATTGCATACCCATTATTTTCAACACAGAATACAACAGGTAAATTCCAGTTCATTGCCATATTAAAAGTTTCATGAAGTGAGCCTTGTCTAGCAGCACCATCACCTAAAAAGCAAAGTGTAACTCCGCCTGTTTTGAAGTATTTATCGGCAAAGGCGATTCCTGCCCCAAGTGGAATTTGACCACCAACAATTCCATGACCGCCATAAAAACCGTGTTCTTTAGAGAAAATGTGCATTGAACCACCTAAACCTTGTGAAGTCCCAGTGCCTTTACCGTATAATTCTGCCATAACACGCTTAGGGTCAACACCCATACCAATCGGCTGAACATGGTTACGATAAGCGGTTATCATCTTGTCTTTTTCTAAATCCATCACGTGTAAAGCGCCAGCTAAGATTGCTTCTTGACCATTATATAAATGCAAGAAACCTCTTACTTTTTGTTGAATATAGACTTGAGCTAACTTGTCTTCGAATTTTCTCCAAAATAGCATGTCTTCATACCATTTTAGATAGGTTTTCTTTGTGATTTTTTTCATTAGGCGTTTGTTTCTTTGATTCCAAAAATGAACTACAAAAGTAATATTTTAAAATAGATTTTAAAACCAATATAAGGTATTTAAAATTGAAGATATTTATTATCAAAAGCTAGTGGTAATATGTCGGCTAATGCATTAACCTTTACCACTTTACCTTTAATACCCATAAAAAATATTGAAATTGGAGTATCTTGCTTTTGTTCATATTCAGCAATTGCTTGTCTACAAGCACCACAAGGTGGTATTGGCTCTTGATTTTCTTGCTGAATAGACGAAGCACAAATAGCAATACTTACAATTTTAGCATTTGGGTAATTAGCTCCAGCCCAATAAATAGCCGTTCGCTCGGCACATAAGCCTGAAGGGTAAGATGCATTTTCTTGATTACTTCCTGTAACTACTTTTCCGTTATCTAGTAAAATAGCTGCACCAACTTTAAATTTTGAATAAGGCGCATACGCATTATGTCTAACTTCAAGTGCCTGTTGCATTAAATCTTGATGCTGTTTTGACAATTCATTTAAGCCATCGTAGATTTCAATTTCAGTTTTTAGTGTTTTTTTTATCATAAATGAAATTTGGTGTCACTAAAATAGACAAAAAAAGCATCAAAATAAATTGATACTTTTTTCATTTATACTATTTGTTAATCTTTAGTTTAATATTCATAATAAGCGCCTGAATTAATATTGAAAGTTAAGCCAAATCTTAAAGTGCCTTCTAACGGATTTTGAATAGGAGAAGTAGAAAATAAATAAGAAGCATCTATAGTTATAGAAGAATATTTGAAGCCAGCACCAATCGTCATGAATTTACGGAAGCCTTTTTCTTCAGATTCATTAAAATATCCTAGGCGTAAGGCAAAACTATCTTCATACCAATACTCAGCACCTAAAGCCCAAGTAAATTCTTTCAGTTCTTCGCTAAAACCATCTGGCGCGTCTGTCCAAGATGAAAATATAGCAGAAAACTCATTTGTATCGTTGTAATCGTTAAGAGCAGCCTGACTCTCAGGCGTTATAACACCATTTTCGTCAGTTTCTATTCTTGGAGGCGTCGGCACTAGCAACTTATTAACTTCAGCATAAACTCCAATTACATTAGATGGGTCTAATATAAAGTCAAAACCTGCACCAGCACGAAAATTGGTAGGTAAGAAGTTCTCCCCAATATCATCATTAGTATAGCTAATTTTCGGACCAATATTGCTAATACTTACTCCTGCTCGCCATCTACCATTAAAATCTTTATAGACTTCTTCTTCACTTCTGTAAAACATTGAAATATCTGCTGCAAATGTGTTAGCTGCAGATGCATCACCATCAATCGAAGAAATGCGTAAATCTGAAGATATGAATCGGCCTGTAACACCCATCGAGAACACATCACTTAAACGTAATGAGTAACTTAAATCTAAAGCAAACTCGTTGGGACTTTCAATTTGTGGAACTTGGTCTGCGGTTTGCCTAAGTTCAACCTCGCCAAGACTGAAGTATTTTAAACTTGCTGCAAAGGCGCCACTCTCGCTAATTCTATTAAAGTAATTAAGTTGGGCAATATTAATATCGGTAGCAATATCTCTTAAATAAGGTGTAAATGCTAAGGCTATACCTTGCTGATCTTGAGAAAAAGCATATTTTGAAGCATTCCATTGTTGAGAAAAAGCATCAACACGAGTAGCCACACCTTGATCTCCCAAGCCTGATGCTCTCGCATCACCTGAAATTAATAAAAAGGGTACGCCTGTCGCAACGACTCGCCTATCTTCATCCTGAGCAAAAATATTTTGCGCGCCTAAAACTAAAAGTATGCTAAATAAAAAACTATGTTTCATAATATAAATTGAATTGCAAATATAGAGTTATAATTTTATTGAAGTATAACGAGTTTTTCGTATTTTTCTTGTTTTTGATTTGTGATTGTAGATCTTACAGTTAATTTGTAGATGTAAACGCCCTTACCTATTTTCTGGCCAAAATCATCTAATCCATTCCATGTGACTTCCTTAGATAAAAATCCGCTTGTATTAACAGTTTGATTATGCGTCCAAACGACTTTCCCTGTAACGGTAAACACTTGAACTTGAACTTCTAGTGGCTCAAATGGTCTATTATGATTAAACCAAAATTCAGTATAATCAATAAAAGGATTTGGATAATTTAAGACATTGCTTAGTTGTAACTCATCGTTACTGCTTACAACAAAATTTAAAGTTGATGTTGATGAGTTATTATAAACATCCCAAGCCTTAAAACTTAAAGTATGAGGTCCTGGCTCTAAGTCTTTAAGCTGATAGTAAACCTGGCCTGACTGATAAGTATCTGTTGCAGCTTCATAGTATTCATTTAAAATGATTGGATTTTCTTCATCGCCATCTAATATAGCAACAATATCATGACCTATTCCGCCAGCTGTGTTAATACCGTTATTATCTTCTAAGTTTGCTAAAATAAAAGGGTTTGTATTGGTAATTCCTCCATCTACAAAATTTTCATCATTCATGTAGAGATTGATCAGAGGTCCTTCTTGGTCTTCAGCTGCATCTTCATTTAAGCCTCCGATAGAAATGCTCGTATTAAAACCGCTATATTCATTTAGCGCTTGATTTTGAACAGAATAAAAGCTAAATCGTCCTTCACCTTCATCAATTCTAGTATCTTTAGGTAACACAAAATTAAACTCAAATTCACCATTTGTAACACTGGCTTTTCCCTTAAATAAAATTTCACCAAGTGTGGTAAAATCCATTATTAGTAGTTCTCCATTTTCAGTAACACCATCATTTCCTAAGGTTGAGCGCTCTATGCGTTTATCAAATAATGTTAATGTTACTTCTCCATTAAAATCATTAATTAATTGACCATTAGTAGAAACCAACTGGCCAGAAACTTTATTTTGACTCAAAGCTTCTAAAGTTTCAGAAAATTGTGCAATTGGCTGGTCATTTATTTGTGTAATGTTTACACGAGGCTCAGGAAGTGGCAATTTCATTGCAGGGTCACCAATATAAAAAACAATGCGTTTACCGTTGCCAGATAAATTATTTTTCGCTCTCACCACAGACTGTGCAATAGACTCATCTAAGTCGTCATAATCAAATAAAAATGGTGCAAAAACATTATTAAAAGCAACTCCTGCCGAAACGGTGATTGATCTAGTAGTTGTTACCAATGCAACAGCACCTCCATTATTATTCCAAAAAGTAAGTTCACCGCCAGTAACTCTTAGCGGGTTATCAAACTTTGTAAAGTCACAAGTAATGGTCACAAACACATTATATCTGTTAGGATGCGTCCAGTTTTGTGCCTGTGTTTGCGAAACCAAACGTTCTTGAGCCAAACCATCTTCGCCACCATGACCAAAATAGTTAACTACAACAGCACCTAGTTCGATGGCATCATTAATAGCTTTAACTGCTTCAGGGTAACGATCGCCACCAGCCGATGGTTGTTGTTGAAATGCATCAGCATGAATTTTTTTTACATTTATGCTTGGCTTGTTAGCTGATATTTCATCACCTAATTGATCAAGCTGAAGCTGCAAATCTTGAAATTCAAATGCTTCATCAACATCATCTGAAATCAAAATAAAATTATTACGCCAAGGCTCAAGTGCAGCTCTTGACTCATGATCGATAATTTTATTGATTTGAATATTAGCCTGACTAGGCGTTTCTGCAACTATTCGGCCAACAGCAATGTCCATTTTTTCAGAAGCCAACATCAAACCTTCGTCAGGATCCATCATGGCATAAAAGTCGTCTGACATAAAAGAGCTACTCGTATCTGAAAAACTCCCGTAGCTTTGATAAGTTGGGACAATATTTGTGTTTCTATTTAGCCGATTTTTATAATCGACAGACGTATCGCCTATAAAGCCGAGATACTTCAACCTTTTATCAGGACTTGAAGCATTTTCATAAACATAACGCACAAAATTTCTAATGGCTCCAATATCTTGCTTACCTGAATTAAATTCTTCATAAATATGTGATAACTGAACAACTTTTACATTAAGGTTATCGCGATTTCTTCGGTAATTGGCTAACTTTTCAGCAGCCGAAAGGAAATCATTTCTTGTAATAATTAAATAATCGATATCTTGAAAATCACCATTTACTGAATTAAAAATATTACCCTTAAGATTAATTGCGTCTGGATTAATATTTCCAGTTTCAATTCTTGGGGTAAGATAGGTTGAAGTTACCGCAACATAGGTTTTTATTTGACCCATATTAGCTTTAAAACTAAAATTTGAAAGTTCTTGGGCGTTTCGGATTGATTTAACCTCGGTAAAATTACTAACATCCCAAATCTGGTTAATTTGATTAGCATTTTCAAATTGATACTGCACAACACCCAGTTGATTTTCTACAATTGGATGATAGAATTTAAACTGTTCACTAGAACCTTCTAAGGCGCGTTTAGCTTTTAAACTTATTAAATCTAAAAAGCCAGCGGCACTTGGATTACCTTGTTTATTGTAGGTTAAGCTAATATTAACCTCATCTGAGTTTGAGTTGAAATTACCAAAAAAATTACCACCAGTAGCTGTCGAAATTTGGCTATTAGCTGCAAAATTAATTGTACCAACTTCATTAGAATTTGCACTAATATTCATAGAACTAGTTAATGCAGAAACTGCCCCAGCATAAACTTTTAACTCAATTGGTTCTGAAGTTATTAAATTATCAAATTCAAATTTATAGTCTCGTTGTGTTTCAATATCAAAACGATCGCCAAACCAACGTCTACCAACCAAAGCAAGACTAACCTCATCAACTTCATAAAATTGCTCTTGCTCAAACTCGGATAGTATTAAATTAGGTGCATCATTAGGCTGCGTAAAGCTTAAAATTCGCTTTGGTAAACTCGTATTAATGCCAACATAATAATAAGCTCGATCGGCATATGCGTTTACAAAAGTTTGACTCGTTTCATTCCACTGTCGAGTTGCTGTTGCATAAAATAATATGTAATCATTAACATTAAAAACGCCATCACCGCCATCGACAACTTGAATTGCTAATTTAGGTGGATCAAAAAATTGATTTTCAGAATTTCGAAGTGGAAGCATGCCACCGCCATGACCGTAAACATGAATTAAATTTGAAGTTAAGTTATCTAGATTAACACCTAATTGTTCTAAAAAAGCACCAGTTATTTTATGAACACCTTCTTCTTCAACATAAAATTTATACATATTAGAAGTAGCAAAAACAGAATTACTTATGCTTGGGACTGATTTAGATAAGTTTCCATTTAAATTAGATTTAGAAGTCTTTACCAAATCAAAACTCACCAGCTTTTTAAGAACTCCACTTTCACTAATAATAGGAAATAAACTTAAATTAAAGAAAGAATTTTTTCTAGCATTAGTTATTGAAGTTTTTATATTAGCTTCAGATTTAGCTGGCTTAATATGCTGAGTTTTGCTTTTGGAAATAGGTTGATAGACTAAATTGGTAATTTTATAGCTATTTTGAGATATTTTCCAAGAGCGATTGTAACTTAATTCTTTAGAAGCTGAATTATAAAATAAAAACTCTTGACTAAAGCCATGAATAACAAATTGGCCATCCTGATCATTAACTAAGTTAACATCTTTCCAGTCAATAGTAATTGTTTCAGTTTGTGTAAAAGCGATATTAAACACAAAAAAAAGGGCAAATAAAAACTTAGAATATAATTTCATTAGTTTTAAAACGTCTTGTCAATGCTTATAGTATTCAATGCAAAATTAATTTTTAAGTAATGTTTTTGAACATCTTTTCATTTTTTTTTGATTATAAAAAAATATTCTTGTTAATACAGCGTTAATTATTATATTGCGAGCCTAAATAGTCAAGTCAAACAAGTTAATTATGAAAATTAGGAATATCCTTAATATTGGTGTTACAGTTTTTGGAGCTGTTGCTTTAATAAGCTGTAATAATTCAAGAGATTATTCTAGCTCATCTAGAGCCACTGGTTGGGATTTAAGTGGAAAAAGAGGTGGTCTTGAATACAAAACAGACTATGAATCTAAAGAGCCTGCTCCAGGTTTAGTGTTTGTTGAAGGTGGAACATTTACAATGGGACGCGTTCAAGATGATGTGATGCATGATTGGAATAATTCTCCCACTCAACAACATGTCCAGTCATTTTATATGGATGAAACTGAAGTTACCAATTTAATGTATTTAGAATACTTAAACTACCTTAAACAAGTTTATCCACCAAGTGAAGAACGATATGCAAATATTTATAGAGGTGCATTACCAGACACACTGGTTTGGAGAAATCCACTTGGTTTTTTAGAAAACATGGTTAACAACTATTTAAGACATCCTGCTTACCAAAACTATCCAGTTGTTGGTGTTAATTGGATTCAAGCGACTGAATTTAGTAAGTGGCGTACAGACCGTGTTAACGAAAAAATTGCAGCTGATGAAGGTTATGTAGCTAGAGATGCTTATAGAAACGCTACAGCAGAATCTAACTTTACTACAGATACATATCTAAACGCTCCTTCAAAAGTTTACGGTGGTGATGAAGAGATGATTAAAGGAAAAACAACAGAAAAGAAAATTCAAAGAAAAGAAAAACAAAATTCTAAAAATCCTAATGATGATTCTCAAGAACCATCAAATATTTACGTACAGAAAAAAGATGGTGTTTTTTACCCTGAATATCGTTTACCTACTGAAGCAGAATGGGAATACGCTGCCGTAGCTCAAACTTCAGTAAGAGATTATAATTCATACAAAGGCCGTAAAAAATACCCATGGGATGGTGAATATACACGATCTAGTAAACGCAAGACTTTAGGCGACCAAAAAGCTAACTTTAAACAAGGTGTTGGTGATTACGGCGGAATTGCAGGCTGGAGTGACGATGGCGCTGATATTACAACTGAAGTTAAATCTTATGAGCCTAACGATTATGGCTTATACGATATGGCAGGCAATGTTGCTGAATGGGTTGCCGATGTATACAGACCTAGAGTTGATGTTGAATTTAATGATTTTAACTACTATCGTGGCAACGTTTACACTAAAAATGCAATCGGCAAAGATGGTAAAGTTGAAATTTTAGGTGCTGATGATGTTGTGTATGACACTTTAAGTGATGGTAAAATTATCGCTAGAAATTTACCTGGTGAAATTAAGAAAGTCGGAATTGACGAAGAAGAAACTTATTTGAGAACAAACTTCTCAAGAAGTAATAATAAAGATTTTAGAGATGGTGATAAAGCTTCATCAAGATACTTCAAACAAGCAGGTAGTAATAATTCTGATGAAAAGATGTATAATTCGCCAGAACATGAAGTTACAGCTTCAAATGGTAAATTAGAACGTAAATACGACGAGTCTAACTCTAGAACTACTTTAATAGATGATAGCGTTCGTGTTTATAAAGGTGGCTCTTGGAGAGATCGTGCTTACTGGTTAGACCCTGCACAAAGACGCTATTTCCCACAAGACATGGCGACTGATTATATCGGCTTTAGAAATGCAATGTCTAAAACAGGCTCTAAAACGTTTAAAGGTCGAAAAACCAGAAATTAATATTGAATAAACATTTTAATTCCTAATAATGCCCTAATTTTGAATTAGGGCATTACTTTTTATAACAACCTATGGATATTAAAGAGCTTCACCAACTTTATTTGCAGTCTTCGGGCGTCAATACTGATACAAGAACACTTAAAAAAAATCAACTCTATTTTGCTCTTAAAGGCGATAACTTTGATGGGAATGCTTTTGCAAAAAAAGCGATTAAAGCTGGCGCTATAAAAGCGGTAATTGACTCTAAAGATTATCATAATAAAAATTGCGTTTTAGTAGAAAACACCTTAACTACCTTGCAAAAGCTAGCTAATTATCACAGGAAATATCTCAACTTACCAATTATTGCAATTACTGGAAGTAATGGAAAAACTACAACAAAAAAATTAGTGTTAGAGGTTCTCAGTCAGAAGTTTAAAGTAGCTGGCACAAAAGGAAATTTAAATAATCACATCGGTGTCCCTTTAACTCTTTTGTCATTTGATCGTTCAACTGAAATTGGTATTATTGAAATGGGCGCAAATCATCAAAAAGAAATCGAAGCACTCTGCAAAATTGCAGAACCGAATTATGGCTATATCACTAATTTTGGTAAAGCACATTTAGAAGGATTCGGCGGTATTGAAGGTGTCATTAAAGGTAAGAGTGAACTTTATGAATTTTTAATAAAAGCCAATAGAAAAATATTTATTAATAATGACGATGATATCCAGATTAATAAAACACTTGATGCAAAAACTTACAGCATAGGACAAAGCAAGCTTTCACACTGTGTAGTATCTCTTTTAGAGGCTAAACCCTACGTAAAAATTGAAGTCGATGGAGTTAAAATAGAAAGTAAGCTTATAGGTGAATATAATTTTAAAAATATATCTGCAGCTGTTGGAATTGGTAAATACTTCAGCGTACCATTAAAAAATATTCAAATAGCCATTGAAAATTTTCAGCCAGAAGCAATGAGATCAGAGCTCATAAAACGAGAAAATTATCAAATTATACTAGATGCCTATAATGCTAACCCTACAAGTATGAAGTTAGCGCTTGAAAACTTATGCCGTTTAGATTCAAAGAAAAAAATTGCCATCTTAGGCGATATGTTTGAAATTGGAGAAACCAGCCTTAAAGAGCATCAGCAATTATTAGCATACGCAAAATCACTTCAACTAAACGACATTTTATTATTAGGCGAAGAATTTAAAAAAGCCTCGGTCGAATTTGAGAGTATAAGTCATTTCGACTCCGTTGAAAACTTGATTAAACATCTCAAAAAAAGTAACTTAACAAATAGTTCAATTTTAATAAAAGGTTCGAGAGGAATGAAATTAGAAGTCATTATTAATGAAATCTAAGTCAAAATTACCAAAAGTTAGTTTTTCCGAAATCAACAAAATAGCCATTCCTGCTATTATAGCTGGTATTGCTGAACCTTTAATTTCACTAACAGACTTAGCAATTATCGGTAATGTAGAGGTTAATGCTGTTGAAGCGCTTGCAGCAGTTGGTTTAGTAGGTTCATTTTTATCAGCATTAATATGGATTCTCGCCCAAACAAAAACAGCAATTTCAGCCTTAGTTTCGCAACATCTAGGACAAAATAGACTTAATGCTGTTAAAACACTGGTTCCACAAACTTTGGCTTTAAATTTACTACTCAGCCTTATTGTCTACACAATTACGGCTATTTTTGCTGAACTGATTTTTTCAGCATACAATGCTGAGGGCCAAATATTAGAGTATGCCAAATCTTACTATCGTATCAGAGCACTTGGGTACCCATTAACTTTAGTAACATTTGCTATATTCGGTGTATTTAGAGGATTACAAAATACACTTTGGGCCATGAAATGCAGTTTAATTGGCGGACTCGTTAATGTTATATTGAGTTATGTGTTGGTTTTTGGAATTCCAAATATTTTAAAGCCCATGCATCTTGAAGGTGCTGCTATTGCAAGCGTAATTGCACAAGCTGTGATGTTAATTTTAGCCTTATATTTTTACTTTAACAAAACACCTTTTAATCTAGGCTTGAGACTCTCACTCAATCCAAATTTAAAACCACTTATAAAAATGAGTGCTAACTTGTTTTTAAGAACCTTAGCTTTAAATATTGCCATTTATTTTGCTAACGCCTATGCTACAGATTATGGTAAAAACTATATTGCAGCCCAAAGTATTTTGATGAATATATGGCTGTTTTTTTCATTCTTCATAGATGGTTATGCCAATGCTGGCAATGCTATTGGCGGCAAACTACTAGGTGAAAAAGCTTATCAAAAACTTTGGCTTTTAAGTAAAGACATTAGTAAATACGCTGTTATTATCGCAGTTGGCCTTGGCTTAGTTTGTGCAATATTTTATGCCGAAATCGGATTAATTTTTAATAAAAATCAAGCTGTATTAGTTGAATTTGAAAAGGTGTTTTGGATTGTACTTCTCATGCAGCCAATTAACGCTATTGCATTTATGTTTGATGGTATTTTTAAAGGCCTTGGCGAAGCTGTATATTTAAGAAACTTACTGCTAGTAGCCACTTTTGGAGCCTTTATACCAAGTCTTTTAATTGCAGACACATTCGGACTTCAACTATACGGAATTTGGATTGCATTTTTTATATGGATGCTCATCCGAAGTTCAGCTCTTGTCATTCAATTTAAACAAAAGTATTTAGATAAAGTTTAATGTCGAATTAACAAATGCTTATTAGTCACTTTAGCTAGTTTCTTTTAAGTTTATGCTATGAAATTTGATAGAACAACTGCCGGCTTTAGATTCCAACAAAAATCAGAAGACTCTACTTCTTTATTTAATCAACTTCTAGAAATTTTTAAAGAATTAATTACACATACTTCTGGTGACGTTGATGAAGCGATTGATTGGTTGAAAGAGCTCGATAAAGCCTATCAACTTACTAATAAAGATTATACAATTGATGATTTCATTGAAGAGTTAAAGCAAAAAGGCTATCTAAAAGAAGAAGTTGCTCAAAAAGGTACTCCACAGCTTAAAATTACAGACAAAACAGAACAAGCCATCAGAAAACGGGCACTTGAACAAATATTTGGAAAGCTAAAAAAATCTGGCCGTGGGCAACACAGTTCAAAATATACTGGTAATCAAGGTGAGTTTACAGGTGATTTAAAAAACTATCAATTTGGCGACAGTTTAGACCATGTTTCGATGACAGAGAGCTTAAAAAATGCGCAATCGCGTGGATTTGATAGCAAACTCACAGAAGACGATTTAGTTGTTAAAGACCTTTATTACAAAACTCAAATGAGTACTGTTTTAATGATTGATATCAGCCATAGTATGATATTATATGGAGAAGACAGAATTACACCTGCCAAAAAAGTAGCTATGGCTTTAGCCGAATTAATAACAACGCGTTATCCTAAAGACTCGCTTGATATTATTGTATTTGGTAACGATGCTTGGACAGTAAAAATTAAAGATTTACCGTATCTTAATGTTGGTCCATATCATACTAATACAGTTGCAGGTCTTAATTTGGCTATGAAAATTCTAAGACGCAAAAAACAGGCAAACAAACAGATTTTTATGATTACCGATGGTAAGCCTAGCTGTTTAAAATTAAATGATGGCCGCTATTACAAAAATAGCGTAGGTTTAGACGATTATATAACCAACAAATGCTATCAAAAAGCAGCTGAAGCACGAAAACTCAATATACCTATTACGAGTTTCATGATTGCTTCAGACCCTTACCTACAAGAATTCATTAAAGACTTCACGAAAGCCAATCAAGGAAAAGCTTACTACTCAGGACTGAAAGGACTTGGTGAAATGATTTTTGAAGATTATGAAAAAAATAGAAAGAAAAAACTATAGCAATGATGCAAATTAATAAGATATCAACCTTTGGTGAATTAAAAGAAGTTGGCTACCAATCTAAATCAATTAAAAACGAATTGCGGGATAATTTAATCGCTGCTATTAAAGCTCGAAAAAACAGTTTTACTGGTATTCACGGTTATGAAACCACGGTAATTCCGCAGCTTGAGCAAGGCATTTTAGCAAAACATAACATTAATCTATTAGGTTTAAGAGGTCAAGCTAAAACGAAAATTGCTCGACAGCTAATAGAGTTACTAGATGAGTATATACCAGTTGTTAAAGGCTCTGAAATTAATGACGACCCATTTAATCCAATTTCATCTTATGCTAAAAACCAACTTAATGAAAATGGTGATGCCACTCCCATAACCTGGCTTCATCGCAGCAAGCGCTTTGCTGAAAAATTAGCTACACCAGATGTTACGGTAGCCGATTTAATTGGCGATATTGATCCTATTAAAGCTTCAAATTTAAAATTAAGCTACGCAGATGAACGCGTTATTCATTACGGAATGATACCACGAGCTAATCGTTGTATTTTTGTAATTAATGAACTACCCGATTTACAAGCACGAATTCAAGTTGCTTTATTTAATATTTTACAAGAAGGAGATATTCAAATTCGAGGCTTCAACCTAAGACTTCAACTAGATTTAGAATTTGTATTCACTGCTAATCCTGAAGACTATACTAATCGTGGTAGCATTGTTACCCCGTTAAAAGACAGAATTGGTTCTCAAATACTAACGCACTATCCGAACGACATCAACATATCAAAAACAATTACAAAACAGGAGGCACAACTCACCGATTCCCAAAAAGAACACATTCATATCCCTGACTTTGCACATAACTTACTTGAACAAATCGCCATAGAAGCCAGAGACAATGAGTATATAGATGCCAAAAGTGGTGTAAGTGCACGCTTAAGTATTTCTGCTTTTGAAAATTTAGTAAGTACTGCTGAACGCCGAATGTTGTTAGCGGGAGAGAAACAAACACAAATTCGTATGAGTGACTTTATAGGAATAATTCCCGCTATTACAGGAAAAATAGAACTCATGTATGAAGGCGAAGAGTTAGGTGCCGAACAAGTCACACTTCAACTACTTGAAAATGCCATTAAATCATCCTATAATGCAACTTTCCCAGAAATAAAGAAATTGACTAAAAAAGATGAAGAGCAAGCACATGATCATATAATTAATTGGTTTTTAGAGCATGAAATTGATTTTATTGTAGATGACAATAATCAAGAGTATATGAGTAATTTAGATAAAGTGGAACCTGCTGTTGAATTTGTTAAAAAACATCTCGGTCAAGTTGAAGATAAAGAATTATATTTTTATACTGATTTTATTATTTGGGCACTATCGGCATTTAACAAAATAGACCGAATTTCAATAGATAATAAAATTAATTTTAAAGATAGCTTTAGCAATTATATAAACGATTTATAATGCAGGTAGAACTCCCAAAAGCACAAGAGGCTCCAAAATTTAAAGATGGCTTTAACCTAGAAGTTTTCTTAACTGACAACTGGTTTTATATAGCAAGTTTTATTTTAATAGTGCTTTTAGTTTACATGCAATACAAACGGAAGACATAGTTAATAAATAAAATTTAAGCATAAAAAAACCGAATTTCAGAAATGAAATTCGGTTTTTTGTTGGCCTACTAGGGCTCGAACCTAGACTCTTCTGGACCAAAACCAGACGTGTTGCCAGTTACACCATAGGCCATTAATTCGGGATGCAAATATAAGGTCTATTTTAATTTACACAAAAAATAAATCATTTTTTTTATTAAATATTTTTTTAAAAAAATATGACTTGCAAATTATCGTTATAGGCTTGCATTAGGGTTAAATTATAATCCTTATTTTCGCTACTTAAATCAACTTTCATGCAACAGCTTAATTTTTCATTTTGGAATAAAACCTTAGCATGGCTAGCTTTTGCTATTGCCCTACTTACCTATGCTTTAACAGTAGAACCAACGGCAAGTTTTTGGGATGCTGGCGAATATATTTCTACTTCAGCTAAATTACAAGTTGGCCATCCACCAGGAGCACCATTTTACCAAATATTTGGCGCGTTTTTTTCAATGTTTGCGTTTGATAATTCGCAAATAGCCCTCATGGTTAATCTCATGTCAGGTGTTGCTTCAGCATTTACGGTCTTATTTATGTTTTGGACCATTGTCCTGATATTAAAGAAATTTGTAAAGTTAGAAACAGCAAACCCAGCAACTAAAATAGCTGTTTTGGCAAGTGGTTTTGTGGGCTCATTAAGTTTTGCTTTTACAGACAGCTTTTGGTTTAGCGCGGTTGAGGCCGAAGTTTATGCCATGGCCATTTGTATTATGGCAGCGATGTTTTATGTTGCTATGCTGTGGGAACGTGATATGCTTCAACCACGTGGTAATCGCTGGTTAATCTTAATATGTTTTCTAATTGGTTTATCTTTCGGTGTCCATTTTATGGGCTTATTAACTATTCCTGCGATAGGCCTACTCTACTATTTCAAGCACACTAAAAAAATCACTGTCAAAAATTTTGTTATTGCTCATGTGGTTGTAACTGCTATTTTACTTTTCATATTTAAGCTCTTACTTCCTTATACATTAAGTCTATTTGGTAAAACTGAAGTCTTTTTTGTAAATAGTTTAGGTTTACCATTTCATTCAGGAACCATATTTATGGGGATTAGTATTATTATTGCATTTGTGTTATTACTTAAGTATTCGCATCAGCACAACTACAAGGTACTTAATACCATAACACTTTCTATATTATTTATATTTATTGGCTTTTCTAGCTGGGTAATGCTGCCCATAAGGGCAAATGCAGGAACTGTTATTAATGAAAATAACCCAAGTAGTGCCAGAGCATTGTTAGCTTACTACAACCGAGAACAGTATCCCGAACAAAAACTATTTTATGGCCCTCAATTTACAGAACTTTATGCTGGTTTAGATCCTGAAAATCCTTACTATGATGACGAGCCAAAATATGAAATGAATCATGAATTGGGCAAATACGTGATTGTAAATCAATATAAAAACCACAAACAAAATTCTGATGATGCCCAGAAAACATTTTTGCCTCGCATGTGGAGTACTGAGCACGCAGCAAATTATTTAATGTTTACTGGTGCGTTAGACTTAAGTGTAAAAGCAGAATACCAAAATGAATCTGAGTTAATTTCAACTGTTGCACAATACAATAATAGATTTAAAAATGGTGAAATTTCAACTGAAGAATATGCTGGATTTTTACAAAAATTTAGTCCCTACTTAAATATATCTAAACCTTCAACTGCGGCTAATTTCAACTATTTATTTCAATATCAAATGGGCTACATGTATTGGCGCTATTTTATGTGGAATTTTGTTGGCAGACAAAACGACGAACAAGGTAAACTAACCGATTTTAATGGTAACTGGATTAGCGGTATCGATGCTATAGATGAAATTTTCCTTGGCAACCAATCTGAATTACCCGAAGAAATAAAAAACAATCGGGCAAGAAACACCTACTACTTTTTGCCATTAATTTTGGGGATTATAGGCTTGCTGTTTCATTTAAGACAAGACATTAATTTCTTTTGGATTCTTACAGTATTTTTTCTCTTTACAGGAATTGCTTTAAAGATTTATTTAAATGAACGCCCATTTGAACCAAGAGAGCGAGATTATGCCTTAGTAGGCTCGTTTTACGTATTTGCTATTTGGATTGGAATTGGCGTTTTTGGATTATTTGATGTTTTAAAAAATAAGCTAAATCCTAAAATTGCAGCACCTTTAGTAGGAATCGCTACATTACTTGCAGTTCCGGGACTTTTAGCACAACAAAACTGGGACGACCATGATCGATCAAATCGTTACACGACCTTAGCTATGGCCAAAAAGTACCTTGATTCTGTTGAAGAAAACGGAATACTGTTTACAATAGGTGATAACGATACCTTTGCCTTATGGTATGCACAAGAAATAGAAGGTTACCGACGTGATGTAAGAACAATTAATACAAGTTTATTTGCCACCGATTGGTATATTGATCAAATGCGAAGAAAAGCCTATAACAGCGAAGCAATTAAAACTTATTTAGAACATGATGATTATGCTTACAGTATTAATGATGCTGTGTTTTATCGAGATGATAAGCGATTTGCAGACACTTTAAGCATAGATAAATGGATGAAGTATATTAAAAGCGACCAACCTTCAACAAAAGAAGAACTTGAAAACGGCCAAATTTACAATACGTTTCCTTCTAAAAAATTACGAATTCCAGTCGATATTCAACAAGCGATAAAAAGTAATAGTCTTTCAGTTAATGACAAAAACAAAGCTGTAGATGAGATCATTTTAAACTTAGATGACAACATTATTTATAAAAATCGCTTATTAATGCTTGACGTATTAGCCTCTAATGATTGGGAAAGACCAATTTACTTTACAGGCGGAAGTTATAATGATTCAGACTACTTATGGTTAAAAGACTACCTTCAATTGCATGGTGTTGTTTACAAATTAACGCCTATAAAAACACCTGTAAATCCGAATAATCCTTTCGATATGGGTAGAATTGATAGTGACAAAATGTACGAATTAGTCATGAATTGGGATTGGGGTAATTTAGGGAGTGATCACATTTACCACGACCCAGAAACCCGCAAGAATGCTATTACTTACCGCAGTAATCTAGCGCGCCTTCTGGAAAAACTACTAGAAGAAAAGAAATACGATAAAGCTGAAGATATACTTGACTTGGCAATGGAGAAAATGCCAGTAAAATATTTTGGATTTGATACCTTATTAGAGCCTTATATTTTAGGCTATTATGAAATTGGTAAACCAGAAAAAGCAAGAGAAATATGGAGAAGTGTTGCTAAAAAATATCAAGATTGGTTGAAATACTATAGTAGTTTAGATTTTGAAAAGCAATATGAATACGCTCAAAAAATTTATACTGAAATTGAAAAGTATAGGAGTTTAGTCGACATTTTAATCATTGCAAAAGATAGTGAACTAGCCCGTCAGGAAGCTGAAAAATTCAATGGCTACTTAGACTTATTCGGCTTATTTAATGATGAGGAGTTAGAAGCGTCGCCTAACCAAGCTATAGATTCAACTAACTCAAGTGAACTTTTAGAAGAAGCAACTCAAGAATTAGAATAATGCTAAAAAGCAGTTGGTTTTATAATTTACTTTACCCAAAACGACTTTGGCGTTTTACTGATAACAATATTTATTTAACCTTTGATGACGGACCAATACCTGAGGTAACACCTTGGGTTTTAAAGCAATTAAAACAATTTAAAGCCAAAGCAACTTTTTTCTGTATCGGTGATAATATTAAAAAGCATCCAGAAATTTTTCTACAGATTATAAATGAAGGTCACAGCATTGGTAATCATAGCATGCAACACCTCAATGGTTGGAAAACAAATACCGAAGACTATATAGAAGATATAAATAATTGCCAGCAAATCATTAAACAATTAAGTAAAGAAACTTGCTTATTTAGACCACCATACGGCAAGTGCACTTCTAAACAAGCGAAAATTTTACACCAAAAGGGATTTAAAATCGTGATGTGGGATGTAATTACAAAAGACTACGATATGCGAAAATCACCTCAAGAATGTTTTAAAATTTACAAGTCACAAGTTAGAAATGGTAGCATTATTGTTATGCATGATAGCCAAAAAGCATTTAAAAACCTACACTACATTTTACCAAAAATCTTAAAGGAAAAATATCATTTTAAAGCGATTTAAAAATTTTCCAAGAGAAACCTACAACAATCCATTAGATCACAGTCGCTTTTAAAAAAACCTTATGAAATAAGTCATACTAATAAGTTTGCAAATAGATTGGAATAATCAACAGTTCTAATTATGGGAAGCTTACACAGGTAGAGGAACTACATTGGCTAGTTATAAGTTTCGAGCTAAAAATATAACTTATAAAGGAGCTGTTTCTTTAGCTGCATTTGGCAACTCAAACCCAAGAATAGGCAAAAACTACATCGTAGTTTATAATTCAAAAAATCCAAGTGAAAATATTTGCTTTTTAAACCTTGAAATTCACGATTCTATTAAGAATTATTTCAAAAAAGGTAGCCTGAGTCAATACCCCATAGAAGAGTATCAACGCACTATAGATTCATTCTTTTTTAAAAGTCTTACAGGTGGCATAAATAAATACTTCCCACCCTATTATAAAAAAGAAGATTTTCCAGAATTGGAGTATCTATGGAAAGTAAAATAACTCAAGTAAAAAAATTAGGTAAAAATGGACACCTGAATGGATTAAAAATGGTCACCAAAATACAATAATATATTTAGTCATTTCCCTTATATCATGGGGTATCAGGTTAAAAATCAAGGCTTAAAAAGTTGTCCCCAATTTGGACACCAAAAAAGTGGTTTTATATGGTAAAATATGTAACCTATAAAAACAAAAAAGCCTTGATAATCAACTATTTAGTAAAATTTAGTTGAATTTACAAGGCTAAAAGTCGGGGTGGCAGCCCGATGAACAACTAATATAAAAAGCTGATAAACAACGATTTAAAAAACTTTGATTTAAGTAGGTAACCGAATAGGTCACTTTTCATTTGATACTATTTCCCTAAATTAAGATTTTCAATATTATCCTGATTAATAAGAACTTGATTATAAATATAACCAAATACGACCAAATATATTTTAACTTTCTATAAAATCTTCAATGATTTTAAGGTCTACTCCTAGATAGTCTGCAAGCTCGTAAGTGGTGACAATTTGTTGCTTAGTTTTACCATTCATTTTTCTAAGTTGCTGAAGTATTCGTTGTGAATGTCTCAAACTAAAGCCAGTGATATTTTGAATATCAGTAGAGTGAACTTGGATGCGCTTTTTAACTTTCATTAGTATTTAGTGCCATTTAGGTAAATTTAATTAAAGACTTACTTTATCTATGCTCTATCCATACGTTTACATAGCTTTTCATTAACTTATTAAGCTAATATACTTTGTTTTAAGCTATTTTAAACTCGTTTAAGGTGACTATTGCGCCAAAACTGACAATTACGCCATAAGTGACAGAACTTTTGCGACAGCCGCTTATTAGGCTTTGCTTTGTCTCAAAACATATTTATTATGGCTAGACAAACAGGTATTATTAAATTGAAAGGCACTGTAGGCGGAATTTCGTTTTACAAGACCTCTGATGGCCACCTCGCAAGAGAAAAAGGTGGTGTTGATGGCAACAGAATCAAAAATGATCCTGCGTTTCAAAGAACGCGAGAAAATGGTTCTGAATTTGGAAGAGCTGGTAAAGGCGGTAAAATTTTACGGGATGCGATTCGGTTGTTGTTGCAAAATGTGACCGACAAACGTGTCACTGCTAATTTACAAAAGCGTTTGGTCCAGGTGGTTAAATCAGATACGGTTAACGATCGTGGTTTGCGTACCGTTCAAGATGGTAACATGGGACTTTTGCAAGACTTTGACTTCAACTCGAAGGCAAAGTTAGGCCGTACACTTTACGCTAGTTACCAAGGGAATTTAGATCGCGTCACAGGTGAAGGCACAGTTGATGTTGATCCGTTTCAGCCGGCAACAATGATTGCAGCTCCTGGTGGAACAACGCATTTTAAAATTGTGACTGGTTTAGCAGAATTAGACTTTGTGAATGAAACTTCAGTGTTTGATTCGGATGAGTCAAGTATTTTGCCATGGGATAATGCCACCACTTCGTTGATTAACCTCAGCGCCAGTGTTACAGCAGCTTCTACCCTACCTTTAATTCAGGTGATTGGTGTTGAATTTTTCCAAGAAGTCAATGGTACGATGTATCCGCTTAAAAACGGTGCTTACAATGCTTTAAGCGTTGTAGCGGTAGACCAAGACTAATG